>JBGSYY010000307.1:0-5846 GCA_041750675.1 Isosphaeraceae bacterium | reverse complement strand
GCGGACGCCGGCGACGACGCCGCGGAGGACGCGGCGGGGGTGAAGTACGCCGGGCGGGAGCGATTCGTCGGGGGTGTCGGGTGGTGCGACGCAGAAGACGTCGGTGTTGGCGATGGGCTTGGCGCCCAGGCCGGTGCCGAGTGGGTCGCGGATGACGCCGCCGATGCCGGTGTTGGCTCCGCCGTAGGGGTCAATGGCGGAGGGGTGGTTGTGGGTCTCGACCTTGAAGCAGACGTCGTGCTGGTCGTCGAAGCGGACGACGCCGGAGTTGTCGGCGAAGACGCTGACGAGCCAGTCGAGATCGAGGTCGCGGGTGGCTCCGAATATGGTTTGCTTGAGCAGGTTGTCGATGTGTTGGCCGTCGAAGTCGATCTGGCCGCGTAGAGTTTTATGGGAGCAGTGCTCGCTCCAGGTCTGGGCGATGGTTTCCAGTTCGCAGTCGGTGGGATCGCGGTCCTGGGCGTCGAAGTGGGCCTGAATGGCACGCATTTCGTCGACGTTGAGGGCGAGTTGACCTTCGCGGCTGATTCGAGTCAGTTCCTTGTCGCCGAGGCCCCGAAGGGGAACGCGGACGAGGCGGAATTCGTAGGGGTGTCCGAGACCGAGTCGATCGAAGGGGATCGGGCCTTGAATGGTGGTCTCGACGGCGTCGTTGGCGAGCACTCGACGGATGAGGTCGGGGAGAGCGTGCGCGGGGCCATTGACGTGATAGGTGCGAATGGTGCGGACCTGATCGACGGGATGGCCTAATTCGCGGAGCAAGGCGAGGGCCGATTCGCCTTCGGGGTCGGTCACGCCGGGGCGGGGCATGACGTGAATCAGAGTGGAGCCTTTGGAGTCGGGAGGATCGGCGTCGTTGCCGCACGAATCGACGTGCGGTTGTTCGACGACGGTATCACAGAGGACGTCGCGGGCGATTTGCAGCACATCTTCGCGGGAGACCATGCCCTCGATCAGAAATCCACGGCTGGCCTGGACGGACCAGGGGCCGGGAAGGTGAAGCTCCTGGGCCTCCTGGAGGACTCTGCGACCTTCGTGATCGGTGGCATTTGGAGCGGGAGTAAGCTGGAGGTGCCAGAGGCGTGGTTGTGTCATGTGAGGTCGCCTTCCTGGAGAAGGCATTGGTCTGTGTCGGATTCGTCGGTCGTTTGCTCTCTAGGGGCGTTCCAGTTCCACTCATGACGTTGGAGCCGTGCTTCGCGCCACCAGTCGAGCAGAGCCGTTCGATCGCCGGCGGCCAGCAAGGCGCGAAACTGGCTGAGCTGATCGGAGAAGGAATCGATGGCGTCGAGGGTGGCGTCTCGATTGTCGAGAAAGATGTCGGTCCAGAGGTGACCGTCGGAGGCGGCGACGCGGGTTCCGTCGCGATAGGCTCCGCCGGCCAATCGCGAGTCGTCACGAGTGACGGAACGGACCAGAGCGGCGGCGATCGCGTGGGGAAGGTGGCTGACTCGGGCGAGCGCGAGGTCGTGAGCGGCGGGGTCGAGAAACCAGGTACGGCAGCCGACGCTTTGCCAGAATTGCTTGACCTTATGGTAGGCGTCGAGCCGGGTGGTGGGTGTTCGGGTCAACACGCAGGGGGCATTCACGTAGAGATTGGCGCGGGCATGATGCACACCTGACCGCTCGGAGCCGACGACGGGGTGAGCCCCGACGAATCGACCCTCGCCGACACCGTTTCGCTCCAGATCCTGAACAATGCGGGATTTGGTGCTACCGACGTCGGTGACGACCATCGAGTCCGGGCCGTGGGTGAAAGCGAGTGTGACATCCTCGACGATTCGTGAGACGGGAGTGCAGATGACGGCAAGCTCGGAGTTGGCATAGGCGTGAGCAGGATCGACGGTTGCCTCGTCGATGGCATGGCGGGTCAGGGCGACTTCCAGGTGTTCGGTGTCTCGACCCAGACCGATCACTCGGCGAGCGAGGCCGTGCGACTTGAGCGCCAAGCCGAGCGAGCCGCCCATGAGTCCGACACCGGTGATCGTGACCGTTCCCAACGACATGGAGCAAACCAAGAGGACCGAAAGGGAGGAATACCGAAGCACGTCTAACGAGCGAAACAGGGAGTAAGCGGCCGAAAATGGCAGCCGAGAATACCATGCGGAACGAAGCGAACGTCTCGGAGGTCGCCAGACGAAAGACGGGAGGCAGTCGACCGATCATGGAATCGTAACAGAAGCGGGAGACGAACGGGAGAGATCAGGGGCGAGGGGCTGCGGGTGTTGTGAAGGGGCGGAGGGCGTCGGCCATGGCCTCGGCGGATCGCCAGCGGTCGCGGCCGTGTTTCTCGAGGCTCTTGCGAAGGACGCGATCGAGGCCCTCGGGGACGTCGTGGCGGCGTACTCGTGCGGGAATACAGGGGTGTTCGAGGATCATGGCGTAGGCGTTGGCCGAGCCTGGATCGAAGTCGAGGAACGGATACTCGCCGGTGAGGAGGAAATAGAGGGTCGCTCCGGCGCTGTAGATATCGGCGGCCTCCTTGACATCACGGAAGTCGCGGATGTGGTCGGGCGAGATGAAACCGACCGAGCCGCCGACGTCGCCCTGGTGGGTAAGGCCGGTGAAACCTCCGTTGTCGCGGAAATTTTTGGCCAGTCCGAAGTCGGAGAGTTTCATGAAGGGGCGTTCGCGGAGGCCGGTGAGGAGGAGGTTCGTGGGCTTGATATCGCGATGCACGAAGCCCTTCGCGTGGGCGTGACCGAGCGCTGAGAGGAGTTGGATGCCGATTTCCACAACGCCGGGGATGGGCGGGCGGTTTTTGTAGCCGTCGAGCCAGGCGAATGCGTCCTCGCCGTCGATGTATTCCATGACGAGATGGAAGATGCCGAGCGCTTCGTGCATCTCGTGAAACTCGACGATGTGGGGATGACGGAGCTCCTGAAGGACGCTCATCTCGCGCTGGAAGTAGGAGCGGGCGCGTGGGCTGCTCGCGGTGCTGGGGATCATCATCTTGATGGCGACGACACGGCCGGTGGCGAGATGGCGTGCCTTGAAGACCTCGCCCATTCCGCCGCCGCCGATGCGGGATTCGATCCAGTAGCCGGATGGGGGCGGAGGGAACCTTCGGCTTTGTGCGTTGCATTGCTCGCAGATCCAGGTCAATTCGCCTTCCTCGTCGGGATCGGCGTTGACGGCGATATCGGGGCCGGCGGCGGCGCGGCAGACGTTGCAGCGGATCTTGCCGATCTGGTCGTGGGTGCCGTCGACCCGAATGCGGAACGAGCTTTTACCGGCCGAGATGACATCGCCATGGCGCAGCATGACCTGTGCGACGCGGAGGCCGTTGACCTTGGTGCCGTTGGTGCTGCCGGTGTCCTTGAGTTGGCAAAGGGGCGGGTTAAACTCGATCAAGAAGTGATTTCGAGAGAAATAGGCGTCGTCGGGGACGGGGAATGTGGTTTCGTGCGAACGGCCTACGGTGAATGTGGCGTGCCGATCGAAGGTATACTCACGGCCCAGATGGGGACCCGCGATGACTTCGAGGACGATGTTCATTCGGCTACCGGGGCGTCGGGAGAAAAAGGAGTCTCTGCTTCATTATTTCTACTCAGGCGAGTCTGGGCGAGAGGGTTTGCCACGAAAGCCGGTTTGGGACGACTTCAGGGGCCCGTTTCGGAATGCTCAGGGAGGGGGCGCTGTGGGAGAGCTTTCCAGAGCATCGGCGGCGATTTTGCGGATGGCTCGGAGGTCGAGCTTACCTGTGCCCAGGATGGGTAGCTCGGGCGTGTGGACGAAATCGTCGGGGGAGGGAATCCAAAGCCGGGGCACGCCGTTGGCCTGGAGTCGCTTGCCGATCTCGCGCGGTTCGATGGGAAGTCCCGTGTGGACCACGACCAGGCGCTCGCCACGTCGAGGGTCGGGCAACGACGTGACGGCGAGATGTCCGGTCGCGGCGTCTTCACCGAGGACTTCGGCGATGGCGGTCTCGATCTTGGTGTGTGGGACCATTTCGCCGCCGATTTTGGAGAAGCGGCTGAGGCGGTCGGTGATCACGAGAAAGCCGTCGGGATCGACGTAGCCGAGATCGCCGGTGGTGTACCAGCCGTCGCTGAGCACGGGCGACGTGAGGTCGGGGCGGTTGTGGTAGCCGTGCATGACCTGAGGCCCTTTCACGACGATCATGCCTTCGCGACCTCGAGGGAGATCGGCGCCGGTTTCGGGATCGACGGATTTGACGAGCGTGCCTGGCAAGGGCCGCCCGACTGTGCCGAGGCGATATCCGTTGGCCTCGCTACCGCCGGCGATGCGGACTTTGTCGGGGACGTTGACGGCGACGACGGGGCCGGTCTCGGTGCAGCCGTAGCCTTCGATGGGTCGGACCTTGAGCGTTTTCTCGATCTCGGCGGCCAGCTCGGGCTTGAGCTTCTCGGCACCGAGGATGAGCAGGCGCAGGGTGGCGAACTGCTCCGGATCGCAGCGATGGAGATAGCTGCGCATGAAGGTCGGAGTGGCGGCCATGACCGTGGCGTGATGCTCGTGGCAGAGGTTGCCGATGATTCGCGCATCGAGCGGATTGGTGTGATAGAGGCCCTTCTTGCCGAGAGAGAGGACGGTCCAGAGCGTGACCGTGAATCCGAAGGAGTGGAAGAAGGGCAGGATGCCCAAGACCACGTCGTCGGGGAGCAGGCGAACGTGCTGGTCGATGGCGAGCGCATTTGAGAGGACATTGCGATGGGTGAGGGGGACGCCCTTGGGGTCGCCGGTGGAGCCGGAGGTGAAGATGATGGTGGCTGGTTCATCGAGGGCGTTGTGGCCGAGGCCTGGTAGCCAGATCGAGAGCAGGCCGAGCGGGAGCCAGCGCGAGGCGGCTGCGAGCAGTTTGTCGGAGAGATGGACCTGCTTGGGCACGTCTTCCAGATACAGCAACTTGCCATCAGGCTTGAGGCCGAACTTGGCCATTGCCTTGCGCGCGGTGATGGTGTGGGTGATGCCGGCCTGGGCGATGGCGGCGTTGATGACGGGATCGGTGGCCGTGTAGTTCAAGTTGACCGGGATACGGCCGAGGAGCGTGACGGCGATATTGGCGATTGCGGCGGCGGCGGTGGGCGGCATGAGGATGCCGACGTGCTGGGCTAGGCCGAGCGTCCGGTTCAGCACGCGGGCGAGCGCCACGGCGCGGAGGCGGCATTCGTTGTAAGAGAGAGCTGCGCCGGTGCTATCGGCCAAGGCGGGGGCGTTGGGACGTTCGTGAGCGGTCTTCCAGAATGCGTGGCCGAGGGAAAACCATTCTTTGGGCAAGGGATCGAGCGGGGGGATGGTAGGGTCGCAGGGGGAGTTGGCGGCGTCGCTCACAATGGGTCCCTTTCGTTGTGGGTCGATCCGGCGGCGGCGATGAGTTTGATGAGTGTTGACGCGGCGAAATCGGCAAAGGAGGGATCGTTGATATGCTCTTGCCGATCAACCACCCTGACGTACTCGTGATTGGCGAGTCGGTCGCGGAGAGTGGTGAAGAGGGCTTCGTCGGCGGCTGGGTCGTGGAACGGCTGTCCCGGGGCATCCAGGGCTGAGACGCCGAGACGTGGGAGGAGCAGGATGGTCGGTGCTCGGGCGGGGGTGAGTGACTCGACGATGCGGAGAGCGATGCGCTGGCTTTCGTCAGGCGTGGTTCGCATGAGGGTGACCTGCGGATTATGGCGATGCAGGAGACGGCCCTGATAGGCGGCGGGCACGGTATCGGGCGGGCCGAAGTTGACCATGTCGACGGCGCCGACGCTGAGGACCTGGGGCAGTCCAGCGGCGATGGCGGCATGCAATCGAGTTGGCCCGGCGGACATCACGCCGCCGGCGATCTCGTCGGCGAGTTCGGTGGTGGTGAGGTCGAGGACGGCGGTGACGCGGCGTTC
>JBGSYY010000306.1:0-4805 GCA_041750675.1 Isosphaeraceae bacterium | reverse complement strand
TTACGCCCAGTTCACTCGAACCGACCGCTCGCCCGCGCTGGTGGAGCCCAAGGTTTACGAAGGTCAGGCCCTTCTCCGTAAGCCGAACCTCGCGTGTCTCGACTTTCAGGAAGTGCTCAAGGACCGCCCCAAGCCTGCGTTCAGCCAGCGTATTGTTTGCTCCGGAACCAAGGTCTTCCAATTTCTGGGGCCGACCAAACAGGTTTTCGTCTACCCCTTGGCGGAAGATGAACGCCGACGCGCGATCGAGGAAGGCCCCCTTCCCTTCCTATTCAATATGCGAGTCGAGCAAGCCGTTCGCCGCTACACCTGGCGACTTCTCGAAGAACGCCCCGCCCAGGGAGATAAGGCCGCGACGTACATCATCGAGATCATTCCCCGTGAGGCCATCGACCTCGAAGAATTCAGCAAGGCCCTGGTCATGCTCGATCAGAAGTCCTTCCTGCCCCAGGCCCTACAGCTTTTCCATCCCAACGGCAAGGACACCAAGACTTTCATCTTCAAATCCGTCGAGCGCAACGGCGAAGGCAACCCCGCCGGTAACCTGGCCAATTACGACGGCGAAAAGATGACCCAAAAGTTCGAAGGCTACGGCTACAAGGTGATCGTCAACCCCGACTCGGCGACTGCTCCTCGCGAGTCCGTGGCTCCCGATCCCGTGGCCGCGCGGCCCGCCCGGCCGGCTGCTTCTCAACCAGCCGGACGCCGTTGACCCCCGTCCCCTCGCCCTCGGAATTTTGACGCTCCATCCCCACCCGCGCTATAATACCCGCGTCCGTTACGGAAGCGGGCTCCCGCGTGCTTGCCTACGGCCCGCGCGATCGGCCTCGTTCCGAGCTGACGGACCAGGGAGGGTCCCACCGCTTCCGTGGCACTCCCCGTGGAACGCCTATGAAGGTCGGAACTTCACTCATGACGCGTTCGTTCAAGTCTCGCTTGATCTTGCTCGCTTGGCTGCTCGCCGCATGCGTATCTGGCGTTCGCGCGTCCACCGCTCAAGCGCCCGACCAACCTCCGGCAAACGCCCCCACTCGTCAACCCGCTCGCTTCTTCGCCGTCCCTTCCCCACTTACTGACGCCGCCGTCAACGGCATCGTTTCCTCCGCCCAAGCCTTCCTCCGCACGATGGCCGAACGTCGAATCGAGCCCACTCTCGTCTTTGAGTTCGCTCCCGCCCGTACTGAGTCCAACACGGAGCTTTACCTTGCAAGCCGCCTCGCCGACGAGATTTCCACCTCGCTCGCTGGCGCAAAACGAACCATTGCCTACGTCCCCGGTTCCGTCTCCGGCTATGGCGTGCTCCCCATCCTGGCCTGCGACGAAATCGTGCTCGGAGAAGGGGCAACACTCGGCCCCATCACTCCCGACGGCCAGGCCATCAGCCCAGTTGCCGAAGTGACCATTCGCTCGGTCGCAGCGCGGAAAGGCCGCTCCGTCAGCCTTCTGAATGGTATGCTTGATCCCTCCTTCAATCTTCGCGAAGTCCGCACCGGCGACGGCAAAGTATTTTTCGTCCCCGCCGCTGAACTGGAGGAGTTTCGCCGCCTCAATCAGGTAGTGAGCGACGCTCCAGCCTGGAACGACGGCCCTCCCGGCGTGCTCACCGCCGATCGCGCTCGTAACCTCTCCATCGCTAGCCTGGTCATCGACCAACGCGCCAAGCTGATCTCCGCCTATGACCTCGAGGCCGATCTCGCAGGCCCCGGCTCCCCAGGCGAAATTCGCCCCGTGGTAATTGCCATTGAAGGCCCGATCGATGCCGTCAAGCTGGCTTATGTGAAACGGCGGATCGGTCAATCCGTGGCTGAGAAAAATGAGAATCTCCTCATCTTTCGAATCAACAGCGAAGGCGGCGACATTGAGGCGATTGACGCCATCACCACGGCCATCGCCGGTCTCGACCCGCAAAAAGTGAAAACCGTTGCGTTCATCGCCGATCGCGCCGTCGGCCTAGCCGCCCTCATCCCCTTGGCGTGCGACGAGATCGTGATCCGCGACGACGCCCTGATCGGCGACGTTGCCCAGATCCTCGGTCGAGACGGTAAAGGTGAGCCACTCCCCTTGGAAAAGCGTTTGCCCATAGCGGACCGCGCGGCCGAACTGGCCGCCCAGAAGAATCATCCCCGCATCCTTGCTCGCGCCATGGTCGACCCCGACCTTGAAGTCTTCGCTGCGCTCGATCAGCGCAGCGGAGCCGTCGTGTATGTCACCTCCGGGGAGCTAGCCGCCAACGCCGCCACGCTCGTCTCCCAGGGCACCATCAAACCGGCTGGCGAGCTGCTCACGCTCGATTCCACGCGTGCCAAGCAGTACGGCCTCGCCGCCCGCTCCGCGCCCAGTCTCGACGACTGGCTCCAGTCCCAAAATCTGCAATCCCCCAGGCTCGACCAACCCACCTGGGTCGATTCCCTGGTCACCCTGCTCAACTCCTCATGGGTCACCGGCCTGCTCCTTTTCGTCGGCCTGTTCATGCTCATTCTCGAACTGAAACTCCCCGGCGTCGGCTTGCCGGCCATCATTTCTGCCCTCTGCTTCATGCTCTTTTTCTGGAGCCACTACCTCGGCGGCACCGCCGATCAACTCGAAATTCTCTTCTTCATCGCGGGCTTGATCGGCGTCCTCCTGGAAATTTTCATTTTTCCCGGCTTCGGTGTGTTCGGGGTGACCGGCATCCTGCTCATCCTCTCCAGCATCGTCATGGCCAGCCACACATTCGTCTGGCCCACTCAGGAATACGAGTTCCGCCAGCTCGCCTGGACGATCGGGCGCCTTACCTTCACCCTCTTCGCCGTCATTGTCGGCGCGGTCATCCTCGGCCGTTTCCTCCCCTCGCTGCCTTTCTTTCGGCACATGATCCTCGTGCCGCAGCAAGCCGACATCCCCGGCAGTGCGCCGATAAAGCCCGACCTGGACCCGAACGGCCCGCTGACCTTCCTGCTCGGTGAACGCGGCGTCACCACGACCGTTTGCCGACCCACAGGCAAGGCCCGGTTCGGCGAGTATCTCGCCGACGTCGCCGCCGAAGGCGTCTACATCGAGGCAAATACCTCGGTCGAGGTGATCGATGTCCGCGGCTCCACGGTCATCATCCAGAAAATGCCCGCCTGAACCGCCAGACGACGAAGCCGACCGCTACACCCCAGCTTGACTCAATCCCACCAACTGCCGGTGACAAATCACTGGCAGACGAGGGCGGGTGCCATACAATAGGGTGAAGACACCTTTGTCTACCCTCGGGGATACTTGATGGGCCTTGAACTCGTTTGGCCAAGCCTCTGTCTCTTCGGTGCTCTCATTCTGGTCGTTGCGGAGGCTTTTGTCCCCTCAGGCGGCCTGATCGGCGTTCTCGCCATCGGACTCTTACTCACCAGCATCTATCTCGCCTTCACGACAACCGCCTTCGGATGGTTCTTTCTGATCGCGGTCTGCGTGCTTCTTCCGCCCGTCGTTATGCTTGCGATTTACCTATGGCCTCACACGCCCGTCGCGAAATATCTCTTTCTCCCCCCCGCCGAGGCCGAAGAGACGAATCCCGACGGCCGCGGCTGGTCTCTTGACCACCTTATTGGCCAACTAGGTAGAACCGTTACCCCGCTCCGACCCTCTGGCGTCGTGATCTTCGAGGGGCGACGCCTTGAAGCCATCACCGAAGGTGGCCCCGTCGAAACCAACACCCTCGTCCGCGCATTGGAAATCCGGGGCGGCCGTATGCTCGTGCGGATCGCCGATATCCCGGCTTTTGATGAAACCAACTCCAACTCTCTTTGAGTGATTATCCTGCCGCCACGGCCGATGTCCGGCCATCCGCGGACAACTTCGGAGGTTCCCTGTCCATGACCGCGCCGATGCTGGCTCAAGTACCCACCGAGTGGACTGCCCCATTCATGATCCTCGGTGGATTCCTCATCCTCCTGCTTCTGCTCCTATTCATCCTCTTCACACGCTATTTCAACCTTTGGATTCAAGCCAAAACGACCCAGGCCAACATCGGCCTGCTCGACCTCATCGGCATGACCTTCCGCAAGGTCAACCCAAACATCATCGTTCGCTCCAAGATCATGGCCGTTCAGGCTGGCCTCTCCGACAAGGACGGCGTCACCCGCCAGGCCCTCGAGGCTCATTACCTCACCGGCGGCAACGTTCCCAATGTCGTCCGCGCCCTGATCGCCGCCAACCGTGCCGATATCCCGCTCACCTGGAAGCGAGCCTCCGCCATCGACCTCGCCGGTCGCAACGTCCTCGAGGCCGTGCAGACCAGTGTTAATCCCAAGGTCATCGACTGCCCCGACCCGAGCAAGGGCCGCCAGACCATCGATGCCGTCGCAAAGGACGGCATCCAACTCAAAGTCAAGGCTCGCGTTACTGTCCGCACCAACATCGACCGACTCGTCGGCGGTGCCACCGAGGAAACGATCATCGCACGCGTGGGCGAAGGCATCGTCACCACCATCGGCTCTGCCGAGAACCATAAAGCCGTACTCGAGAACCCTGACTCGATTTCCAAGCGCGTCCTGGAAAAGGGACTCGACGCCGGCTCTGCCTTCGAGATTCTCTCCATCGACATCGCCGATATCGACGTCGGCGATAACATCGGAGCCAATCTTCAGGCAGCCCAGGCTGAAGCCGACGTTCGCGTCGCCCGCGCCAAGGCCGAGGAACGCCGCGCCGCGGCTGTCGCGCTCGAACAAGAGTTCGTCGCTCGCGTTCAGGAAAATCGCGCCAAGCTCGTCTCGGCCGAGGCCGAAGTGCCCGCCGCCATCGCCGACGCATTCCGGAAGGGCAACCTGGGGATCAGCGATTACTAC
>JBGSYY010000305.1:0-7244 GCA_041750675.1 Isosphaeraceae bacterium | reverse complement strand
AGAGCACGGAGGAGCCTTTGGGGGCGGCGGGTTTGCCGCCGCCCGCGGGGGGCGTGGGGTCGCTCATGTTGTTGCTCCGAAGTCGCCGAAGTGGATCAGCGTTTTGATATAGTTGGCGCGCTCGAAGGCGTCTGGCTCAGGGGCGTTCATCTGGCTCAGGCTGCCGCGCATCTGACCGACCGACTCGTATTCTTTTTCGGTGAGCCAGCTTGTGAGGCCCTCCAGCAGGGTGGTCAGGTGGGTTGGGCCGTGCTTGTAGAGGGCGGAAGCGACCATGGTCACGTCGGCACCGGCGAGCAAGAGTTTGGCGACGTCGGCGGCGGCGTGCACGCCGGTTGAGGCGGCCAGGGACAGTTCCAACTGGGGCCGCAGGATGGCCATCCAGCGGAGCGGTAATCGCAGCTCGTCGCTTGTGGAAAGTACGAGGTGGGGGCTGACTTCGAGGGTTTCGAGGTCGATGTCGGGCTGCAGGAAACGGTTGAAGAGGACGAGGCCATCGGCACCAGAGTTGGCGAGTTTGCGCGCCATGTTGGGCAGGGCGCTGAAGGCCGCGCCGATTTTGACGGCCAAGGGGATGCCGATGGATTCGCGGACCGAATGGACGAGATCGAGGTAGCGTTCCTCGACGTCCTGAGCGGTCAACTCGGGATCGGTGACGACGTGATAGATGTTGAGCTCGAGGGCGTCGGCCCCGGCGCCTTCGATGAGTCGCGCGTAGTGGGTCCAGCCGCCGGTGGAGGTACCGTTGAGGCTGGCGATGACGGGAATCCGCAAGGCCGCCTTGGCGTCTTCGACGAGCCGGAGGTAGGTATCGGGACCGGTTTTGTAGTCGTCGATCTCGGGGAAGAAGGTGAGGGCTTCGGGGAACTTCTCCGAGGTGAACTCGAAGAGGTTGTGGATGGCCATTTCGTCGTGTTCGATTTGTTCCTCGAACAGGGACGGCAGGACGACGGCGGAAGCGCCGGCGTCTTCGAACCGGCGTAGGTTTTCGAGCTTGCCCCCGAGGGAGCAAGCCGAAACCACGATCGGATTTTTCAGGTCGAGGCCTAGATACCGCGTGCTCAGGTCGACGCTCATGCCCGGAACTCCTGCACCAGATCGGGTACGGTTCGCTCAACTCCCGCCATTTGCTCGTAGAACCGCCATCGTTCGTCGATATCGCGCTGGGCCAGTCCGAGCAGGCGCTCCGCGTTGTCGGGATTGATACGCGAGAGCATGGCGTAACGTGCTTCCTTCATGGCGAATTCCTTGAAGGGGAGGGTCGGCTTGCGGCTATCGAGCTTGAAGGGATGGGCGCCGTTGCCGCCAGTTCGGGGATCGTAGCGGAAGAGCGGCCAGTAGCCGCTGTTCATGGCTTCCTTTTGGTGAGACATGGCGGTGGACATGTCGATGCCGTGGGCGATGCAGTGGCTGTAGGCGAGGATGAGGGAGGTGCCGCGGTAGCTTTCGGCTTCCTGGAACGCCTTGATGGTTTGCAAGGGCTGCGCGCCCATGGCGACCTGGGCGACGTAGACGTTGCCGTAGTCGACGGCGATCATGCCGAGGTCTTTTTTGCCGATGGCTTTGCCGTTGGCGGCGAACTTGGCGACTGCGGCTCGGGGGGTAGACTTGGAGGCCTGGCCGCCGGTGTTGGAATAGACCTCGGTATCGAGGACGAGGATGTTGACGTCGCGTCCGGAGGCGAGGACGTGGTCGAGGCCGCCGAAGCCGATGTCGTAGGCCCAACCGTCGCCGCCGACGATCCAGACGCTTTTGCGGACGAGGCAATCGGCGACGGAGAGGAGGGCGCGTGCCTCGGGGCGGTCGATCGAGGCGAGTCGTTTTTTCAGGTCCGCGACGCGAGCGCGTTGTTCGGCGATAGTGGTTTCGTTTTCCTGGTGCGCTTCGAGGAGGCCCTTGGCGAGGGCATCACCGAGTTCGGTTGCGAGCGCCTTGACGAGGGTGACGGCGTATTCCTCTTGCTGGTCGATGGAGAGCCGCATTCCCAGTCCGAACTCGGCGTTGTCTTCGAAGAGAGAATTGGCCCAGGTGGGGCCTCGGCCGTGTTCGTCCTTGGCGTAGGGGGTGGTGGGCAGGTTGCCGCCGTAGATGGACGAGCAACCGGTGGCGTTGGCGATGACGGTGCGGTCGCCGAACAACTGGGTCATGAGCTTGAGGTAGGGGGTTTCGCCGCAGCCGGCGCAGGCGCCTGAGAATTCGAAGAGAGGCTGGAGCAACTGCGAGCCTTTCACGGTTTCGCTTTTGACCTTGGTACGGTCGACCTCGGGGATTTCGAGGAAGAAGTCCCAGCCTGGCCGCTCGCGGGCGAGGAGTGCCTCGTCCTTGGGGGTCATATTGATCGCCTTGTGCTTGGCGACTTCCTTGCTGACGGCGGGGCAGACGTCGACACAGACGCCGCAGCCTGTGCAGTCGTCGGGGGCGACCTGGATGGTCATGGACATACCCGGGAATTCCTTGCCCGACCAGGGTTTGGACTGGAATCCCGAGGGTGCCTGGCTGAGAACCGAGGGGTCGTAGACCTTGGAGCGGATGGTGGCGTGGGGGCAGACCAAGGCGCACAGGCCGCACTGGATGCAGATGGCGGGGTCCCAGGTGGGGACCTCAATGGCGATGGAGCGTTTTTCGTACTGGGTGGTGTCGGTGGGGAAGGTGCCGTCGACGGGCAGTGCGCTGACCGGCAAGAGGTCGCCGAGGCCCTCGATCATCTTGCCGGTGACGCGTTCGATGAAGGTGTCGGCGGCCTTGAGCATCACGGAGATGCGGCGGCGGGTGGCCGTGACCTGGGCGGGCACCTTGACCTCGTGGAGCGCGGCCAAGGCTCCGTCCACGGCCGCATAGTTTTTCTTCAAGATCGTTTCGCCGCGTTTGCCGTAGGTTTTCTTGATGGCCCGCTTGATTTCCTCGATAGCCTGGTCGCGGGGGAGGATGTTGGCGAGGGCGAAGAAGCAGGTTTGCATGACGGTGTTGATGCGACCGCCCATCTCGGCGTTGTGGGCAACCTGGAGGGCATCGACCACGTAGAACTTGAGTTTCTTGGTGATGATTTGGTCCTGCACTTCGGCCGGCAGTTCGTCCCAGACTTCGTCGGGGCCGAAGGGGCTGTTGAGCAGGAAGGTTGCGCCGGGGGCGGCGGACGCGAGCATTTCGAGTTTGTTGACGAAGTTGAACTGGTGGCAGGCGACGAAGTTGGCGCGGCTGATCAGGTAGCTAGAGGCGATCGGCCTGGGACCGAACCGGAGGTGGGAGATTGTGATCGAGCCGGACTTCTTGGAGTCGTAGACGAAGTAGCCCTGGGCGTAGAGGGGGGTGTTCTCGCCGATGATTTTGACCGAGTTTTTATTTGCGCCGACGGTGCCGTCGGAACCCAGGCCGAAGAAGAGGGCGCGGATGACGTCGTCGGGTTCGGTTGAGAAGCTGTCGTCGTAGGGGAGGCTGAGATGGGTGACGTCGTCGATGATGCCGATGGTGAAGGGATTCTGGGGCCGATCTTTTTTCAGTTCGTCGTAGATGCCCTTGACCATGCCCGGTGTGAATTCCTTGGAGGAGAGGCCGTAACGGCCGCCGACGACGCGAGGCATGGGTCCGCGGTCGTCGGGCCAGGCGTGGATGAGGGCGGTGAGGACGTCTTGATAGAGCGGCTCGCCGAGAGCGCCTGGCTCCTTGGTGCGGTCGAGCACGCCGATCATTTTGACGCTGGGCGGGAGGGCCTGGACGAAGGCTTCGGCCACGAAGGGGCGAAAGAGCCGCACCTTGACCATGCCGACTTTTTCGCCCTGGCGGGAGAGGGCGGCGATGGTCTCCTCGACGGTGCCGGCCGCCGAGCCCATGAGCACGAGGACGCGGTCGGCGTCGGGTGGGCCGACGTATTCGAAGAGGTCGTAGCGGCGGCCGAACTGGTCGGCGAAGCGGTCCATGGCCTGCTTGGTGAGGCTGGGGATGGCGTCGTAGAACGAGTTGCAGGCTTCGCGGGCCTGGAAGAAGACGTCGGGATTCTGGGCGGTGCCGCGGAGTATGGGGCGATCGGGCGAGAGGGCGCGCTCGCGATGGGCACGGACGAGCTCCATGTCGATCATGGCGCGGACGTCGTCGGCGGTGAGTTGCTCGATCTTGTTGACTTCGTGGGAGGTACGGAAGCCGTCGAAGAAGTGGAGGAAGGGGACGCGCGAGGCGAGGGTGGCGGCCTGGGAGATCAGGGCGAAGTCCTGTGCTTCCTGGACGCTGGCTGAGCAGAGCATGGCCCAGCCGGTGGAGCGGACGGACATGACGTCGCTGTGGTCGCAGAAGATGGAGAGGGCATGGGTCGCCAAGGTCCGCGCGGCGATGTGGAAGACGGTGGGAGTGAGCTCGCCGGCGATCTTGAACATATTGGGGATCATCAAGAGCAAGCCCTGGCTCGACGTAAACGTCGTCGTCATCGCGCCGGTTTGGAGCGAGCCATGGACCGCGCCGGCGGCGCCGGCCTCACTTTGCATTGCGATGACGGTGGGGACCGTTCCAAAGATGTTTTTGCGGCCGGTGGCGGTCCAGGCGTCGGCCAGTTCGCCCATGGGCGAGGCTGGGGTGATCGGATAGATCGCGATCACTTCGTTCGCCAAATGCGCCACATACGCGGCTGCTTCATTACCGTCGATCGTCACCAGCGCCCGTTTCACGATCGGCCTCCGTGGGTCTTTTGTTTTGTGCTTGTTGGTTTCAACCACCCGCCCCAACTCGTATCCGCCGCATTGTCGACTTGCTTGGCGGTCGCGCGAAGTCGAGCGTCCAAGATAACAGGGCCTGACAAGCAACGCTTGCCCGCCTCGGCTTCATCGATTGTTCATCTGGCCCCGGAGTTGTTGAGCCTGGATCCTTCTGAGGCCCCACGCGATGGGGGCGGCGCTGGATCCGCCAGTGTCTTGGGAGAACTGGTACGCACACAGAGGCGAATACCCTGCTGCGCCGTAGGTTCGCCGGCGATGGAGGGCCGGACGATTGGCTCGTCTACCCGAGCTTGGTTTCTGTCGGTTGCGCTCTCGCCCTTCTACGGCCCGCGTTGCCGGGCGCGTGTGTTTTCACGTAAGGTGCGACCCGGGCGCGCTGGGAGAGGAACGCTCGCCGGGTGTTCTCGACCCCGCGACCCCCCGACCACGCAAGCCAGGACCAATCGCACGATCGACTCACTCAGCCCAAAAAAATACCCCACGCCGACCCATGCGGGTCAACCTGGGGCTTTCCTAGCCGGTGACTGACTTGCCCTTCGCGAGCAAGCAATAAAACAAGATTATTGGACATCCAAGTCCATGTCAAGCAAGATCGCTCGGGATTCGGTGGCATTTTCCCGGGTCGACTGGCGACGTCTAGCCGCCGCATCATTGGGGGGGGGCTTGCACAAGAGTCAGATATTGTCTTGATGTTCTTTATAATACTTTAACACCATTATACCCGTTCACTTGAGGCTTCAATCGTGGGCGGACGTTCGCATCACCTCGTAGAGCATGATGCCCGCCGCGACCGAGACGTTGAGCGATTCGGCCCCGGGGCGCATGGGAATCGTCACACGGCGGGCGCACCGCTCGATCCACTCGGTTGACAAGCCATGCGCCTCGTTACCCAGGAGCAGAGCCAGGCGATCGGGACGACGAAAGGCGTCGAGGGTTTCGGCGTCGGTGGCGGTGACGGTTGCCGCGGGCACGACGCCGAAGTCGGATTCGAGCTTGATGAGCGTCTCCGCCAGTTGCTCATCGACGACGACGGGGACGCGAAGGGCGGTGCCCATCGACACCCGCAAGACGCGCCGGGAGAGGACGTCGGGGCAATCGCCGCCCGTGAGCAAGAAATCAACACCGAAGACGTCGGCGAGGCGGACGATCGCGCCCAGGTTTTCGGGATTCTGCACGGCCGGGCAGACGACGATTGTGAGCCGATCCGCTCCTCGATCGACGATTGAGCGCGTCAGTTCGATGGCCGACGGCCATGCCCGCCGTAGGCCGCACGCGAGGACTCCAAGATGAAAGCGATAGCCGACGACTTCGCCGATATCGGCCTCGGACATGACGAACGTCGGCACGTCGTCCGGCAGTTTGGCCGCGATCTTATCGGCGTACGACTCGGTGACCAAGGCCGAGACGATGGGAAACCGCTCGCTGGCCAGCAGCGAGTCGAGGAGCTTTTCTCCTTCCAGGATGAAGAGGCCCTGGCGACGCGCCTCCTGGGTGGTCTTGACGCGGCCGTAGGCGGCGATACGAGGATCGTCGAGGCCGACTGGTTCTATTCGTCCCGCCATCACGTCTCTCCCCCCAGGACACAGGAAGCTGTTATCTTCTCGCATCCCACTCAAGTCCGCCTGACCTTCGCTCGCTCATCGCTCGACCATTCCTGATGTCTACCACGCTCGTCGACCGACTCACACGGCAACGCCGCCTCGAAGCCCTGACGATGGCGCTGCTGATCGTGGGCTATGGCGGATATTACTTATGTCGCTCGAACCTGGCCGTCGTCACTCCGCTGCTGGAGCGCGAGCTAGCTGAGGGCCTTCGGATTTCGACCGCCGACGCTCGGCTCCGCATTGGCGCGTTTGTTTCGATCGGCACTTTGGCGTATGCGGTCGGCAAGTTTCTCGGTGGCTCGCTGGGTGATTGGCTGGGCGGGCGGGCCAATTTTCTGATCGGGATGGGCGGCGCGGTGCTTTTTACTGTGCTTTTCGCCCTGGGTGGGGGGCTGCCGATTTTTACCTTGGCGTGGGTGGGCAACCGCCTCGTGCAGTCGATCGGCTGGCCGGGGCTGGTGAAAATATCCTCGCGCTGGTTTGCCCCGACCGTCTACGGCGCGGTGATGGCGTTGTTGAGCATGAGCTACCTGTTCGGCGATGCGGCGGCGAAGTGGTTCATGGGCCGGATGCTGGGCGCGGGGCTGGGCTGGCGCACGGTGTTTTTGATCGACGCGGGCATTTTGTTCGGGCTATTCCTACTGGCCGCCGCGTTTTTGCGAGAGTCTCCTCGTGCTTGGGGACTCGACGAGCCACCGGTGGCTCGTGAGAATCTTTATGGCAGCGAGGGCGACGACCCGCGTCCGCGTGGTCCGCGGGCGCTGCTCGGCCCGCTGGTCCGAAGCCCGATATTTTGGATGATCTGTTTGCTCTCGCTGCTGATGACCTTGCTGCGCGAGGCGTTCGGCAACTGGACCAGCACGTATTTTGTGGATGCCCTGCATCTGACGCCGGCGCGTGCGGCCGAGGCGAGTGCGGGTTTTCCGCTGCTGGGCGGGGT
>JBGSYY010000304.1:0-4303 GCA_041750675.1 Isosphaeraceae bacterium | reverse complement strand
GGCGCGTCGAGGGCGGTGACCTTGCCGCGCGTGCGCGAACGGAGCCGGGCCGACTGGGAGGTGACGAGGCTGAGTCGAGGCGACTCGGCTTCGAGAGTGTCGGAATCCCAGCCGAAGCAGTCGATGGTGGCGGTGCGGACGGGGGTTGAGGAGATGGTGCGCATCCGCGCGAGGACACGTCGGCCGAGAGGAGCGATGCGCTCGCCTCGGCGTAGTTCGGCGTTTCCTTCGAGGAGAACCCAGCGCGAGCCGTCCTGGTCCCAGTGCCGAAGCTCGTCGGCCAGGAGGATGATGGGTTCGGAGTCTTGAGCTTGAACGAGACCGATGGAGTTGCTCAGGACGAGCGCGCAGAGCCAGACGGCCAGGCGCCACCCGAAGCCGCATCGGAGAATGGAAGTCGAACAAGACCGCACGTCGACAGCCCCCGACCAGGGAAGACAGCGCGGATCGGCCTCGACCTTTGCTGGTCGAACCTCCGGTCCGGTCTCGCGCTCCGGATGCCAAGACCACGGCTTGCGGCGTCGTCGCGTCTGCCGTGCGGGTGAGGGTCTAGGGATGTCGGCTCAGTCGGAGAAGACGTTGAGGAGCGCACGCTTGCCCGAGGAGGCCTAGCGGGGCGGGACGGCGGGGAAGGTAACGGGTAACGATGAGGGCGTCAACCCGATTGGCGTGCGGATTGGGTGTTGGCCGGTCTTCAGTTGGAAAGAGTCCGCCGCGGCTTGGGCTCGACGAGATGGCGGCCGAGCGCTGGGTTGAGACCGTAAGAGAGGGCAAGCAGTTTGATTGGGTGGATGGTGCGCTTGGAGGCCCCCTGCTCCATTTGCATGCGGCAGGCGGCGCACTCGGTTGAGCCGACGTTGAGATCGGCTTCGGCCAGGCGGCTGAGCAAGGGACGGCCGGCGCGGAGGGAGTCGCGGAAGTGGCGAGAAGAGAGGCCGAAGATGCCGGCCATGCCGGAGCAACCCCGGTCGATAAATTCGACGTCGAGGCCGGGGATAAGCCGGAGCAGGTCAAGGCCGGGAGTGCCGATCTTGAGTGCGCGCTGGTGGCAGGGCTGGTGGTAGCCGACTCGGGAGTGGATGGGCTGGTGCGGTGGCGGCACATCGCCACGGGCGAGCAGTCCGGCGATGTACTGGCTGGCGTCCATGCTGTTGTCGGCGACGAGTGCGGCATCGAGGTCGTCGGTCAGCCGGGCGGCTTCTTCCTTGAGCATGAGCAAGGCGGTCGGCTCGGTGCAGATGATGGTGTAGCCATCACGGGCGGCGTTGCTGAGGACCCGGAGGTTATTGAGGAGCATGTCGCGGGCGCGGTCGAGATCGCCGCTGACGAGGGCGGGCATCCCGCTCCCGCCCTGGGTTCGGGGCACGTAGAGATTGACGCCGAGATGGCCCAGAACGGCCACCAGGGATTCGGCCAGCTCGGGATCGAAGTGATTGGTGAAAAAATCGAGGAAGTACGCGGCGCGGGGGCCGGTTTGATGAGGTTGAGGCCGGGTCAGCCCCAGGTGCCGGACGCGGCGGAGGAAGGACCGGTTGGGGGCGATGGGGAGTTCGCGATATCTTGAGAGGCCGAAAGCACGTTCGAGAATCCAGCGGGGCGCACCGGAGCGCATCAGGAAGTTGAAAAGGCGAGGCGTCCGGCTGGCCCAGGCGGACCAGATATCGATGCGGCTGAGCATCCAGTCCTGGGGCGTCAGGCCGTGGTTGGCGACGAACGCGGCGCGGGCTTCGAGCATGAGGCCCGAGACGTCGATACCGGAGGGGCATTCGGACTGGCAGAGCTTGCAGTGGACGCACGCCTCGGCCTGGGAGCGCACCGCCTCGTCGCCCCAGGTTCTGGGATCGAGCCGGCCGGCGGCGATTTGCCGGAGTAGCGCGACCTTGCCGCGCGGGGAGTCGGATTCGTCGTGCGTGGCTCGAAAAACCGGGCACATGCGGGCCAGCGGGTCTTCGTCGCGGCAGACGCCACAGTTGTTGCAGGCGGCGATTTGAGTGGCGCGGTCGTTATCGATCCAGCGGAGATGGAGCGTGCCGGCCTGATCGGTCTCGACGAGGCTATCGACCTGGGTTGCCAGGGGGATCGCGCGAGGTTCCGCGTTTGTGGAAACTCGGTCGCCGCCCTGGAGCGGGTTTGGGGCGAGCAAGCCGCGGGGATCGAAGGCGGCCTTGAGCTCACGCGACAAGCTGAGCAAGTCTGAGGGTAAGATGCGGAGAAGCGCGGGGTTGAGTTGAGCGGCGTTGAGGGTGAAAAGGCCGCCGAGACTAACGACGATCTCGGCGATTTCGACGGAGAGATCGTCGCAACGCAGTCGATCCGCAGGGTTCGCCAGGTCGAGGAAGGCACCGATTTCGAGGCGGCCGAGGCCGGCGTTGGCGTCGATCATGCCGGTGAGGCCGCGGGCGCGCAGCGCGTTTTGAACGCGGACCACGAGACTCGCGAGGGAATCGAGCGGGACCTGGATGGGAGAGACAATGGGCGTGAGTCGTCCGATGCCGCCGGGCCTCATCAGCATCGGCTCGATCGATCGGCGTAGGCCAAGCAACCGCTGGGTTTCCTGGCGGTCGTGGACTTCGAGGGCGTCGGCGGGGAGAGCGCCATGCTGGGTGAGTCGATCCACCATCCGACGCGCTCGGTCGGCGACTTCGCGACTATCATCGCCTTCGAATCCCACGAGCAGGCCGCCCTCGGCGCTCGGGGGCATGGCGTCGCGCCAGCGTGGTTCCATTTCTCGTGCGAGCGACATGGCGCGGCTATCGATCAGCACACAGGAGATGGCTCGCGCGGCGAGAACATCGCCCACGGCGTCGGCGGCCTCGACGAGTCGATGGAACGGGGCGAAGACGGCCGACATCGCAGGCGGAATCGGCTGAGTTCGGAGTGTGGCCTCGGTGACGATGACCAGCGTACCGCGAGCGCCGCAGACCAATCGGAGGAAATCGATGGAATCGTCGGCGTCGGCCAGGGCTTCGAGCCGGTAGCCGAGAACACGCGCAGGTCCAAGCGGGGCGAGTTGGCGTTGGGCGCGAGCGAGAGCCTCGCCATGCCAGGCCTTGAGATTCTGGAGTCGCTTTGCGACCGCCTCCTGGACGTCAAGCGGTTCGTGATCGCCGGAAGCGGGTGGGACGTTGCGGAGGGAGGCGGCGGCGCCGGTGATGAACGAGGCACGGAGTGCGAGGATCTGCGCGGCGAAGGAGCCGTGCCGGAGCGAGCGGGGGCCGACGTCGTCCTCACCGATCAGGCCACCGATCGTGGCGACATCGGCGTTCGGGGGATCGATGGCGATACGGCGTCCGAATGCCTGGAGGCGGCGATTGAGGACGCCGAGCGTGACACCGGCACCGACCGTTGCCGTGTCCGGGCCGATTTCGATGCTTCGGAAATGACGGCTGAGATCGACGATGAGACCCGCGCCGACGGCACCGCCGCCCAGGCTTGTGCCTGCTCCGCGGGGGTGGAGTGTCAGCTCATGCTCTGATGCGTAGTGAATCAGGGCCTGGAGATCGGACTCGCCGCGAGGGGCGACGACACCGAGGGGGTCGACCTCGAATAGCCCGGAATCGGAGCGGAAGGGGGCGCGGGCGACAGGTTGGAAGCTCAGATCGCCGCCGATCAGATCACGCAGGTCGTCGGCAATCTGGGCACGCTTTTCATCCACGCTGGGTGGTCTCTCCTGGATCAGGCGAGCGGATTTGAGTGCGGTAGGTGAGATTCAGGCGGGTGGATCGCTGGGGGTGCCGGCGCGGAGTTCCTCGATGCGGATGCGTTCCTGGCGGTAGCGTTCGCCGATGGCCAGATCAAAGGGGCGGAAGCGGCGACCGGGATTGCTTCCCTCGCCGCGAATTTGCGAGAGGCAGCGATAGCAGATGGTGACGTCGGGAACCTTATGGTAGAGGAACCAGTCAAGAAAGACGGTGGAAAGGAGCACGGCGAAGGTTGCCAGGGGCATCATGAAATACCAGAAGACCGTGCTGACGGCGAAGCCGACGAAGAGGATGGCGAGGCCGAGGCCGTGGGGGAAATCTTTCTGGAAGTAGAGGTCCTCGGTACCGCAGAAGGGACAGGCGGCAAGCTCGCCGGTGGGACCGAAGGCTTCGTCGTGGATGCTTCGCGTGTTGGGACAGCTTGGGCAGGTGAGCGTTTGTTCGGGAGCGATATCGCTCCGGTGGGTGATGGTCTGGCAGGCGGGGCAGTTGTAGGTCAGTTCCATGGGGAGATCGTAACGCCGGGGGAGGTCGGGATCGAATGGGATGTCGGCGGGATCGGGGTCTCAGTAGGCGATGCCCGTCGAGCGGGCGAGCACCTG
>JBGSYY010000303.1:0-87276 GCA_041750675.1 Isosphaeraceae bacterium | reverse complement strand
GCGGCGGGCCGGTTGGCCGGCTGTTGGCTGACACCCTGGGCGTAGGCGCACGTTGTCGCGAGCGCCGTCAAGAAACCGACCCACATTGAGAGCCGCGTCGTCGCCTGCATCAGACACCATCCTCCCTGCTATCTCATGCGGCAAGCGGGCGTCCCGGCCCGCACCCCGGCGCATGCCGAAACGGGAGATTACCAAAGGCGTGGCGGATGGGCCAGACCAAGCGCAGAAGTGGTCATCTGGTGAGGCGGGGCGGAGTGGAGTTACGATCATGCGATGCGATCGCGTCGTCAACGACGAGAGAACCGAATGGCGGGCCCGCGAAGTGATGTCCACCTCTGAACCCTCGTTCTCTTCCACCCGCCCCCGCTGCCCGGCACCCGCGGATCTGAGTGTCGAGCAGGCTGCCTATGAAGGCACCGCGGAAGTCGGGGTTTGGGCGGGGCCGAATTACCGAATGCACTTCCGTAGGCTGGGTAGCGGCCCGCCGCTGTTGCTCGTTCCGGGGATCGCGGCGACTCACAAGAGTTATGCCCTCCTGCTGAACCGGCTCGCTCAGAGTTTCACCACGATCCACTATGATTATCCCGGCATGGATGCCGAGGACGGAGCGAGGTTATCGAAAATCGGTCATGGCGAACTTGCAGAGGATCTCGTTGGATTGCTGGATCATCTTCAATTGGGGCAGGTGTTTTTGCTCGGTATTTCGTTTGGGGTAACGGTGTCCCTGTGTGCCCTGGGTCGATGGCCGGAGCGATTTCCTCGTGCCGTTTTGCAGGGCGGGTTCGCCTATCGTCCCTACACGATCGCGGAGCGGATGGCGTTGGGCCTAGGTCGACAGGTACCGGGAACCGTGGAACGGCTGCCGTTTCGCGAGAAGATCCTGGAGTGGAACAGTCGGGACGTTTTTCCGACGGCGATGGCGAGCCGTTGGGGAGAATATGTCGAGGATAACGGGCGGACGAGAATAGCGGGACTTGCTCACCGATGCGGGCTTCTGACTCGGCTCGACTTGCGACCAAGATTGGGGTCGATTCGAACACCGATCCTGGTGATCCAAGGGAATGAGGACCGAATTGTTCCTCGGCTGCTGCATGAGGAACTGGTGCGTGGGCTGCCCTGCGGAGAGGCGAAAGTGGTGCCCCTGGCCGGGCATCCGATGCACTATACGCATGCCGAATTGCTAACGCAGATGGCGGCGGAATTCTTGCTGGAACGCGGGGCAGCGGAAGGACGGTTGAGCTAATGAAGGACGAATCGGGCGGGTCGAAAATCTGGATCGTGGGGATCAGCGACGATGGGCCGGTGGGGATGAGCGACGCGGCGCGACAGCGTGTTGAGCACGCGGATCTGATATTGGGCTCGGGGTCGACTCTCAGGCTTCTGGAGGGCGTCGCGCCGGGCGCGTCGCGCGTGGTCCTGGCCGCTGATATGAAGGAGGCGGTGGAGCAAGTGCGGGAGGCGATCGGTGCGCGAAATCCGGTGCTGGTGAGCTACGGCGACCCCCTCTTTTTTGGGATCACGCGGTTCCTCGCGGATCGCTTGGGCAAGGAATCTTTTGAGGTGTTGCCGCACGTTAGCAGCATGCAACAAGCGTTCGCGCGGGTGAAGGAGAGCTGGGACGACGCCTATTTGACCAGCCTTGAGGGTCAGCGGCCGGAACGTGTGCTGGATCGGATTCGGACGGCGGAGAAAGTGGGATTGTTCTCATCGCCAAGCCTGCCGCCACGACGACTCGCACGGATGATGATTGACCAGGGAATCGACTATTTTCGGGCCTACGTCTGCGAGCAGCTGGGCCAGCCTGACGAGCGCGTGACGCAGGCTGAGCTTTCGGAGCTGGCGGAACTGGACTTTGATCCGCTGCATGTCCTGATTCTGGTGAGAACGCCCGGGCGGCCGGATCGGGCCGCGCCTCGTGAGCGTTTCTTGTTGTTCGGTAATCCCGATGATCGGTTCGTGCAAAGCCGTCCCAAGCGGGGCCTGATCACGCAGGCGGAAGTTCGTGCGATCGCACTGGCGCAGATGGACTTGCGGCCTGGGCGAGTAGTCTGGGACATCGGCGCGGGTTCGGGATCGGTGTCGATCGAAGCGGCACAGCTCGCCTCTCCCGGGTTGGTTTACGCGATTGAGCCGGACCCTTCGGAGGCGGCCCTGATTGAGGCGAACGCGGAGCGATTTGGCGTAAACAACGTACGGAGCGTTTGCGGGCGGGCTCCGGAATGTCTGGAGCAACTACCTGATCCGGACGCGGTTTTCGTGGCTGGTACGGGACGGCAGGTGACCTCGATATTGCGGATCGCCTATGGTCGATTGCGCGAGCGGGGGACTATGGTGGTCAACGTGGCGACGATCGACGCGTTGGTCTCGGCGCAGCAGGCCTTGAAGAGCTTGGCGGGCGAGGTGCGACTCTGGAATATCCACTTGGCGCGGGGGATCGAGCAGCTTGACCGGGTACGGTTTCAGGCGGTGAACCCGACGTTTTTGTTGGCGGCGAGTCGAGGAGAAAAGGGCGAAAACACGGGTGACGGGGTTGGGCTTGATCGGTCGGGGAGAATGGCTTAACGTCATCATGCTTCGCGATACTCCACACACCTCGATTCGTCAACTTTTGTTATTTTCAGGACGCACGCCGCCCTCGGCGACACAACCTAGAGACGAATCAACACAACGGATGATCGACCCGAGCTGGCCTTGCCAAGGCCGGTCGGGGGTGATGTCCGGAATGCCTGAGCCAACCTGGGTTTTTCCGCCGGCCAAGACGGTTGAGGGCGGGAGGACCACTGTGAGGGGGGGCCGGGTCGCGGTAAACGAGCCCAAGGAGGAAGCCCGATGTCCGTTCGCTGGAAACCGTTGATTCTGTTGACGATGCTGTTTGTGGTTCTGGCGGCGATGGGGCTGCTCGCGATAACGACCGTTCTGCTCAAGCAAGGAGCCGAGGACCTGGTCAATCTTGCCCAGGCGGAGGTGAAAGCCCAGCGCTATGATCGGGCGGTGATTCAATACGAACGGGCACTACAAAGTGATCCCCGCTCAGCCAAGATTCAACTGGGGCTTGCCGAGACCTTGCGGCTGTGGATGGCCGGCGATGCGGCCCAGGTCTCAAAGCTTCGTCCCAAGTGGCTCAATGCCCTGAATCAGGCAGCGCGGTTGGCCGAACAATCGGCTGAGCCGCGTCGGGTCCTGTTGGCTGATGCGCTCGCCCACGAGGAATGGGATGACGCCGTTCACTGGGCGACCGAGCTTAGGACGCTTGACCCGAGTAGCACCGACGCGGCGTTCGTGCTGGCGATTGACGGCCTGGAACAGAGGCCGGCCAAGGTGGAGGAAGCGCGTTCGCTGATCGAGGAGCTCGAAAAAGCCGAGCCCAAACGGGAGCGCACCGCGTGGACTCGGGCAAAGCTTGCTCAGGCGTCGAATGATGAAGTGGGATTGGCGGAAATCCTGGAAAATCGGTCAGGCGACCGGGTGGAAACTGATGTGCCGGACGGGCTGGCGCGACTTCGGCTGCAGGCGATGACCCTGGAACGCGCGGAGGGAATCAACGCGGTTAGCATAGGGGTCGAAACACTTTGCGACACGGCCGAAGCTTTGGTCGCGAAGCACGATGCGCCTGCCTTGGCCCGGCAAGTGAGCCGCTTACTGGAGCCGGCACAGCGTCAGCTTGTTCGGGCGCGGCGCTCGAGCGTGGATGCGGAGCGTTGCGTGGCGCTGGAGGCTCGACTCGCGGAGACGGCGGCGCGAGCGTTCGAGACCAGCGTCGCCGGTGGCGGGGCGAACGATCCTAGGCCCTATCAGGGGTATGCCGAGTTTCTGTTGATCGCCGAAAAGCGAGCGAAGTGTCTGGAAGTCGTGCAAAAGGCCTTGAGTCAGCCGGCAACTTCGGCGGCGATTTGGCAGCCGGTCGCGATGGAGTTGCGAGAGATTGGGATCAAGGCGGCGCTGGCGGAGGGTGATGACCCCGAGCGATTCACGAAAGCCGCACCGTTGATCGCCGAGCTGATTTCGAGCAGTACGCCTCGGTTCCAAGCGCTGGGCCACCTGTTTCAGGGAGTGATCGAACTGGAGCAGTCGATGGCGAGGGGAACCGGGGGAGGCGAGGTGATTGCTGAAGGGGATCGAATCGGAATGCACAAATCGGCCTTGGGCCATCTGAAGATGGCAGCCGACGGGCTGGATGATGTCGCGACGGCGCAGGCGCTCTATGGCGTGGCGTTGATCCTGAGCCGCGAGCCGAATCTGGGTCGCCAGCGTTTGCAGAAGGCGCAGCTCATGGGCGGCGACCGTTTGGACCCTCGCTATCAGGTGTGGGCGGCGTGGTCGGTACTCCAGGCGGGCTACCCCGAGGATTCCGCGCCGATCGCGGGGCGATTGCGTGCGCAGGCCGAAGCGGGCGGACCAGGCTCGGAGCTGCTGGCGACGATTTACTTTTTGGAAGCGGAGAGTTTGTTCGAGCTCAAGCAAGGTGAGGCAGCTCGCGTGGCGTATGAGAAGGCGCGCAAGGCCGGCTATGCTCGGAGCGAGACGATTGATTTGCGGCTGGCGCAGCTTGCCGTTCAGCAAGGTGACGCCGAGGATGCGATGCGGCGGGTGGAAGCGCTGCGCGGGGTGGGGCCGGCCACGGCGGCAGCGGAGCGGTTGGCGATATTGACATTGCGCGAGAAGGGCCAAGTTGATCAGGCTCGATCGCGGCTAGCCGAGGCTCGGAAAGCAAATCCCGACGATACTGAACTGGTCGGCCTCGAAGCGGCGATGCTCGTCGAGGGTGGAGATGCGGCGGGTGCGGTCTCACGGATCGATGCGTTTCTCAAGACCCATCCTGAAGAAGAAGAGCTATCACTTTATCGAGCGAAGTTGCTGTCTGGGCCGCTGGGTCGGGGGGATGAGGCGCGGGCACAGCTTTCCGCATTGGCGGAGGCGTCGAGTCGCTCCGCACCGCTGATCCAGTTGGTCTTGCTGGACATGGGGCGGGGTGATCTGGAGCAGGCGGAGGCGTCGATTCGCGAGCTGCGGGCGAAATGGAGCGACGACGCGACGGCCGATCTACTCGAGGCGCAAATCGCGGTGTCGCGGAGTGATTGGAAGTCGGCATCGGCCTTGCTGGATTCCGCATTGGCGAAGGATCCCAACAACAAGATCGTGCTCTATTGGAAGGCTCGTCTGGATAGTTTGATGGGTAGCTCTCGCGAGGCACAGGGGATTCTCGAATCTCTGGTTCGTGATCAACCCACGAAAGAAATTGACGCGGGGGTGACGCTGGGGACGGCGGCCGAGTATGCGTTGGCGAACATGGCGATGGAGCAACGCGACTTTGGACTCGCCGTGACTCGGTTTGAGAGGTTGTTGCGGGGGAGTAGCGAGGCGCAGATGCAGCGTTCGCTGCAATGGAGGCTGGCACAGGCTCGAGCGGCGGCCGGAGACACGACCCGCGCCCGATCCGAGGTCGAGTTGTTGCTCCGCGATCCCGAGACGACGAACGATGAGCGAGTCCAAGCAGCCGACTTCTTTCGACGCCAGAACGATGTCGCGCGAGCGACACGTGAGGTGGAACAAATTCTGGCGAGGGATGCCAAGCATCCCGGGGCTGTGACATATCGGGCGATGCTGTACGTCGCCGAACAAAAGCCCGGTGCGGCGATCGAACTGGTGAAAACCGCCATGGACGGGCCGGATGCACCGGTTGGATTCTATTTGCTGCTGGCGGCACTTGAAAATCTGAACGGTGAGACAGGCCCTCAGGCGGCCCGGACGGTGTTGGAACGCGGTCTGGATGCGCATCCGGCGGACCCGGAATTGTTGCGAGCGCTCTATCAGGTTTGTGTCGTCTGCAAGGAGACAGACCCGATTGGTGTGGTCTTGGGTCGAATCAACGGCCTGGACACGCCGGCGATTCGGGAGATCCTGGTAGACGCGTATGAAGGCGAGGAACAATTCGATAAGGCTCGCGAGTTCGTCGTGCGTGATCTGGAAAGCGCCGGAGCGGGATCGAGCCGCGCGGCCGCACTACTGGCACGATCGATCGGACTGGGGCTGGCGGCATCGAGGCGCGAGCTTGTGACCGAGGTCCGAGAGACCCGGTTGCGTCGACTTGGGGAAGAAATTGTCGACGCGCAGAAACAATATCCGCAGGACAGCCGATTCGTGTCGTTCGAGGCCGAGCAGGCGCTGGCTGTCGGCGACCTAGCCCGGGCGACGCAGGTCGCTGATGAACTGGCCGAGATGGACAAAAATTCGCCGGAGGGGCCGCTTTTGCAGGCACGCGTTGCCGCTGAGAGGCGAGAACCCGAGGCGGTGGCCCGCGCCTATGAACGAGCCGTGGAGCGAAGTCCGGCGCGAGTGGATTTGCGGTTGATGCTGGGACAAGTGAAGCTCTCCGGCGGCCGTTACGACGAGGCGATCGAGCTAGCGTCGACGGTGCTGGAAGGCAACCCCGAAGTGCTCGGTGCCAAGTTGCTGAAAGCCCAGGCGCTGGCGCTGCGATCAAGCTCGGACGCGGCGGCTTCGGGGAGTCGGGCCGAGGCGATCGCGATTCTTGACGGCCTGATCGCGACGACTCCACAGTTTGCGGAGCCGTATCATCTGCTCTCGGATCTTCAGCTTGCGAGTGGCGATCGCACGAAGGCGATCGCCACACTGAAACTGGCGTTGGAACGAATGCCGGCCGACGACGAGGCTCTCGGGTTATTCGTGCAACGGTTGGCCGAGCCGACAGCGGAAAACCAGCCGGCTTCGACGGCCATGCTGGCACAGGCTGAAGAGCGAGCACGAGCGGCCTGCGGGGACGATCCTGATGGGCGAAGGTCGCTCGCGGTCGCGCTTGGTTACCACCGGGCGGGGCGTTCCGACCTGGCGTTGCGCTGGGCCGAACAGGCGGCAGCTCGTTCAGACACGATCGCAGCCCAGCTCGCACTGGGAGATGTCTTGCTGGCCGGCTCAGATCGCGAGGGGTCGGGTCCCGGTTCGACGGAACAATTCGAGCGTGCGGTTGAGGCGTACAACCGTGTCCTTCGGCTTGATCCGCTCTCGGTGGAGGCGGCGAACAACAAGGCGTGGATTCTGCATCGCTATCTGGGCCGAAACGAGGAGGCGTTGGCGGTGGTCGAGCCGTTGGTACGGCAAAAGTCGGCGGCGGAACTGCCGGCTGATTTCCATGACACTGTGGGCGCGATTCAACTGGCGCTCGGGCAGAATTCGGCGGCGGAGGCGTCATTTCAGAACGGGCTGACACAAGCACCCGACCACCCGATTTTGAACTTTCACCTGGCAAGATTGCTCGCGGGTCGCCCGGATCGGACGAGTCTGGCGAAGGAACACCTGGCTCGGGCGTCGCGAAATCGGGATATCCTTCCGTCGGATTTGGCGGCTGAGATGGATCGGCTGGCCGCGACGCTCGACGCAGCGGAGTGAGTCGTCTCCCGCGGATTGGCGGCTCTCGACACGGTGCGACCGATCCGGTCTATTGAATAGACTGGCCGGGCGCGTCCCGCGACGGGCCGCCGCGCCGGGGGCATTAGCCCCAGTCCCTTAACGGATGATTTTCCGATGTTGCACGGATTGATTTTCGCGACAATTTGCGTAGGTTTTGCCTCCTTTAGTGCAGGAGTGCGCGCTGGGGAGAACCCGGTCGTGGTTCTCGACACCTCGGTGGGTGCGATCGAGATCGAGCTGGACTCGGCCAAGGCGCCGGTCTCGGTCGAGAACTTCTTGAAGTATGTGGACAAGGGTTTTTACAACGGGACGGTCTTCCACCGGGTGGTCCCGGGGTTCGTGGTGCAGGGCGGAGGGATGACACCGGACATGAAGGAAAAGAAGACCGACGCCCCGATCAAGAACGAGGCTAAGAACGGCCTCAGCAACGCACGCGGCACGGTGGCGATGGCCCGCACGAACGATCCGAATTCGGCGACGTCACAGTTTTACGTCAATCTTTCCGATAACGACATGCTGGATACCTACGGCGGCGGTTACGCTGTCTTCGGCAAGGTTGTTGCCGGGATGGACGCGGTTGACAAGATCGCGGCGGTGAAGACGGGCAACAAGGGCGGACATTCCGACGTTCCCGTCGAGGCCATCGTGATTAAGTCGGCGAAACGGAAGTAACTTCAACCTCGCTTCCGATTGCGGCCTTTTGTGATGCCGATGGGCGGGCGGCTTGACCCTTGCCTTCCCGCCTCCTTAGGATACGTCTCAAACGCCGGTACGCCGGCCGACCTTCTTTGTCTTCCCCGGTCATTTATTGCCGGAATGCCTGCCTCGCCGAAAGGAGCCTGGTCCCGATGACGCACGTGGTTGCCGAGCCTTGCTTTGACTGCAAGTACACCGACTGCGTCGTGGTCTGCCCCGTCGACTGTTTTTACGAAGGGGCTCAAATGCTATTCATCCATCCGGATGAATGCATCGACTGCGAGGCTTGCGTACCTGAATGCCCCGTGGCGGCAATCTTCCTCGAGGACAACCTTCCCGATGAGTGGAAGGAGTTCACGCAGCTCAACGCCGAGGAATCCCCCAAGTGCCCGGTGATCACCGAGAAGAAGCAGGCGCTTGAGGGTGAATCGTGCAACAAGGCGGAACCGAGCTGATCGCCGGAATGGATTTACGCCATCCGGACGGAATATCTCGAACCCAATCGACCCGCCCCCAGCATTAACGGGGCGGGTCCTTCTTTGCGCGTCCGGCAAACCCCCGGTGGGTCGCGAATCGATACCAAGCCTTGCTATTTTCCGAGGGCTTCACGAACGGCGCGACCGACCTCCTCGGTCGTCGAGGTGCCGCCAAGGTCGGGGGTACGGACCTTGCCGCCAGCCAGAACCCGCGAGACGGCGGCGCGGATGGTCTCGGCGCCAGCTTCGCAGTCGAGGTGATCGAGAAGCATAGCCGTCGAGAGGATGGCGGCGATCGGGTTGGCGCGTCCCATTCCGGCGATATCGGGTGCGGAACCGTGGACCGGCTCGAACATGCTCGGCGCTGTGCGCTCGGGATTGATATTGCCCGAGGCGGCGACTCCCATGCCGCCCTGGAGCACGGCGCCGAGGTCGGTGAGGATGTCACCGAACATGTTGGTGGTGGCAATCACGTCGAACCACTCGGGATTGGTCACCATGCGCATACAGCACGCGTCGACGTGGTAGTAATTCGAGTGAATCTCGGGGTAGCCGGAGGATTGCGCCTGGAAGGCGCGATTCCAGAGGTCGTGGGCGAAGGTCAGCACGTTCGTCTTGGCGACCATGGAGAGCTGGCCGCGAACGCCCAACTGACGTAATGAATCGGAAAGGCCTGGGAAGGTGCGGGCCGCGGCGCGGCGGCGGGCCAGTTCGAAGGCGTGGGTCAGACACCGATCAACACCGGCGCGGGTGTTCATCGAGGTTTGAATCGCCACTTCCTCGGGTGTTCCCTTGCGGAGGAATCCGCCAGCGCCAACGTACAGATCCTCGTTATTTTCGCGAACGACGACCATGTCGATTCGGTCAGGGCCGACGTCGCGGATTGGCGTGGTGACGCCTGGATAGAGGCGGATCGGCCTGAGATTGATGTACTGGGCGAAATCAAAGCGGATTTTGAGGAGCAGCCCCTTTTCGAGAACCCCTGGGGGAACCCGAGGATCACCGACAGCGCCCAGTAGGATCGCGTCACAGGTGCGGAGTTGTTCCAGCTCAACCTCGGGAAGGACTTCCCCGGAACGCAAGAAGCGCTCGGCCCCGAGATCGAAGTGTTGAAACTCCAACGGTGTCTTTTCTTGGCTGGCCACCAGCGCGAGGATATCGCATGCGGGCCGCATGACTTCCGGACCAACGCCGTCGCCGGCGATCAAACCGATAGTAGGCAAAACAATTCACTCCAGACGGGCGAAAGGCCGAGCGAATACGGCATCATGAGCCGGATCACGAAAGGGTTCGCCATGATATCGGCGGTCGATCCAGGGTCTCAAGGTATCGATGGATTCAGCGCGGGGCGTGACACATGGGGACGGAATGATCGTAGGCTATGGGTCGTTGACAATCGTACTCGACGCCTCATACTTACTTACACCCGCGGGCGTTGGAGCAAGCCGGACTGGTGCGATCCGGCAGTGGGGGAGTCAGCTCCCGGGAGTGGAATATGTCAAAGCCGGTTGAGAACGAATCCGCTCCCCAGACGGGCGACACAGGATCCAAGTCGACAGCGGCTGGCAGTGGACCGGCCGAGTCCGGTCCGAAAACCGGCTCGGCGAAGCGTCCCGTCGATTCCGGGTCACGGAGCGCGTCAGTGCGTGATCCGCGCTCCTCCAGCGTGGACGAGTCGAGCCTCGAACGCTCGGCGATCACGCGCGGACTTGCAACCAAAGCCGAGATGGATCACTGCAAGGCACTCAAGACGAAGAACGCCAATCTCGGTTTGTTGGAAATCATGGTTGCGGCGGGCGTGCTAACCAAGAATCAGGCTGGCCGCCTGATGCGTGAACTGGGGGAAGAACCGGGCAAGCTGGAGATTCCGGGCTACCAGATAATCGAGAAGCTGGGCAAAGGCTCGATGGGTGTCGTGTACAAGGCCCGACAAACGAGCGTGGACCGCGTGGTTGCCGTGAAGGTGTTATTAGACGCTCTCTCGCAGAACGCCGAGTTCATTTCGCGATTTCAGCGCGAGGCGAAGATTGCGGCGAAGTTGTCGCACAACAATATCGTGAACGCGATCGACGCCGGCCAGGCCGGGAACTACCAGTTCTTCGTGATGGAGTATGTCGAAGGAGTCACGATCAAGGACATGCTCGACAAGGGCAAGGTCTTCGAGGAGAAGCCAGCGGTCGAGATCGTGATGAAGATTGCCGACGCTCTCAAGCACGCTCACGAGCGTGGATTGATTCATCGTGATATCAAGCCCGAGAATATTATCCTGACCAAGGATGGAGGCGTGAAGCTGGCGGATCTCGGGCTGGCTAGGCCGACGACCGACCTCAAGTGGGCGCAGTCCGAAAAGGGCATGGCGATCGGGACGCCCTATTACATCAGCCCCGAGCAGGTTCGGGGCGAAGTCAACGTCGATATCCGGGCGGATATTTACGGGCTGGGTGCGACGCTTTATCACATGGTGACGGGCCGAGTTCCCTACCCGGGCGATACACCGACCGACGTCATGAAGAAGCACGCCGACCCGAATGTGCAACTCGTCCCGCCCGACCACGTGAACACGAGGCTCTCAAGCGGCCTGGGTGAAGTGGTGGAGACGATGATGGCCAAGGATCGGGACAAGCGATACCACACGCCCGAGGATATGATTCTTGATTTGAATTGTCTGCTGGCGGATCAAACGCCGATGATCGCGTCGCGGAAGGCGGACGACCTCGCCAGCCTCTCGGAAGGCGAGGCCGACGAGGATTTGGATATGGCCTCCGCGAGCGAGGAGGAGAAGGCAGAGATGGCGGCGATCGTGAACATGCGATCCAACATCATTGCGATCCTGGCGATTTTGCTGTCGCTTTCGATCGTCACCAATCTCTTGATGATGCTGACACGCTGATGTCGCACCACAGTGTCAGACGCAGTGACATTCTCGATCGAGATCAATTCTTGCTGAAATGGGCGGATCGATAAAGTTCGCGACCGAGTGGGTCGCGGACGAACCGGGCGTGGCACTCGGTGCAGAGGTCAAAGCGGAATCCTGCGAAGTCGGGAGTCGGTTGATTCGTCGTTCGGCTTTCGCCGCCGTTGAGTAGGCTGGAGATCGCTTCGAGTTGCTCGACGTCGAGATCCTCGTCGCAAATACGCTCCGGATCGTGAGCCGCCTGGGCAGTAATCTTGACGACGAACCGCGGTTCATCATGGGCGCCGAGATCTTTGCCGCACAGGTCGCAGGTGTAGTGGACCATCTTTGTAGAGTCCTTCCGTGCAAGACGGGCGCGGAAGATCGATTTCGTTGGTGAACTCGATTCTATCCGTTGCCAGTCCGGGCATCCAAGCCCTGGTGCGATGGTTTGCCTTCGTGAGCAATCGAGTCTGCTGGTGCCCGAAGAGCCAGGCCGCTGATACCAGCGCCGTGGCGGTCGAAAGCGCCAGGCCGAGTCGAAACTCAGGTGGGTCGTAAATGAGAGTGACCGAGGAGACGCCTGGTGGGAGCTGGACGGTCAGGAACGGGGAACTCGCGTTGGACATCAGTGGGATGGGAACCGAATCGGCTTCGGCCCGCCAACCCGAATCGTTGCTTACAGGGACGAAAATAGCTTGGCCCGAATCGGAAGTCGCGTCAATGCGGATTCGGCTTGGCGAGAGATGGCAAAGGGTCGAGGGATAAGGATCGAGGTGAGCGATCCAGCAGCCGGAAACCACTTCAACCTTGCGGAAAATGCCGAGAGGAGGTGGCGAGGTTGCGACGATCAGCGAGACGCCGCATTGTTCCAGGAGAGCGCGGCAGCGAAGAACGCCGCTCCAGGTGACCTCGCGTCGGGAGCTTCGCGTCCCGCGCTCTGTATCCGGCTCATAGAGCATTTCAAATGGTCCGAGATTGTTTAGAAGCTCGATGGAGTCGTAGTTGCGGAGATCGGCCAGGCCGTAGCGCATCAGGGTATTGGGCGGAAGGGCCTCGCCGATGGCGAGAATTCGCGTGGGTGGGGGTGCATTCGTGGCTAGGTAGTCGATCAGGGAACTCGATGGCTGATAGTCTGCCAAGGCCACCGAGGGGTTTTGCCCCAAGCCGAATATGAAGAGATCGACCATCACAAAGGGAATAGCGCAAGTCGGCACGGCCGGGCCGGACCTGCGACTGGCATGGCGAACGGCGAGCCAGCCGAGCATGCCGAGTTGGTATGCTTCAAACGCGAGATATCCGGGCAGAAATCGGCGGAGATCGTCGATCTGTCGCTGCGCTCGAGCGATCGCATCGCCGGGGTCGGCAAGATGGCGATAGTGTGCGAAGGCGCGTGCTTCGAGCCGCGGCGCGACGAGCGGCACGGCGAGAGCACCAACGGCCATCAGTGCGGCGAGTCCGAAGCAGAAGCGACGGGATCGGCGGGCGACGCGCAGTTCGGGAACACCTGTGGATAGCTCGAAAGCATGAGCGCCGAGCAACACGAGAGCAAACGCCGACAGATGCGCGAGTCGGCGGTGATCGATGACCCTGACGACCGGAATAAAGTGCAAGACCTGAACGAAAGGCGGAATCGAAAATGCGACCAATGCCGCGCCGATTCCCAGCGCGGCCAGGAATCGGACCCTCGAGTTCTGGCGACGCGAAAGCCAAGCCATCGGGGCGAGCCAGATCAAGGTCGCCAAACCCGCGAAGGCTCCGGCCGATTCGTTGAGGTTTTGAACACCGAGCGCTTTGCCAAGGTTAGGTTGCCCGCGGCGTTGACTCCCGTAGATCAAGGGGAAGGCGGTTGTGACGGAATCCAGAAGTCGAGGATGACCGGAAACGCCACCCAAGGCGTGCTCACGTTCGCGATCGGCCCAGACCGGACTTTTTGCGAGATACGCGAACAGTGGCAAGATTTGGACGGCGCTGAGGCACAAACCAAGAATAAGGGCTAAGGTCCAGGGGACGAGAGAACGCGGGCATGTATGAAAAGTAACAGCCCACCGTGTCGAGCGCCACACGACATACAGGCCGATCGCCATTAGGTTGTGCGCTGTGGCCTGAACATTGCCGCCGAAAAGCGAGGCGGCCGTGATCAGGCTGAGCGTCAGAGTGGTCTGTGGATTCGATTGCTGGAGCACACGATCGGACGCCCAGAACATCCAGGGCAGCCAGAGAGCTGAACTTGCCAGCGGATACTGCAGCCAGACCACGAGGAAGCCGCAAAAAGGATAGACAAGCCCCGCGAACCAACGTCCGCGTCGGCTGAGTCCCCAACTCGAGGCGAGCACGAACATGCCAAGGCCGGCGGTCCAGAGACGGACGGCTGCCATGAGTGCCTGCGCCGAGGGAAGCTCACCGAGATAGGCGATGAGGTGAAACGGATCAAACACCGCGCTTTGGCCGTTAGCGAGATGCGGCGCTCCGAGACCGACATAGGGATTCCAGAGCGGCCAGCGCCCCTGACGTAGCTCGCCCCGAGTGAACTCGAGCCAAGGCTCGAACTGGAGGAAGGGATCGATGAGCTGGCGATTCGCCGGGATGAAGCCGGAGGGTTTTAGTTCGGTGAATCCCGGCTGGGAATAGATAACGTCGGCTGGGCTGAGGACTCGTCCCGGCGCAAGCGCCGGGGCCAAAAAAGCAGCCACAAGGCATGCCAGGACGGTGGCGAAAATCGCAAGCTCGCGGCGTTGCGGATTCACAGGAGCAGCATCCTTGCCGATTCAGCGTGAAGAACGTCTCGAGGAGTTAATAGAGCCTACGAAGGAGTCCGTGGAGGGACAATCGCAATTTTTCCGTTTATCATAGGGTTGGGTCGCGCGGGCGATTCATGGCCTGGCCGTTTTCGTCCAGCTCGCGTTTTTCGTCTTCCATCTCATGAATAGGAACTTATCACACCACTTTTCTTGACTTGGCCCGCAGCTTGTTCGCGAGTGGGCCGATGTTCAGCGCGTTATCCATCCGGGCGAACCGCTCGAACCGTGCGAACGCCTGGGTGATGATTTTATGCTCGATCAGCCGATCGGTGCCCGCGTCAACCTGGAGGCTCGTTGACGCATGAAAAAGCCGATCAATGGCGGGTGCCGTCAAAGACGGAGGCGGGTTGACAGAAAAATTGATCAAGCGAGATTCGATCAGGCGAACCGTTCATCGTTGAGTCTTCCGCTCCGATGCCCCGTGCGGGATCAGGGAAGGTGTGCGATGAGGCACTTGAGATACTCGGTTTCGGGGCAAGCCGCCGAGATCGGGTGGTCGGCCGATTGACTACGAACTTCGAGAATCTGGACGTGCCGTCCACAAAGCTCTCCTGCCTGGGCAAGCACACCTTGGAGCGACATGCGGTCGACGTGGCCCGAGCACGAACAGGTGACCAGAATGCCGCCTGGCGCGAGGACGTCGATCGCGCCACGCTGCAATCGGAGATAGGCTCCGAGTGCTCGGTCGACGTCGCGCTGACTGGGGGCGAATTTGGGTGGGTCGCATATGACGAGTCCGAAACGTTGGCCGGTGTCGCGCAGACGTTGAAGTGACCGAAAAACATCATCTTCCAGGAAGGTGACGCCGGTGATGCCGTTGCGTTGCGCGTTCAGACGAGCATGCTCGATGGCGGGTCCGGAGGAGTCGACGGCAAGCACCGACTTCGCGCCCTGGCGGGCGGCATGTAGTGCGAAAGCGCCAGTGTAGGTGTAGAGATCGAGGACGTCGCGTCCGGCGGCGTACTGAGCGGCGGCGCGTCGGTTTTCGCGCTGGTCGAGATAGAAGCCGGTCTTTTGATGAGAGCCGAGGTTCACAGCAAATTCGAGGCCATCCTCGAAAAATCGCACGGGAGAATCGGGCACGTCGCCGAGAATCTCGGGGAGTGGTGACGGAGAGACCCCCTCGGAGCGCGACATCGCAGAGTCGAAGCGGAGGATTACCCCCTCGGCATCGGCCAGCTCCCTGAGAAACGGACCGATCTGGTCGCGACGCCCCCAGAGGGCGCGGGAGCCGAACTGGGCGATGAGCCAGCGGTCGTAGGCATCGACGACGAGGCCCGAGAGGCCATCCGCTTCGCTGTAGATCAATCGGCAGGCCTCACTGGGCTTGTACGATCCCAGGAGATCGCGGCGGAGGCTCAGGGCGTCAAGAATTCGAGAACGCCAGAACTCAGCGTCGAGGGGCGTATCTTCCCAGCGGTAGAGGCGGACGGGAATGCGACTTTCGGGATTGAACAGGCCACGGGCGATGAAGACGCCTTCGGCGCTCGTAACCCTCACCTCGTCTCCCGGCCGGGGATCATGCTCGAGGCCCGCAATCGAGCTGGCCAGCACCCAGGGGTGGCGTGCGAAGAACGGCCTGGCGCGTTTGGGGCGGATACGAACGAGCGGGCCGGACATGGGGATTGCGCCGGGGCGGTCAAGGGGTGCTGGTGCGGCTCGCGGCTTCGACTTCGGCGAGATAGGCCAGGGTGCGATCGAGTTGGCTCTTGAGATGTCGAACCCGCAAGAGACTTCGGACGCGACAAAGGAGTTCGAGCTTATTCACGGGTTTGGTCAGAAAGTCGTCCGTGCCTGCCTGAACGCCTCGTTCAAAGTCGCTCAGTTCGTTCAGTGCGGTGACCATGAGAATCAAGGTATCACGAACTTCTCGATTGGCTCGGATCCGCTTGCAGACTTCAAACCCGGAGAGTTTGGGCATCATGATGTCGAGCAGCACGAGGTCGGGGTGCTCGGCTTCGACCACCTGAAGCGTTTCCTCACCATTGCAGGCGGTCAGAATATCGCAATCCAGTCCGGCGAGGTGCGCCTCGAGTAACTCGACGTTTTGCTGGTTGTCGTCGGCGATCAGCACGACGGGACGGGAGCGTTCGGAAGGGCGGTCCATCGCGATCGCGTCCAATAAGAAAGGAAGGAAGGTCGAAGGCCGGGGTGGGGGTTTTGGACCGCCCGAGGCTCACTAACATCGGATGGTAACCGAAGCGTAATGGGCCGGGAACCGCATTCCGGGGGGTATTGGGGGAGCGGGAAAGTCTCGAATCGCTTGCTCGACGGGGTGGCGCAGGTAAGATTCGAGTGTTTACCGCCGGCGTTTACACTCGGATCGAGTGCGCGGCGATGCCCGGGAATTTTCTGGGGAGCGAACGAACGTGCCCCTGAGCGACATCGACCGACGCCTGCTGGACCGCTGTCTCGCCCACGAACCTGGCGCATGGCGCGATTTCGTGGACCGTTACATGGGTCTGATTTATCACACCATCCACCACTCCGCGCACGCCCGAAGCATGACTCTGCGGCCGGACGACATGGAGGATATCGCCGCGGAAGTCTTTCTGGCGATTGTCGACGAAGATTACAAGGTTTTGCGTCAGTTTCGACGATCGAGTGCGTTACCCACCTATTTGACGGTGATTGCGCGGCGGGTGAGCGTCAAGGAGCTCATCCGTCGTCGTCGCGAGGAAGCCTTGGGGCATGTCACGGCGTCACGAGCCTCGCTTGCGGATGAGTATACGGACGAGATCGAGCCGGTGATCGGTCCGGAAGACGTTCAACTCCTGCTCAAGAGTCTGACGGAGCGCGAGGCTGAGGTGGTCTCGTTATACCACCTCAAGTTTCTCAACTATCGGCAAATCGCCAAACAACTCGGTATTCCCGAGAATTCAGTCGGGCCGATTCTGTCCAAGGCTCGGTCCGGGTTGCGCAAAGCCGCCGAGGGTCGGAAAGCCTGAGTCCGGGCTTAGCGAGCCACGCCGGAGCCGAAAAGATTGGCGCTGGTGTCGCCCGCGGACGGGACCACGGCCTGGGGACCGCGTGGATAAGTGGGCCTGACTATGGCATCGGCGGCGGTGCCGGTGCTGCTTCGCGCAAGGTCGGCGTCGATCGGTCGGGGATCGCTACCGAGCAAGGTTGATCCTTCGAGACCGATCGGTGCCGGTTCGATGGCCGGTGAACCATCCCCGCGGCTGGCGGGTACGCCGCGGCTCTGTCGTCCGCGTGGGGTGGCGTTGCCGCCGGCAGGGGTGATGCTTACCACGTTGTAGCCCGAGTAGCTGGGTACGGTGAACAAGGCGGTTCGGTTCGTTTCCGTGAACGACGGGTTGATTCGCACGTCACGAAGGGCCAGGTCCATCACAAGCCGATCGGCCGGGTCCTCCGAAGCGAGAAGCTGCAGGTGGATCTTCTGCGGTAGCTCGACCTGAGCCGCGGCCGAGGTGGGTGTTCCCAGGGCATCGACGGGGAAATTGCGATAGGCCGAAGGTGTGACAATTGCGACCGGCGTCTTCTGGTCGGGTCCTAGGAAAACATGCTGACGAACTTGCTGGTTCGTCTCGTCATAAATGGTCTGCTTGGTAATCTGACCACCGTGGCCGTCGGAGCGCGTGTGGGAAAGGACCCAGGTTCCTGGCTCTTTGCCTTTCGCGACCTTAATATCCGATGCTTCCTCGGCTGTGATGGGCCGAAGGCCCAAGGCCTCGACGATCCAATCGGGCTGGAACAGGAGGTCGGATGGGACCGTGCCGCCGTTGCCGTACTGGCCGACGTAGATCGCTTTTTCCTTGGAATCCTTGGTCCAGACCCAGAATTCGTCGTCGTTGGAGCCGACATCGACGACGGGTGTGCCGAGCCCTCGCTCGAGATTGAGCTTGAAGTTGCGGGGCCGCTCCAGCGCGAGTTGGCCGCTCGCGCCGCCGCCGAATCGCGCCTGGTTGAGTGAGACGGTCGTCGAGGCGGTCAGCCCGGAGACTGGGGCGGCGTTTTTATTCAGCCGATCCACGAGTTGCGCCACGGCCGGGGCTGGCTCCGACGCCTGTCGCAGAGGCACAGTATCGGGCCGCACGCCGACGCGGGACCCCGCCGAGCAGCCGCTGAGAAGCAAGAGGGCACCGAGTGCGAACCCCTGTCTGGTCATGACGAACCTTCTCCGGCGCGGACCTGATTTTTTGTCGAAACGGTCGGCGCGGATACGCGAAGCGTGAAACGTCGCACAGGGGCCAGACAGGTGAGGCCGGGAGCATAGGCATTTCGCCCAGCGAGGACAACCCCGAACCGCCTGTCTCCGGTCTATCTTCGGTCAGCCGCTGGCGTTCGTTGAGAGGAAACGCTCCAGAGAATCGAACCCGCGCGTCAAAATCTCTTCAGACGTCGCGAACGACATTCGTGCGTAGCCTTCTGTTCCAAACGCCGAGCCCATGACCAGCGCGACATTGGCATCAGCGAGGGCGGCCAGGCAGAAGTCGGTCGAGTTCGCGATGTGACGGCCGCCTCGTGTTATCCCGAGGTGCTCGGAGATGTTCATGAATGCGTAGAACGCTCCTTCCGGCGGCAAGCAACTTACGCCGGGGAGGCGGGCGATTCGGTCGATAACGAGCTGCCGACGCACGGCGAAGGCCGCACGCATCGAAATCACCGAATCCTGTGGGCCTGTGATCGCCTCGAGCGCCGCATATTGGCTAACCGAGCACGGGTTGCTCGTCTCCTGGCTCTGGAGATCGCCCATGAACTTGGCGATTCCCACGGGGGCGACCGACCACCCAATCCGCCAGCCAGTCATCGCATAGGTCTTGCTGACACCGGAGATGGTGATCGTTCGATCGGCAAGCTCGGGCCGCAGGGCCGCGACGCAGGTTGGTACTGCGTTTTCGTAACAAAGCTGCTCGTAAATCTCATCTGAGAGGATGCCCACGCTCGTGCTGAGGACAACATCCGCCAGCGCGGCGAGTTCCGACCGGGAGTAAACGACGCCCGTGGGATTACTGGGACTGTTGAGCATCAGGAGCTTGGAACGGGATGTCACCGAGGCCAGGAAGCGATCAGGAGTGAGCTTGAAATGCTCGGATTCTGTGGTCTGGAGGATAATCGGGTTGGCCCCGGTCAGTTTGACCAGATCAGCGTAACTCACCCAGTAAGGAGCGGGAATAAGCACATCGTCGCCGGGACCGCAGACGGCCATCAAGGCATTATGAATCGCGTGCTTGGCACCATTCGAGATCACAACTTGTTCGGGGCGAGTCGGCAGGTTTTCGCGCTCGGTGTAATGCCGGGCGACCGCCTCGCGCAGCTCGGGAATGCCTGCGGGGGGCGTGTAGTGGGTGTGCCCGGCCCGCATGGCTCGAATGGCGGCCTCCTGGATGTTTTCCGGAGTGTGGAAATCCGGCTCGCCCACCGAAAAATCGAGGACATCAAGGCCCTTTGCCTTGAGCTTTCGGGCCTCGGCGGCCATGGCTAGGGTGGCCGATGGAGCGATCAATTGGGAACGTTCCGCCAGGCTCATGCAGTCCGACGACATCAGCTCACTCCTCGCGCCGGGCACAGCCCAGAGGTGTTTCGACCAAATCAACAATCCAATCGTACCTGTCCTGGAGGCCGTGTCCTATCCACAACATGCACGACAGCGAGACTGGAAAGCGAAATGTGGCGAAGCATCCTTCCCAGATTTCCCATCTTCGCTTGCCCAGACAGAATAGATTCCATAAATTACGTAGGGTCAATCCGTTGAAGTGCGGGCGATTCAACTTTGATCTTGCAGTTGGAACCAAAGGATGAGGGTTCTCGGGTGTTAAAGGCCAGGGACACGGCGTGTGGAGGTGTCCGATGCGTCGCGTGGTTGTCACTGGCCTCGGGATCGTGTCGCCAAATGGGTTAGGGCGTCGCGCTTTTTCGGAGGCGATCGTAGAAGGGCGGTCGGGTGTCAGCCGGATCGAGAGTTTTGACACCACCGGCCAAAAGGTTCACATTGCCGGCGAAGTGAAGGGTTTCGACGTGACGCCGTTTCTGGGCGATCGCCGCAAGCATGCGAAGGCAATGAGCCGGGCGGTCGGTTTTGCCGTGGGTGCGGCCTCAATGGCTGTTGAGGATTCGGGACTGGACCCCGACCGGGTCAATCCGGAGCGATTCGGGGTCTGCATGGGTACGGGCATAACGCCCATGGATCTTCGAGATCTGGCCGGGCCGATTGCCCACGGTTGGTCGGCCGACGGCGGTCTGGACCTGGGCCGATTCAGCCAGGCGCAGGCGGAGTCGATGTGCCCGGTCTGGCTGCTTAAGCATCTGCCCAACATGGCGGCGGCGCACATCTCGATTTTGAACCACGCGATGGGCCCGAATAATACTCTTGTGACTGCATGCGCCGCAGGAACGCAGGCGGTGGGCGAGGCTTTCCGGCTGATCGCCCGGGGGGATGCGGATCTGATGCTCGCCGGCGGCTGCGACAGTCGGCTCGATCCGCTGCTCATGGTCGCCTATGCCGCAATGAATACGATGAGCACCTCGGATCGTCCCGCTGAGGAGGTTTCACGCCCCTTTGATGGAGCGCGAGACGGCTTCGTCTTGGGTGAAGGAGCCGCGGTGCTTGTTTTGGAGAGCTTGCAGAGCGCACGCCGGCGTCGGGCGCGGATTTACGCCGAGGTCTCCGGCTACGGTTCGTCGTTCGACGCCTATGGCCTGACGCGTCCCGAGCCGCAAGGGAAGGGAGCCGCGATTTCGATGCGATCGGCTTTACGCGAGGCGCGGCTTGACCCGGCCGACGTCGATTACATCAATGCACACGGCACCAGCACACGTCTCAACGACATCATGGAGACAATGGCCGTGAAAAAGGTGTTCGGCGACCGTGCCCATCGAATCCCGATGAGTTCGCAGAAGTCGATGGTTGGACATTTGATTGGAGCATCGGGTGCCTTGGAGGCGGCGGCCACAGCGTTGACGCTGGAACGAGGTGTGATTCCCCCCACGATCAACCACTTGATTCCCGACCCGGCGTGTGACCTTGATTATGTGCCCAACCAGGCGCGTGAGGTGCCGGTGCGGTCCGCGCTATCGAACAGTTTCGGGTTCGGCGGACAGAACGCCTCCTTGGTGATGCGTCGATTTGAATCGCATGCTCGCGTCTCTGTCGGGGCTTGATTTCGTAGTGATGAATTCGGCAGCCGCTACCCGGCGGTGATCGACGGGGATAGGATCGGACGATTTACCGGGCGTTCCTCCTCGGACGGTTTGATGCTACGCCGCCACTTGACCACGTCGCAGGCCATCGCGATCAACATGGGAATGATGGTCGGCGTCGGGCCGTTCATTACGATTCCGGACTTTCTCAAAACGATGGGCGGTCCCCATGCGATGGTGGGCTGGTTTGTGGGGGCGCTGATCGCACTCGCGGATGGCCTTGTGTGGAGCGAGTTGGCCGCAGCCTTCCCGGGCAGTGGAGGAACGCTTCACTTCTACGATGAAATCTACGGTGCATCGCGTTGGGGACGGTTGCTGAAGTTCTTATTCGTTTGGCAGTTTCTGTTTAGCGGTCCGCTCGAGCTCGCCTCGGGGGCGATCGGGATCGGCCGCTATGCGGGATTTCTTTGGCACTCATTGCGCGAGCCGATCGCCACACTACCTTGGATCGGCGAGATCAACGGCATGCAACTGGTTGGGGCGGCGTCGGTGACCGTCCTCGTGGCATTGGCCTACCGGCGGATCGAGGTGGCGGGGCGGATGATGGTGGTGCTTTGGATCGGGATGCTGGCGACGGTCGCGTGTGTGATCCTCGCGGGTTTGTCTCGATTTGATCCTGCGTTGATTCAGGATCTTCCTCCAGATGTCGGCCATGTCGACGGCCGGTTCGCGATGCAACTCGGCGCTGCGGTTGCAATCGCGATGTACGACTTATTGGGCTATTACCAGGTGTGTTACCTGGGCGACGAGGTCCGCGATCCCGGGCGTACCTTGCCTCGGGCCATTTTGGTTTCGGCGGCGACCGTCGCGGGAATCTACCTCGTGATGAACATCTCTATGCTCGGTGTATTACCCTGGCGTGAGGCGATGGCCTCGGAACATATCGCCAGCGACTTCATGTTAAGGCGGTTTGGGCCTGTGGCGGCAGTGGCGATCACCTGGATGATCTTGTGGACGGCCGCAGCCTCGTTGTTCGCGGGGATCTTGAGCTACAGCCGTGTGCCCTATGCCGCAGCGCGCACTGGCCACTTCTTTCGGTCACTCGCCGCGACGCACCCACGAGGGGAATTCCCGCATCGCTCGTTGTTGCTCATCGGTGGAGCGTCGCTGCTGGGATGCTTTTTGCAGCTTTCGGTCGTGATCGAAGCCCTGCTCACATCGCGGATTCTGATCCAGTTCGTGGGCCAAATCGCAACGGTTTTTTACATCCGACGTCGTCCGGAACTCGACCGGCGGCTGGTTTTCCGAATGCCCCTCTTCCCACTGCCCGCGCTGGTAGCGTTAGCGGGCTGGCTATTCATCTTCGGAACGACACGAGCGATCACACTGGCTTACGGCCTGATCTCGCTCATTTTGGGCGTCGTGGCGTTTCGCGTCTGGAGCCGAGCCCGTGAGATTGGGACTCCTGGTACCGTCAGCGAATAAAACGATTCAGGTGCGGATGCGGTCCCATCGTCCGGACGCGATCGTGCCGAAGACCAGCAGGGGAATCCATGCGGCCAACTCCGGCGAGAAGACTCGATTATTCCCTAGCCACTGACATATGAATAATAGCGTATAAAAAATGGCGGATGTTCCCATCGCGAAGCCGAGATTGAGGAACGTGTTTCGAGCGTAACCTCCGAGAACCAAGGGCAGGCTCAGGCCAAGCAGAGCTAGCGAAAGCAGTGGCCTCAGGTTGCGAAGATGGAAGTAGACGGCGATTTCCTGACGCTCGGCCTCGAATGTGCGGTCACCCAGCGCGCGGACCAGATCAGCGGAATCGGCGAATTGATACCACTGGCGGCTTTGTGTCAGTGCTTCGAAGTTCAAATTCGTGCGGAGGAAAAATGTTCCATCGTCGAGGCCGATTCGAGCCGTGGCCGGCAGCGGGAGTGATGCCATCAGGCATTCGCCCGTAATTCGCGCCACTCCGGCTGTTGCCGAAACCTGGAGCGGCCCAGGATCAACACGGGTGAGAACGGATCCGTCCATTGGTGCGTCGGCCGGTGAAATTGAGGCCCCACGGAGCAGCCATCCGCCGCGGAGCGGAGATGCACGCCGACGCGTCGGGATGTAAGTCGCTCGGTCGCCACTCAGATGCAGCATCAGGCCATACCGATTGGTGGGAAACGTGGCGTTGAAGGGGACGATCGATTGGTCGGTTCGGAATGCGTAGGCGCTATCGATCAAGATCTCGTTCACATCGCGGCGGCTGAAGGTGCGGATCTTGCGCTTGCCGTCGTCGTCGGGTGTGCGTTGCAGTTCCTCGGCGACTCGGGGAATGATCAACTCCTGATTGGCAACCGCGCCAAAGCTGAACAATGCGGCCGAGATGACGACCGGGCGAATCGCTCGGTGGGTGCTGACGCCGGCGGCAAGCATCGCCAGGTGCTCGTTGTTGCGTTGCATCCAGGTGACGGTGAAAATCGCCGCCATCATGCTGATGACGCCGCAGAGTCGATCGTAAAACAAGCTCAGCCGGACGAGGTAGTAACGTCCCATGAATTGAAAGAGCGAGAGCGTGTTTTCCTCGACCTTGAAAAATTCATCAAGATTGGTAAACGCGTCTATAACGACATACAGCCCGACCAGGGCGATGAAGCATATACAGTATGCCTTGACGAACGACCAGTAACGCTGGCGGTCGAGAATGCCCATGGTCGGATCTCGGCTTCCTCTCTGGTCGGCGCATTGGCCGGGGGATGAATAGTGGTTAGTGGCGTCGAACCGGTGGGAGTGCGAAGAAGCCGGCGATCACGCCCAGCAACAAGTCGCCACTAAACACGATCGAGGGCGGTGCGACGCCTTCCTTGCCCATGTTGATGCCGGCCAGGACCAAAGGGTAGTACAGGATGATGATCGGGATGAAGCAGGTGATGAACGAACTGAGGAAGTCGCGCTTCGCAAAGAGAATACCCACCGGTGCCCCCAGCAACGCGAAGAAGAAGACGCCGCCGGCCAGCGCGATCCGCACGTGCTTCTCGGTCTCCATCTCCTGATACTTTTGTTTCCAGTAGGCGTGCTGAATATGAGCCTCGCGCACCTTTCCCCAATTGATTTGAGGGACGAGGCCGGCCGCGACCTGGAAGGCGGCGGCGACGGCCTGGCGCTTGCGCTCGAAGGCGAACTTGTCGATCAGTCCGAGCTGAGCTTCGACCAATTCGCCGCCGGTCATCTCCTGTACGCGTTTGTCGGGGCCGTCTGGAGGTTTGGGGAAGGGATACTGAAGAACGCGTCGTCCGTTCATCCAGAACAAGAATGGGCGATCGGACTGTCCGCTGGTCTCGGCATCGACGAGTGTGACTGTGGCGACCTGCTTTTCGAGATCGAACTGGATCGTCGCCGCGCGGGCGCGAACGGTGAGGTCGAAGGTATTTCGAGGGCTTGGTGGCGGGGCGCGGTGTTTGAACAACGGCTCTATCAGGGTGCGGCCTCGAATGTCTCGTACCTGAATGTAAAAGGGGAGCTTCGGGTTGTTGAGCTCGCGTTCCTTTTTCAGGTAACGAAAGAAGCCGTCTTCCATGCTGCCGAAGATGATCCGGCGGAAGGTGTTGTTGGCGCGGGGGATGACCTCGCTACTCATGGCGAAGAGCGCGCCTGAGAGTAGTAGGCCCAGCCAGAGCGCGGGGCCGAGGACGGTCATCGCGCTCTGGCCCGCCGCCTTGACGGCCATCACCTCGTTGTCGGCGGCGATACGTCCGTAGACGACTGAGACCGCAAACAGCAGCGCGACCGGAACCGTGTAAGGAAGGCTTCCCGGTACGAGATAGGGCAGAACCGTAAGAACCTCGCCCGGGGCAAGGCCCTGGCGCGTCGCCTCAGCCATGACAACGAACAGCGAAAAGATCACGGTGATCGTGACCAAGGCCATCAGGAAGGTGCGGAGCACCTGACCCGCGACGTACCGTTCGATGATACCGAAGCGCAAAAACATGTTCAACGCATCCCTGCAAGACCGGGTGGACATCCTGCCCGCGACGGCGGTCAGCGACCGCTGGTGGTGATCGGCTCCTTGCTCGCTCGGGTGGGCCCGACGGTCGGCTTGCTCCGAATGTGATCCAGAGCCTCGGCTAACCGACGAACACCTTCGCGAAGTCCATCCTCGGCAGTGACTCCGAAAGTCAACCGCGCCTGGTTCGAAGGGGCGGGCACTGGTTCGTTGGCGAAGCAGTAGCCACCGGGCACATACAACACACCGAGCTCGAGGCAACGGGCGAAATACTCACCGTTGCGACCGGTGTTCACATTGTCGGGAACAGTGAGCCAGACATAGAGTCCGCCCGCCGGGATCGTCCAATGCACTTCAGCGCCGAAGCGACCGAAATGCTCGTCGAGCGCTTCCAGGATCACGTCCCGCTTGCGCCGGTTCGATTCACGTAGTCGTTCGATCTGGCGGTGATAATGGCCAGCCGTAACGACATGCTCAAGCAACTGCTGAGTGAAATGGGCCGACCCGAAGTCGTGATTGCCTTTCAACGACACAACAGGCCCCAGCAGAGCCGGGGGCAGGACACCGTAGCCGATTTTCAGGCCCGGACTGTACGTCTTGCTAAAGGTGCGGGCATGGATCACCGTCGCGCCCGAAGCATCGTGGCTCCACACGCTCGGTGGTTCCTGGCCCTCGTAATTCAAGCCGCGGTAGGCGGCGTCTTCGAGTATGTAAATCGGATGACAACGAGACCAGGATTGCGCGAGTCGGACGAGGGCCGCACGGCGGTCGCCTTCGAGGCTCAGACCGCTGGGATTGGAGTGCTCGCTGATGGTATAAATCAGCTTTACGCGGTCAAGTAGGCCCTCGGCCTCGATGGCCGCGAGGCGACTCTCCAGGGAGTCCAGACGAAGGCCGCCCTCGTCGATCTCGACACCGATCACGCGTGCCCCACGGGATTCGAGAACTCCGAGAAAAACAAAGTAGGTAGGTGATTCGACCAACACGATATCGCCCGGATCGATCAACGCCTCGGCGACCAAGTAGAGCAGTTGCTGCGAGCCGCTGGTGACGACAAGCCGCTCCGCGATGGCGTCGATCTCCGGCTGGGGCGGTTGCTCCTCGGGATGTACCAGTTCCGCGAGCACGCGGCGCAGTCGGGCGTCGCCGCGCGTGGTGCCGTACTGCAGCGCGCGTCGACCTTCGGCTTCATTACACAGGATCGCGTGGGTCGATTCAGCGGTTGCCGCCAGAGGCAGAGTGGCGTAGTCGACGAATCCCGCGGCGAGTGAGATCAGATCGGGGTTGGCCAGGGCGCGAGCCATGAGGTCGCTGATCGGTGAGTCATAGGTCCGTCGGGCGGCTGCGCTCAGGCCCGTGATGGAAGTCATGGAAACGGTCTCGGCGAGTGGGGGCGACCCGAATCGGGAAATGTAGCGGTCCAGTCGTTTGTGTCAAGGTCGCCGTGTGTCCGACGGAATCACCTGCCCGACACGGGGCGGCTCTCCCGAGTTCGCCCGTCGCCGGGCCGTCTCCACCTCGGCCAAGAACGGATCGCTTGTGCCGTGAGCGTTCCTGACAAGCTCGCGGGCGGTCGGGTCGGAGGCAAATCGTTCGGGCGCACGGACCGCCAAAACACGATTATACAGCAAAGTGACCGACGCCTTGGGTCTCAGCCCACGGTGCGCTTCGATCTCGCTCATAATCTGGTCGAGCGGACGATTTTCCACGACAAACCGATAGATTCCCATCCACGCCGGAGAACGGTCCATGCACCCGTGGCAGTGAACCAGAATGGGCCAGGCGTTGGGATCTTGCGACAGTCGCAAGGTTTCATCGAGGAAAGCGTCGGCCTGAAGCGGGTCGCCTGGGCTGCCCAAATAGGACAGGCCGTGCTCCTTCACAAACCGTAATTCATCCGGCAGACGAGGACTGCGCTGAGGTGTATTTTCGTTGAAGACATTGATGATCGTGCGGAAGCCATGACGCTGAGTGGCGATCGTCAGGCCGTCATAGCTTGGCATGGCGGAGATAAAGATCTTCCCGGGCACCACGGCGCGAAGGCGATCGAGCGGACGTTGATACCAGATCAACCAACGCCCGCTACCGATTAAGAGCAGGCAGACACCAGCGGCCGGAATTAGCCAGACGGGCCATCGTCGCGGCCGAGTTGCGGGGAGAACCAGTCGAAGACAGGCCGCCGCGATCGCCGTCAGACCCCAGACGAAGCACCATCGCGGCCAGTAGCCAGGGGGGCCTGAAATCGGGAGCGGCAGCCATCGGCAAGCCATCAGTGCAATACCAAGGATGACAAGGATATCGGTCAAGCCTCGCTTTTCGCGATCCGCGGTACGGAACGACACGATCGATCGGTTCGAGAGGCACGCCCAGAGTGCCGTGCTTGCGAATACGACGGCTGCCGCGGCAAGTATTAACCGCAAAATCACCGGCGAGCGAGGGTCGAACATGGCCATCCAGTTCCAGCCATGCCAGCCATCGAGCGTGGGCCAAGGCGTGCTGGCCTGCCAGCCCGATGCCGCGAACAGGGAAAATGCGGCCGGCCACAGCCCTGTGGGATGGCTCTGTTTCTTTGCTCGCCACCAACCCAGCCCCGCGATGACCAGGCCCACAGCCGCCGCGTAGAGCGCGAGTTTGTCGAGGGTGTCGCCTGCCTCGGCCCAGCGATAGGCACGAGGGGGAAAGGCGCTGTAAGTGCTTCGGTCCACACCGGGAAATTCCTGATCCCGTGACGTCTCGGCCTGCGTGATCAGCCAAATGGACGGCGCGACCGCGAACAGAGCGAGGCAGAAGGCCAAGACTGGGGCCACGGCGAATCGCCCGCGGCTTTCGACAGACGGCTCGATCATCAGGCCTTGTCTTTCGCGGAAATTGCGGTCCGGCGCTCGAAGCGTCGATGGACGACTGCGGGGTCATCCGGTTCGGACCAGAAGAAATATTCATTGCTATTGGATGGATCACGCGCCACGCGAGATTCGATTTCATCCAGGTAGCGCTGAACGTGCTCGTCGAGACGATTCGACTTGAGATCCGCGGCGGTGACGTGAAACGAGGCAAGGAATTCGAGTTGATGAGTGCCATCTTCCATCATGTGGCAAAAGACGGGAACCACCGGTGCGCCGCTCAGTCCGCTCAGGACGGCCCAGGTGGCCGAGATGGTGAACTCGCGGCCCAGAAACCGCGCGGTGACGGCGTATTGCCCGGTCCAGCGGACATCGCCGGCGATGTAGAGGACCATCTGCGCTTTGAGCACACGCGTCGCACGCATGATCGACCCGGCGGCTTCGGTCGTGTCGGCTTTGCGCGAAATGAATAGTTTCTTCTGACCGAGCGGCCCCTCGGAATCGAACTCCGCCTGGAGATAGCGCGAGACGTGGTGCGGCCGTTCCATGAATAAACGGAGCGGCAGACCCTGACGTTTCGTCCAGTGGGCGGGCATCATGTGGGCACCGAAGTGGTTGCCGAGGAGAACCACCCCTCGGCCTTCAGCCAGTGCGGCATCCAGATGCGCTCGTCCCCGAACATCAAAAAGTGTGGCGACATCGTCATCCGCCAGACCATCAAGCAGAAGGTCTCGAGTGCGCCAGCGAACCTGGTTGCCGGCTAGCTCGCGTCCGACCTTGCTCACATCCCAGTGGGTTCGAAGCTGCTCTTGCCCGTGCCGAACCGCCGCGTCGAAGCGCAGGCGAAGCTTGGGCATCATTGTGTATTCGGACCGGCCAATGGCCGAGACAACGCGAGAGGCACGCGCCGCCGGTAAGGCTCGAAGCAGCGGCACAACCATCCGCAGCAGTTGTTTCCTGACATTAAGACCGCGACGGTGCATTCCTCGCTCCACAAAGTGAACGTCCCGGTTCTATCCGCCTCAGGCAGCCTTACTATCCCCGTGTCCGGAATTGACCAATCGAAGCAGGTCCCCCACGCAACGCATCGACCCAATCTGGTCGTCGTCGATGGTGATCTCGTACTGGTCTTGTACTTCCAGAAACAGAGCGACCAGGTCTAGAGAATCAATCCCGAGGTCGTCTGTGAAGGTCGATTCGGCGGTCACCAGGGTCGTTTCGGGCAGCTTGGTGACCGTTCGGACAAGAGCCGAGATCTCGGCGAGGCGGGTTGCGTCATCCATGTCCAATCCTCCGAAAAACCAGAACGTTGTTCGTTCCACCGAAGCCGAACGAGGCCGACATCACCGATTGGATCCGGACCGAGCGCGCCTCGTTGGCCACGTAGTCGAGGTCCAGCTCGGGATCACGAATGAAATTCAGGGTTGGCGGTATCGTCTGAGACTCGATTACTCGTACAGAAACCGCCGCCTCCACGGCCGAGGCCGCGCCCAGGCTATGGCCGAGGGCTCCCTTGATCGAGCTGACGGGAATTCGTCGCACGTGGTCACCGAAGACTGTTTTCAGGGCCTGCGTCTCCACCCGGTCATTCACCACCGTGCTCGTACCGTGTGCGTTGTAGTACGAGACTTGCTCATGCGCGACTTCGGAATGACGCAGGGCTTCTTGCAAACATCGCGTGATCCGCGTCGGCTCCGGTATGGCCATGTGGTGGCCGTCCGAATTTGATGCCCAACCGGCCAGCTCGGCTTGAGGCTCGATGCCAAGACGACGCGCGTGACGCGCCGTGGTCAGCACAACCATTCCCGCGCCTTCGGCAAGCACAAACCCTGCTCGATCGACACTGAACGGCCGACTCCCCTGAGCAGGATCGTCCTGCGAGCGATCGCCGGGTTTCCGACCCAGCAGGGCCTTCATCGTGGCGAAGCCGTTGACGATGAAGGGTGTGAACGCACTCTCGGCGGCTCCGCAAAGCGCAACGTCAGCTTCACCGGTGAGTAACAAGGCCGCGCCGATCGAGACCGCGATTCCCCCGGTTGCACAGGCGTTGGCGGGAGCGATGCTCGGGCCGTGAAGGTCCAGCCGTTCGGCGATCTGGCCGGCAAGCTGATTCACAATCACGCCGGGTATCAGATAGGGACTGGTCGCCAGAGACTTGCGACGGCCCATTGCCTCGATCTCGTTGTCGAGATGATCGACGCCGCCGAACGCTGAACCCACCACCAGCGCGACGCGATTTCGGTCCAGGCCCGTCGCGGCGTCGAGTTTCGAGTTCTCCCAGGCTTCGCGGGCGGCGCGATAGCCGAGCTTCAAGAATCGCCCAGGTAGCTTGCTCAGGGCCGTGCCGGCCAGAGTGGGATCATCAGGAAAATCTGGGACGACGCCGACAATGCTCTGGAGAAAGCGTTCCGGACCAAGAGCGTCCTGACGCCGCAGACCGGAACACCCGTCAATCAGTCCTTTCCATGTCGTTTCCATGGTGGAGCCGAGCGCAGTGGCAGCCCCATGTCCAACCACGACAATCTGTTCGCGCATGCCCGGCGCCTCCTGCGCGGTGGATCTTGCGGCGAGTCGAGGTCGACCGCTGCGTTCCTTCTCTCCAAGGTCGACGATCTTCTTAAACGAAATGAGAAAAACTTTCGAGGGCAGGTCGCGTCGTGCTAATCTCGACGACTTCGCGGGCATGCGCTCCCATCTTTGCCCGGTCCTCCCCAATCGCCAGCATGTGAGCCAACCATGAGATTGATCAAATACCGCGACATCGATGGCACACTCCGCGTGGGTCGGATGACGGACGAGGATCGACTTCTGCCTCTTCGAACCCCGAAACTCGATTCGCCGAGCCTAACCCAACTTCTTGATCTGGAGGGGGATGAATGGAATCGGGTGACCGACGTGGAGAGCTTGGCCCGTTCGCTCACCGATGTGACCCTGCTGGCTCCCATCGACCACCAGGAAGTTTGGGGGGCTGGCGTGACCTATCTGAGAAGCAAGGTCGCGCGAGAAGAGGAGTCGGAAGGCGCCGCGCGATTTTACGATTTGGTTTATTCCGCCGATCGCCCCGAATTGTTCTTCAAGGCAAGTGCGAATCGAGTTGTCGGCCCCAACGAGGCGATCCGCGTGCGCCGCGACTCGCGATGGACCGTTCCCGAGCCAGAACTGGGGCTGGTTTTGTCCTCGGAATTGCGCCTGGCCGGGATCACCCTGGGCAACGATGTTTCGGCTCGCGATATCGAGGGAGAGAATCCCTTGTATCTGCCGCAGGCCAAGGTCTATCAGGCGGCGTGCGCCCTTGGTCCTTGTGTCCGTCGGCTCGACGGAGACCTGGACCTTTCATCGCTCGAGATCCGTCTGGCGATCTACCGGGAGGGAAGTCTCCTGTTTCAAGGGCGGACCCCGTTTAGCCGAATGATGAGGCCGGTTGCCGACCTGATCCGATGGCTGGGGATCGACAACGATTTTCCAGACGGAGTCGTGCTGCTGACCGGCACGGGCATCGTGCCTCCGGATGAACTCAGCCTTGAGGAACGCGACCGAGTTGAGATCGAGTGCCCCTCGGTCGGTGTGCTCAGCAATCCGGTTGTCCGGGGACGTTAGAAAAACGGAGTCGGCCGGCTCCAATCGGAGTCGGCCGGCTGGTGTAAACGCTCAGGATCGAACCGATTTGCCCGTGAGTCTCACTTCTCCTCAGCCGTGTCGCTGGGCACGCTGACCGCAGGCCCTTCGATCGGCGGTGCTTCGGCGGGGGCTGTGCTTTCGCTGGCGGTCGGGGTTTCTGAAGGGGTAACGGTGGCCGGGACATCCGAGGTAGCGTCCGCGGGCGCAGTCGCGGCCGGCGGAGTCGTCGGAGTAACGGGCGGGGTCGCGGTTTCGGTCGTCTCGCCACAGCCGACCACGAAAAGGCCCAGGCCAAGGCCCGAAAGTGCCTTCACAAGTGAGTTGATTCGCATGATGTCAGTGACTCCTAAGGTTGAAACGGGGCTTCGATTTGAACGGACTCGCTGGAATCGGACGACCTTTACGAAGAGTCTTGTATTCGATCCCAGATCATATCCTCCATGACGTAGTACGAGGAATTCGGGGATTAGGGTGAAACTCAAATCTAGAAATCTTGAGGGATTTTGCGACGAATTTCATTGGACCTCGAATTGTTCCGGCTGACCGCTTCGCTACACACCGATTGTAAAAATCGTCAATATCGAGACGGTATTCTTGGTTCTCGACCTAATTGAGATGCCTTCAAAGCATTTCATGTGGAATTATATGCGTTTTCCAGATAATGAGTTACGGCCGGCCAAGCATCGGGCCCCGTTTTTCATGGCGTGAACGGCACGCGATCTGCTCTTCTGATGGCGAGTTTCGGGTAATGCTTGCCCGCGACGTGTGGGACAGGAGGTTCCTCATGGCGACGACGAGGATCGCGGCACTAGGCGGGCTATTGATCATTGGCCTGAGCGGCCTGGCCCGAGCCGGAGAGCTCGATTCCAGTCGTTGGCGCTGGGCCACCTGGTCGCAGAACGATTCGGTCGCCTCGCTCCGATGGGGGAACATTCCTTCGAGCGATCCCACCGCCAGTCAATCGTCTACACCGAGGCTAAGCATTCTCGCGCCGACGCCGTCGGCTCCCGTGGTTCCGCCAATCCTGCCGCCTGCCACACTCGCGCTGATCGGGACACCCATCCCCCAGGCCAGCGCAGCTCCGCCGGTCTTCATCTTGCCTGGCGATGCCCGCGTCGCGGCGAAGCTGCCTCCAGCGAACTCGGGTTGGATTCTGCGTCCCACACAGGCCGCCACAGCTTCGGCGTCAAGGCCTTCCTACGATGCCTCGATCAATATGAGCAACAGTGGATTCTCAAGCGCCCCCGGCCTGACCACCGGCGGAGCGGCCCCTTGGTATCTCAGTCCGGTGGTCCAGCAGCTTTATTCGGGAATCCCGACGAGCGATCAGCAAGCGGAATTCACGCAAGACGTCCTCTCCCGTGTCGAGTCGTCCTTCACACGGAGCGGGCTTGGAGTCAGTCTCACGAGCGATCCGGGGGCTTCCGCGGCCCATACCATGAGTGTCGTCTCCGGCACTCAAAACCCGGCCAGTCCTGATGCCGTGGGCGTCACACAAGTGGGTCGAGATGGATTCACGTTTATCGATAAATTGCTCTATGCCGCCTCCATCGATGACCTGAAGTGGGCGGTCGCTCACAACCTGGCCCACGAGCTGATGCACGCCTTCGGCGTCGATCGCCATGATCCCACGGGAGGCTACCTCGATTCGGCCGTGACCGACTGGTCGACACTGACCGATCCCAACGCCTTGTTCAGCCCCGATGCCATTCGCGAGCTTGCCCAGCGAGATTTCAAACAAGTGGGAACTCTTACCACCATAGGGGCTCAGCATGTCGACCATGGGGCTGAGTGTTCACACTGCCTCGGTCGATTCGCCGCGCCGGTTCCCGAGCCCGCGACCTGGATGGCCTGGGGCCTCGGTTTGCTAGCGGTCCTCGCTCTCCATCAACGACGACGACTAACCATCGCTTGATCGATGGCTTTACGTCGGAGATCGACTTGCGTCTGGTCGAGCGGATCGACTCGAATAGGGTCGTTATCTCTCCCTAGCAGGGCGGCCAGGTTGCACCAGTTCTTGCACGAACTCATCGCTGAGTATCCAGAGGCCGTCCGTCCAAGCTCTCAGGTCAATCCACTTGGATCGGGCGGCGGAAACAGCGGTTCGCAGCTCTTCCGCTGGTCGAGTTTGAACGGCGAGATCCTGCTCCGAGGCTGGCCCGTCGGCGTCGGCCCAGACCGAGTCCAAACGATCCACGCCTGGATTGCCGCTGCAAACAGTCTCTCGTTTGTGCCCCAGCCGATTCGTACTCGACGCAGCATCACACGGATTACTCGGGGAGGCCGAGTCTGGCAGTTGGAACCTTTGCTGCCTGGCGAGTCGATCCCGACGTCGGACTGGGATGAATCGCTGGTTCGCTGCGCTCTGGGAGCACTCGCCCGATTACACGCGTGTTTGGCCGTCTTTCGCACACAAACGGCTCCAAGTCCCGCCGTCTCTGCGAGACTGGCCGAGATCCACTGGCTCATGTCGGGTGGGTTTTCGACATTACAGGATGCGGTTACCGGAGCGTCCGACCCGAACTCCGTTGCCGCGCTTCGGTGGATCGCCTGGGCAAGGCGGTTGATCGGGAAAATCGATGCTGATCTACGGAAAGTCGCAACTGAATCGGTTTCGATCCAGCCTGTTCTTCGCGATGCGCGACCTGAGCATTTTCTGTTCACATCAGGCCGGCTTACCGGGCTTGTCGACTACGGAGCAATGGACCTCGATACGCCTTGGGTCGACCTTGCTCGGCTCTTCCTTGAGATTCCCGACGGCCCGCGCCGCCGTATGGCTCTCGACGCATACGAACAGCAATGGAACAGCGCTATGGATGGTCAACGATTGCTTCTGCCGCTCACGACGGCCGCAGACTTACTAGTAGGTGCGCACTGGATTCGCTGGCATTTCGTCGAGCGCCGGCATTTCGAAGATGAACACACCATTGTAAATGGCATTCGTTTCGGTCTCGACTGCCTTGCTACGATCTCGGGGCAGAGGGATCGGCCACGAGATTAGGCAAGCTCAGCGACTTCGGATCGCGCATCAATTGATCGACCTGTTCTCGATTGAGCATGATCCTCACGATCTGGACCGCGCGGCCGTGGGTAGGATCGACGTCCACGATCGCACCGGAGAGACGAGGGTCGCCGGTCGCGACGTCGAAGTGCTGAGGGAGCCCGGTCAGGTTGGTTTTCAGAACGCGATCAAAGCGACGACCAATGATCGAGTCGTAAGGGCCGGTCATGCCGACATCCGTTTGATAAGCCGTGCCGCCTGGCAGGATTTGCTCGTCAGCCGTGGGAACGTGCGTATGCGTGCCCAGAACCGCCGATGCGCGACCATCCACATAGCGAGCCAGGAGTTGTTTTTCGCTGGTAGCCTCTGCGTGCATGTCAATCAAGATCACCGGCGTGGCCTGTTGCAGACTGGCGAGTAAACGATCCGCGGTTCTTAGCGGGCAATCCGCGGGCTGCATGAAGACCCGTCCCAGCAGTGTGAAGATCCCCACCGAGGTGCCATCGCGCGCCTGGAGGATGATCGAGTTCGCCCCCGGGGCCTCCGGCGGATAATTCGCCGGGCGGCAGATCCGGTCGGTCCGCTCGAAGAGAATCTGGACCTCGTCCTTTCGGTAGGCATGATCGCCCAGCGTGAAGGCGTCGATTCCTGCGTCTTTTAGCTCCTCGTAGGTCTCGACTGTGATCCCCGAGCCGCCCGCGACATTTTCGGCATTGGCGACGACCAGATGGATTCCCAAGCGATGGACCAAGCGCGGTATCGCCTGACATGCGATCCGGCGGCCCGGACCCCCGACAATGTCTCCCAGGAATAGCAGCCTCAAGAAAGACACTCCTTTGGATTGCCCACGGAGGATTCCCCGCGGCCCCCGCTTGACCTCTCGACGGACTTCATGCTCAGCGAGCGAATTCCACCGAGCGCGTCTCGCGGAGAACCGTTACCTTCACTTCTCCAGGATAGGTAAGCTGGTCCTCAATCGCTTTCGCGATGTCGCGGCAGAGTTTGGCGGCGGAGGGGTCGTCAATTTGGGCGCTATCGACCAGAATTCTCAACTCACGACCCGCCTGGATCGCATAGGCATGGTCGACACCCGGAAACCCCGAGGCAAGAGCCTCAAGGTCTTCAAGCCTGCGGACGTATTTTTCAAGCGTATCGCGGCGTGCGCCGGGACGGCTTGCACTGATGGCATCGGCTGAGGCGACTAGCACGGTATAAGGATGTTCGATCCGCACATCGTCGTGGTGGCCCAGCGCCGCGTGAGCAACGTCCGCACCCTCTCCAAACCGCTTGCACAGCTCGGAACCGATGAGCGGGTGACCGCCTTCCATCTCGTGGTCGGCGGCCTTGCCGATGTCGTGTAGTAATCCGCATCGGCGACCGAGCTCGCAGTCGTAGCCCAGCTCTTCGGCCAGCATCCCCGTCAAAAACGCCACCTCGATGGAGTGCCGCAGGACATTCTGGGAGTAACTTGTGCGGAATTTGAGTCGGCCCAGGTAGTGAAGTAGTTTCTCGTGTAGACCCACGATGCCGACCTCGTGCGCTGCCTCGCGGCCGGTGTCGAGGATGTGCTGATCCATCTCGTGCTGGGTCTCGGCCACAATCTCCTCAATCCGACCCGGGTGAATCCGACCATCCTGAATTAGCTTCTGAAGCGACAGCTTTGCAACCTCCCGACGCACATTGTCAAAGCCCGTGACGATGACAATCCCTGGTGTGTCGTCGACGATCACGTCGACACCCGTCGCTTTTTCAAAAGCCCGGATGTTCCGACCCTCACGGCCGATGATTCGACCCTTGATATCCTCTGACGGGATATCCACCGTGCTTACCGTCGTTTCGGCGGTGTGTGATGCGGCATAGCGTTGGATGGACGTGGCCAGGATCTCCCGGGCGCGGGCGGCCGAAGTCTCACGAATTCCTGCTTCGAAACGCAGCACACGCTCCCCCAGGTCTGAGGAAAGCTCTGCTTCGATGCGCTCGAGAAGCTGTGTGCGGGCTTCGTCGGATGTCATTCGTGCGAGTTTCGCCAGATTTTCACGCTGATTGGCGAGCAATTGCTTGACCTCTCCGTGACGCCGATCGAGGTCTTCCTTCTGCGCGACGAGAGTGCGCTGAATAGCCTCCAGTTCACGCTCTCGCTGCAATCCGTGTTCCTGTTTCAGCTCGATCGCCGCTTCTCGACGCTCGATTCGGCTCTCTTCCTCGCGGAGTCGCCGACGCGATTTCTCCAGTTCCACCTCGTGCTCGGCGCGACGAGCCAGCTGGGCCTCGCGGGCCTCGATCTCGGCTGTGCGGCGTTGCGAGTCGATCTCCGTTTGAGCTTCTCGGAGCAGTGATTGCGCTCGATCCTTGGCCGAGTCCAACCCCATCTTGCGTAGAATCCCAAATCCGAGACCGATCAACCCGCCGCCCAAGATTAGCCCTACCAACAAGCCGAGCAGCAAATTCACCGTCTGGGGGTCCACAAATCACCTCGGGGCGATATCAAGGAAAGCAGTTGCCCAACCATGCCTCAAGGCCACGGACCCGCTCGCGACTTCTGAGTCCATAGTTTCGTCACTTACGTCGAACCTTGGCCGGTTCTCCGCCGAGACCAGTGCGTCGACCCCTGGGCCCAGGCGGTCGCTGCAAAGCCCGCCAGGCCATCACTTACCCGAACTGATGGTATCAGGTCCGGAGACTCGGTCAATGTTCGGCCACACCGTAGCTCGACCTGCGTTTCGTCACTCGCGTTGACGCTTCGCTTGACGATGGCTATGGTTACGCCGAACGCAAGGCCCCTATTGAGCCTCAGGTTGTTCCGTTCCTGTCCGCCTTCCCATAAGTCATATTCGCGCAGGCGGAAATCCAGCGAGAGAGCGGCGATCACTGACAATCCCCGCCTGCGCGGGGAAGACATCAACGGACCCGAACAACCTTAGTCTCAATAACCTCTGGTTCCAAGGCATGGAAGTCCCACATGGAAGTACGCAGTTCGGCGGTGTCGCTAGCGAATGCCATCAATGCAAGCGCACCCATACGGTTACTCGTCAGTACGCCAGGAACGGGTCGAGAGCGTGCGCGTACACTAGGTCACGCCGGATATTCCTACGGCTTCGTCTTCGATGCCTTCGCTCCGATACTCGACCGACTCGGTCCATGGACCCACGTCGATCATCCGGAGAGCCGCCTGATTCCGCTTGCGCAGCAGGCGATGGCACAGGGCGAACGGCCCATACACCTAGCAATCGCTCCTCTGCAAGACATCTACCTCACCCCGGCTCTACCGACGATCGCATTTCCGTTCTGGGAATTTCCTGACTTGCCGTATCGCAATTTCGGCACGGATACACGACAAAACTGGAAGCGGATCGCTCGCTACACCTCGGCCATCGCCACGGCGTGCGCGATGACGAAAGGCTCGTTCCAGGGTCTCGGCCTGGATACGCAAATCACCACAATCCCCGTACCGCTTGATGATGCCTGGTTTACTCTCGCACCCTGGACGCCCAACCAAACACACCGACTCGACTGCAAGCACATCGTGTTGACCGGCGATTCGATCGAAGAGCCAAGACAGGCAGTTGCAACCACTGCTCAGAGGCCCACATCGATCGCGCGCCAGCTCAAAAGCGGGTACGCCCGGCACATCTGGCCTCATCTCTCAACGGGTCAGCGCGCAGCGATTCAGCGTCTCGCGAGATCAATCCGAGAGCGACGAGGCGTGACGCATCGACCACTCGAACCCGCTCGTCTCTCGCTCGACGGTTTGGTCTTTACCAGCGTCTTCAACATGCTCGACGAGCGCAAGAATCCTCGCGATCTCCTCTCCGCCTTCTTGCTCGCCTTTGCCGATCGGGCCGATGCGACGCTCCTGCTCAAGCTCACCTCCTGCCCTAGGACCGAGCCTGACATACTTGCGCGTCTACACAGGCTCCACAAGAGCCTGCCGATCCCCCATCGCTGCCGGATTGTCGCGATCCTCGATTATCTCACTCCGTCACAAATGCACACACTTTTTGAAGCAACCACTGCCTATGTGAACACAAGCCACGCCGAGGGCGCGTGTCTCCCGCTTCAGCAGGCCATGGCCGCGGGCCGGCCTGTCGTCGCGCCGCGGCATACCGCGATGGCCGACTACATCGACTCTGCGATAGGCGCTGTCGTCGGCTCCACTCCCGAACCAATCCACTGGCCCCACGATCCCCAGAAACGGATCGAAACCAACTGGCATCGTCTCGACTGGAGCAGCCTCCACCGCGGAATGCTAAACGTTGCCCATGCCGCCAAGGTGGATCGCGCTCGCTACGATTCCTGGGCCAGCACCGCACGTGCCCGTATGCTGAGTTTTGCAGGTGCCGGGCCGGTTGAAGTGCGTCTCCGCTCACTTATCGAGGAAGTGGCCCGTCAGGGAACCTGGAACCGACTCGACTGGAACTCCAACGACCCAGCAGTTTTGATGAACAATCAAGCCGTATTCGACGCCGCCTGATCGTGACGAACGCGTCTTTCAAGCAACGCCATGGCACTTCGCGCCCTTGGCGTTCTCCTGAAGTCGATCTGGCATCTTGAGCAGGGTGTCGGCGACTCTTCGCCAGTTGTAATCTCTGTCGAGCGACTCACGCGTGTCCACAACTTCGCGAGAGGCCATTGACGAGAATCCGCGATCAAGCGAATCAGCGTCAAAGGGATCGAAGAACGTGAGATTGGGATCGCCGAACTCGCGGATCGAGCTATGCCCGGCCGCCAGCACGGCAGTTCCGTGGCGTAGTGAGTCCAGCACCGGAAAGCCAAAGCCCTCGTAGAGTGAAGGATAGATCGACCAACCTGCGGTGCGATAAAGCCGGCAGAGCGCCGGATCATCGACCTTGCCCAGCAGCCGAACCTTGCGCGTCGCGTGATGGGTGTACTGACTCAGGTGCTTCCTGGAAACGAGCCACCCCAGACCGCCAACCCACCAGAGTTCCGCCTTCCGGGGCAGCGTCTCCGTCTTCAGAAACCAGTCGAGCAAAAAGAAGGCGTTCTTTCTCGGTTCCAGCGTCGAGACCACCAGACCTACCTCCGGCCGTCGATCCGTCGTGCGGACATCGAGATGACGCTCGACACACAAGGAAGGCCCGGAGTGTGTCACCATAAGCCGATCTTGCGGGAAATCAGTCAGCCAGGCAGCGTCGGCGCGGGTCGAGTGGGAAACCGCCAACGCCGCATCGCTTGCGAGCAGCGACACCGCGAAGAAGTGGCGAAAATGAATACGTGTCAGCTCGGCATGCGATTCAGGAAGTAGCAGCGGGGTGAGATCGTGCAACACGCTCACCTCAAAACCAAATCGCCGCTCGTCGGGCCGTCCGCACGGATAAATGGCCAGCGCCTCGCAAGCCTCATCGCGAATGGGCTGGCGTTTCCCCAGCCAGATCCGACGCGCCCAGCGTCCCAGATCCTGATCGTGAGACCAGTCGAGACCGATCGGCGGAGCAACCTCCATTCCCTGCGAAAACAGCCGCAGGTCCGCTCCCGCTGCTTTGAGCGCCATCGCCACTCGCGCGGTGTATCGTGCAATCCCGGTCAGATGTCGGTCAGAAAGCGGACTGATCTCCAGATAGACCGTTCGTCCTCGACACTCCATGTCGGCGCACTCCCGCGGATTCATCCTGAGCTAGAGGCCGCGAAGCCTAATCCAGCCACGGCGAACGTTCAAGGTGGACTAATCTCTCGCCTGCCCGGTAAAGAACGCGCGATCCGCATCTTCCAGATCGGAATAGCCGATGAGCTCGTAGAGTTCTGCCCGAGTCTGCATCCTGGGAACCAGGGTCCGTTGTGTTCCCTGATCTCGAAGCGTTAATAATGCCTCACCCGCCGAACGCATCGCCACCCGGAAAGCAGTCAGCGGAAACAGAGCCACCCTGTATCCCAAGCCCTCCAGGGTCGCGACGTCGAGGAGCGGACTTTTGCCAAACTCGGTCATGTTCGCCAGCAAGGGCGCTTTGATGTTTTGTGCGAACCAGGCGAACTCCTCAGTCGTTTCCAGCGCCTCGGGGAAGATCATGTCGGCGCCGGCATCGAGATACGCGCGGGCGCGATCCGCTGCGGCGTGCAGCCCTTCAACGCCTCGGGCATCGGTTCGTGCGATCAGCACAAAGCTGGGATCACGTCGAGCCAAGGCCGCCGCGCGGAGCTTGGTTACCATCGTCGCCCTATCCACCAGCTGCTTACCCGAAAGGTGCCCACAGCGCTTGGGAAGCACCTGATCTTCGAGATGGATTCCCGCAACCCCGGCATCCTCAAATAATCGCACCGTGCGCTGGACATTGATCGCTTCACCAAATCCCGTGTCGGCATCGCATACCACGGGTAAACCACATGCGCGAACCAGCACCGCCGCCTGTTCCACGAAATCGTTGAGCGTCAACAACCCAACATCCGGCACGCCGGCCCAACCGGCCGAAAGCGCCCCCCCAGAAAGATACACAGCCCGATAACCGAGCCGCTCTGCCATCCGCGCGCAGAGTGCATTAAACACCCCCGGCAGTACGAGAGTCTGTTCACCCCAGGCCTGACGAAGCCGAGTACCGGGTGTATCCATGCGAGAAGTCTCCAAAGAATCGCCCATCGAGTGAACGCGAAGCCCCTATCGTGATCATCCGAACTTAGGTAAGCACTTAGAATTGAAAATAGATGAATTGACTGCCACCAAAATCCCCCACGAAAATCAGAGCATAAAACAAGGCCCCAAACGCCAGCGAACGCGCCGGCCAGGGGATTCGTCCGAGAAAGTCAAGATCGCCGGAGCGATGTTGAATGAGCTGATAAGCAAGCAGGGGCAAGATGAGGGCCGCCATGAGCACGGTCAGCCGGAATGGGGCCGGGCCGGGATTCGCAATCAGATCGCCGAGGATCGCGGTGGCCTGGTTCAACGAATTGGCGCGGAAGAAGACCCAGCCGAGGCAGACAAGATGAAAGGTAGCCAGCCGGAAGAACAAATTGTGCAACCAGGATGGCCGCTCACGCCAGGCCGCCGTTCGCGTGAGTCGCTCCCACTCGCGATGAACGGCCAGCCATAGTCCGTGAAACAGACCCCAAATCACGAATGTCCAGGCCGCGCCGTGCCACAAACCGCCTAGGACCATAGTCAGTATCAGATTGCGCCGAGTCAGCCCGTCGACGGTCCGTATCCGCAAGATGAGCATCGTCGAGGCGATCAGTACAGCCGATGCGCCAAGCCAGACCTCGCGGTTAAGTGCGAAAAGGGAACTCAGAGCGACCGCAACCCCTGCGCCGACCATTCCGGCCACCACCGCGAGCATCAGATTACCCGCCAACCGAGGACCACCCCGATTGCCACCGAGGGGGAAGTACAAATAGTCGCGGAGCCAGGTGGACAGACTGATGTGCCAGCGGCTCCAGAACTCCTTGGGGCTGCGAGCGAAATAGGGCAGGTTAAAGTTCAACGCCAGCTCAAACCCGAGCGTCTTGGAAATTCCCCGCGCGACATCCGTGTACCCCGAGAAATCACAATAGATTTGAAATGCAAACGCATAAATGGCTAACAGCGCCTCGCCTGTGTTCAGGGAGCCCGCGCGTTGCCAGAGTGGATCGGCCAACCGGGCCAGGTTGTCGGCGATCACCACCTTCTTCACCAGACCCCAGAAGATCAAATACACACCTTGATGAAACCGCGTCGTGTCGAACCGCCGCGGCTTCTCGATCTGGGGCAGCAGCGTGGTGGGCCGCATGATCGGCCCCGCCACCAGATGCGGAAAAAACGAGACGAAAGCTGCGAAATCAAGCAAATTCCGGGTCGGCTTGATGTCGCGACGATACACGTCGATGACGTAGCTCATCGACTGAAACGTATAAAATGAGATCCCAATCGGCAGCAGGACATTCAAGTGCGACATCGGCATCGAGATCCCGAATCGCTCCAGCATGGCCGAGAAACTATCCGCGAAGAAGTTGAAATACTTAAAATATCCGAGCATTCCGAGGTTGAGTGCCATGCTCAGACCGACCAGCAGCTTGCGTCGTCTGGGCTCCTCAGCCCGATCCACCAAAAGCCCACAGGCGTAATCCATCCCTGTCGAAATCAACAGCAGCGAGAGAAAACGCCAGTCCCAGTTCGCGTAAAAAAAGTAACTGGCGAGCAACAGCAAAATGTTCTGCGCTCGATGCCGCAAGACCCAATAACTCGGGAAGAAGACCGAGAAGAACAGCACGAATCTCAGTGAGTTGAAAAGCATGCGTCCCTCCGTGGACGTCCTGCCGGACGATTGTGGCCCAGCCCGTAGATCAGCTCCGCCGGTCCCTGGGCTGGTATCCCTCGTTGATCAACGGAAGAACCTTCCAAGGCTGAGAATCTTCGCGCAAGCGTGTCGCCCGATCCCAGATCGCATCGGCCGTCGTAAATCCGAGCATCGGCTCGATAAGCCCATCGAACTTTGTCCGCAAACCTTCGCGACTCAAGGGATTCTTGTCGTGGCCGGGAGGATCGATATATTCCTGTTCAAGTGTTCGTCCGTCGGCAAGCGTCACGCGGATTCGGTTGGGCACGTGGGCCGGATACATCGCCGTGAGCTTCGGATCCTCGACCACTTGGGTTCGACTAACCAACTCTCGGAGCGCGGGATCGGCGAGGCGCTCCGGCGTGAATTGACGTGCCGTGATCTCACCATCCAGCAGCGCGACCGCGGTGCAATAGGGAAGACTATGGTCGGCAGTTTCACGATTCTGAGGCCGCCACTTTTCGGGGTCCTTGGCAATGATCTCGACGGCAACGCGGAAAGTATCTACCTGGATCGAGCGAACCTCGCGAGGATCATCCAATCGCTCGCGCAACGCGAATGCCGCGGCGATTGCCGATTGGCTGTGATACTCCGCCGGCACGAACTTGATCGACGTAAACGGCAGCTTCCAGTCCTCGGCCGAGGCACCGCCAAGGGAGTCGATCGTGAACGGACCTGACACCTGATCGAAAAATCCCATCTCCCCTTCAAAGAGGGGGACCGGTCCACTCATTCCATTCGCTGCGAGTAGCACCGCGAACACCCCGCTCCGCGCCGCCGCCGCAAACGCGCAGCCCTTCCACATCGAAAGCTCGCCCGCCCGAGTCAGTCGTAACGCCGTTCCGATCGTTCCGGCGATTCCAAGCGCGTTCACAGCCTGTTCATGGCTCAGACTCATGAGCCGGGCTGCCGCCAGACACGAAGAAAGAGTCCCGTAGGTCACATGATCCCAACCTCGTGAGCGTATGCTTGTCGCGTCGCAGAGTCGACACTGCACCTCGTACGCCACAGCCGCCGCGGCGATCCACTCCGCACCGGAGGCTCCGACTAGCTCGCCCACCGTCATGATCGCCGACCAGTTGTCGCTAGGATGCGCCGGCTCAAGCGAAAGATAGGTGTCATTGCAGTCGAGATAGCGTATGTGAACGCCATTCGCAAAGGCCGCCCAGTCGGCTGTCGATCGTCCCCCGCCGAACATCACCAACCCATGATTACCGCTCGCCTGCTCCGCGACTCGCCTGGCAATCGTCGGTGCCGGCTCATCCAAAGCTCCAACAGCGCAGGCCAGTGTGTCGATCCAACGAGCGGTCGCTTCCTCGACGACCCTTTCCGGCAGCTCATCACAGCGTGTACTCAGAGCGAACTCGGCAAGCCTCTCAGCGAGATTCATGGCCATCCCAACTTCTGGATCAAGTAGTAGCCTTAAGGCTTCTTCCGTTTCTGGAAAACCCTCAAGAAACCCCCGACTGCCCTATCTTCCGGCAAACTCGCTCGACTAGCGAGATCCTTCATCCACGGTGCTCGCCTGCACCACCGGTGCGACCTCGAACTGCTGTTCCTTGAGCATCCGCCGCACGGCCTGAATCGCCTCTGGATCCTTTTGCACGCCGTGGTCGGAACGAACAATGATCTCATTCACGCCGTCCAGATGCGCGCTCCGATAGGGAACCACGCCGTCGGTCGTACTTTCCACACCTTCAGGACGCAGCGATCCAATGATCGAAAGAAAATAGGTGTCGGGATTTCGAGGCATTCTCAGCAACGCCTCGAGAACCGCGGAGTCGGTCTCAAGCGTCTCGATCGATGTCGGCATCCTCCGAAACCGCGCGGGGAACGCATCCGGATTGTCCTTCACAAGTTGCCCCAGTAGCTTGGTGTAATGGTCGGATTCCCCAATCAAATTCGAGCCAAGTCGTCCCACGAATTTTTTGCTATAGTCGGACCCTCGATGCGGCGTCGCCAGAAATACGACACGCTTCACGAACGGTAGCCAGTCAAAAAACGTGTAGTGCCGTAACTCGGCCAGCACTTCGGGAGGACCGACGATCTCCTCAAACCGCCGATCGGTATTGATCTGCCAGAACAGGTTGTCGCTCCGAACCGCTACCGCATGGCTCAGCAATCCGCCCATGCTATGCCCAAGCAAAACCATGCGGTCGCCGGCGGCACTCTCCGTGGGAAACTGCCCGCGATAGGCCAAGAGGGCGTCCCGCAATCCCGCCGCGGCGATCGGTACGGGCATTCCCGTGGGATAAAGGTACAGAGCAAACTGATAATGCGCCTGAATATCGGGATCACGCAATAGTTCATTCACCATGGGAATCCATGCCAACGGCGTCGAAAGCAGCCCATGCACCATGACGACGGGAATCTTGTCCGGCTCGAATGGCCTGACATAAAGCAATCCCGATCTCTCGGCGGCGACCCCCGGCCGCAACAATCCCGACCAGCGATACTGATTGAGATCCGTCCTCGACCACATGTATGCCAGCGGCGTCGTGATATCGGCCTCGATCGGAATCCCCGATTCTCCAGTCCCGACCGTTCGATTCGTAACCGGGTCCACCAGATCGATCGTGCATCGTCGCACCTCTTCCACGTTCGCGTTCGAGGCGTCGCGAAGGGGCCGATTGGGCCGAATGACGGCCGTAAGGGGAAATGCCATCAGCTCGGGATAATTGGAGCGTGCCGGATTCTGACGATCCCCTGGTTCGCCACGGCGAACCGCGATCAGCGGTACCCCCAGCCCATAGCGTCGATTCCGCCCGTCGAGACCCATCACCTCGAAATCAGACGCCAGAATCAGCTCGTCAACATCCTCCGATTGCCAGGGCGTTTGCGGCCAGAGCGAAAGCTCCATTGTCACTTCGGCCCCCTGAATCGTTAGCGTCAGTGTATCGCCGAGCTTGAGATTCCCTTTGCCGGTTCGCGCCGCTCGGAGCAGCCGCTCAAGTGCGGCGTTATACAGGTCGCATGCAATCCGGTAACGCGGGTCGGTCGGCGATCGCCCCGCCGCCAGTTCCGGGTCGAACAGAAAGTCGAACGCGTAACCCACCACGTCGACATAGTGCCTGAGCGCTTGTTCGCCGCCTTTACGCCGGCCTTCATTGCGCCGGCCCTCCAGCCAAGACAATTCCGCCAGAGCGTAGACCAACTCCGGCTCGGGATTGCTCCGCGCCTGGACCTCGAGCGCCGCCATTGCGACTCGTGGATCCTTGCGATATCGCTCGGCGAGGTCGAAGCGACGAAGCGTTTCCTCCGTCCGCGCGCTAGGCCGATTGAGCTGTGCCAGGCTCATCTGCCACGCGGCATGCACCCGGTCGCCCTTCGCCGCCTGAAGGCTGATGTCGTCCAGCGGAGCGACCACGCTTAATGCCAAAAATCCCAGCGCTGCGAAGTGCATCGGCGCGTCGCTCCCACAGCGTTTCGGCGAAAAGAGTCTGGCGCAAAGCCCGATCTCGGAGCCGCATGATACGTCGCTGCTGTATCGGGTCAAGCCCACTGGCAAAGGGCGGGCCGTCGCACCATAAACAGTTACTTAAACAGCACCTGCCGCAAGGCGTCGGGCGTCTTCCAGATATCCGTCGATGAGTTCGTCGATCGGCCCGTCCGCGACAACCCGTCCGTGTTCAAGCCGGATTCCACGATTGCACAGCTCCCGTAGCGCCGCCATGTCGTGTGAGACGATGATCACGACATGCGAGCGATCTAGAAGCTGGCGTATCCGCTCTTTCGCCTTGTTCTGAAACCCCGCGTCGCCGACGCCCAGCGATTCGTCAATCAACAAGATCTCAGGCTCCACGCTCGAAGCCACCGCGAACGCCAGCCGCATATACATCCCGCTCGAGTAGTATTTCAACGGCATATCGGCGAATTCACCCAACTCCGTGAAATCCCAGATATCGGCCATGCGCTCTTTCATCGCTCGCTTCGAGAACCCGAGCAAGGCTCCGTTGAGCAGGATGTTGTCTGCGCCGGATAGCTCCGGATTGAAGCCGGCCCCCATCTCGATCAAGGGCGCGACTGTTCCACGCACCGTCAGCTTCCCTTCCGTCGGTGGATAGATCCGCGCCATCAACCGCAGCAACGTACTCTTACCCGCGCCATTATGGCCCAGAATGCCGATCCGCTCTCCTTTGCGAATCTGCAGATTGATATGCCGCAAGGCCCAGAACTCGGCGACCGCCTCGGCATCCTGTCGCCGCAACACGAGATCAAGCATCGCCCGCTTGAACGAGTAATGCTTGTCGCGATAGCTGACGAAGCGCAGCGAGACATCGTCAAGCACTACCGGCGGATTCACGCTGGCAGAAAGCTCGGTTTCCATTTCAGAGGCGGAAGACCAGCTTGTGCTCGAGAGACTTGTAGGCGGCATAGCCGATCCCCAGGCTGACCACCGCGACGACCGCCGAAGCGGCCACGATGCCCAGGTCGGGCCAAAGTCCGTCGCGGATGATGATCTGAAACTGTCGGATATAGAGATACGCGGGATTGAGCGTCAAAAACCACGGATGGGTCTTGAATCGACTCGCTTCATACAATATCGGCGTCAAGAAATACCACGCCTGCAAGCCGACACCCACCAAATGCCCCAGGTCGCGATAAAACGTGTTCAAAACCGCGATCAACACACCCAGCCCTAGAATGAACGTGGAGAAGAGCAGGACACTAATCGGTAGAAACAACAAAGGCCAGCTCGGCCGAGCACCCAGCGGAATCAACAACACAAACATCGCAACCATGGAAAGTGCGAAGTTCACCACACTGAACAGCACCCGGCTGACTGGAAAAACCAGCTTGGGAACATAGATCTTTCGGATCAAACCCTCGTTGCCAATGATGCAGAAGGCGCAATCACTCAGGCTGCTGGCAAGCAGTCCCCAGGGCACTTGGCCCGCGAACAAGAAGATCGCGTAACCTCGCCAATCGCTTCCACGTCCGAGTAACTGCGCAAACACCACAGTCATTGTCGCCATCATCAAGATCGGATTCAGCAGCGTCCAGAAAAACCCGAGAAACGACCGCTGATATCGGACCCGCAACTCCTGCGAAACCAGATTCTGAATCACCGGCGAGCAGCGCCGTAGTTCGCGCAAATCGTCAACAATCGCAGCACACCAGCGAGTCGGCAGCAAGCCGCCGCTCTTATCCGGAAAATACGCGGTGTGGGGAACACTCCGCCGGCTGCTCTGCGTTGACGACATGGGCGATTCCGCAACTCCTTTGCGGGGTCATCCAGCGGAGCGGCGATACAGTGCGCCTGCCTCCGGCTGATCAGCGTCCGCCACTCCATGCGGGTTGGGCGGAATCATATTCCCCCCGATCGTTTCCCGGAAGATCAGTTCCCCAACTCCCTACCAATCGCCCGAAATCCCTAAACCGTCAATCGTTCTCCGGTGTCATGTCGAGCTTCCTCACCGCCACCCGCCGCGCGATGCGCAGCTTCTGACCCGTCTTCAGCTTGTCCAGGTACGAGTCCTTCAACGCCTCAAGCCACCTCAGCTCCCGCCCCTCGTAACTCACAACCACATGCGTCAGTACCGGCCCCGGCGTCTGGAACGCTCCGGCCACTCCCGCGGCCAGATCCTCGTTCCGGTCGATCCGCAGATATCCGACACCCAGGCCGGCCGCCAGCGCTGCATAGTTCATCCGGTGAAGCTCGGTGGCCGTCGTTCGACCAAACGCCGGCTCTTGCAGCATTTGCATATAATGATAGGTCCCGTCGTCGAGCACGAAAAACTTCACCGGCAATCGGGCACGCGCCGCCGTCGTGATCTCCATACCCGACATCAATAAACAGCCATCGCCGGTGACACACGATACGCGGCGCGACGGGTCCAGCCGCTGTGCTCCCAGCGACGCCGGGATCGCCCAGCCCATGCTCTGATTGTTCGTCGGAGTGAAAAACCGTCGCGGGGCAGCCGGTCTCATCACTTCCGAGGCCCAATGAACCGATGATGTAACATCGACGAACAGCAAGTCGTCGCAACCCATCTGCTGCTGCATCGCCAGAAACAACAGCATTGGATCCACACACCCTTGAATCTGCGGTTTCGAGTTGGCCCTAAGCTCAGAACTCTTACGGACCTCGATATCTTTATGAAGGCGGTGATTGGGCGGACGCCGAATCGCCTCGGCATCACCCAGAAGCCTCCCGAGAAATAGCCCCGCGTCGGCATTCACGCACTGCGTCGTCGGCACATTGCGACCGAGATAGCTCGGATTGATATCGACATGCACCAGTTCGGCATGCCTTGGCACGCTGTAATTTGCCGTCGAAACTTCGCTAAAGCGCACACCGAGCGCCAGCACCAAATCCACGTTCCGAAACGTCTCCTCCGCCGTCCTTGTTCCATAAGGACCGTAACCCCAGCCTACCGAGAGGGGATGGCCTTCCGGTACCGCACCCTTGCCGCTCACCGAGGTCGCCACCGGCGACTGCAATAAAGTGGCGACCTGTAGCAATTCGCCCGTTGCGTTAAAACACCCCTGACCCGCATAAATCCCCACTCGCTTCCGCCGGTCGGAAAGCAAGCAAAGGGCACGCCGATATGCGCTTTCGTCAAAAGGCACGCCGATGGGAGCCGGGGACGGCGCTTGAAAGCCAGCGGTTTCCGCATAGAGCGGATAGGGAATCACGACCGACACTGGACCTGGCTCACCACTCCTCGCCACGCAGAACGCTTGCTGGATCGCCTGGGGAATCTCCCCCACCACACTCACCTCGTACACCGCCTTGCAGACCGGTCGCAGCATCGCTGAGTTTGCAAGACCATGCACCTGACCCACAGGTGCTCCTGGACGTCGATCGATGTCCGTCACCAGCACCACGATCGGCACGCTGTCGTGTAAGGCCTCGCCGATACCCGTCAGGGCGTTCGTCAAGCCTGGCCCCGGCACCACGGCGCAAACACCCACTCCACCCGTCACTCTCGCCGCGGCGTCGGCCATGATGCTGGCCGAAAACTCATTGCTCACCAGCAGATATCCCAGCCCGTGCGACTTCATGGCGTCCCAGAGATCATTGTTCTGGGCACCGGGCACCCCGTAAACGCAGGAAGTGCCTTGGCCGCATAGCGCGGCCACGGCCGCCTGCGCTCCGGTCATTCTCCCGAACACCCCATGCCGGCCCGAAATCGAGAGGTCCGGGGCGATCGCCGGAGGCAAATCCTGTCCCGCCGCCGACGAATGCGCCGCCGCAGCGATCCCAGCCCCCGCAAGCAGCTCCATCGCTGACCTTCGGTTCACATTCATCGTCTCGCCCCTCCTGGGCCGCGGCAATCGATCCGATTCACGCCCCTTGATATCCGAGGAAATCGACGCGGCCGGGCGAGAGTCCACACGCGCCGTGCGTAACGAACGCACCACAACTCGCGGTCGTACCGATTAGGTAACTTGTGCGACTAAATTACCCCCGACTCGCCGCAATCCCCCAGGGCCATCCAGTAACCCAGGCCCTTGCCGCACCCTGGCCATTCAGTACATGATGCTTATAGGTGTTCCGGGGCAAGCCGCTTATCTTAAAGCGTTCCCTCAATCGGCCCGGTAGCGTTTTCTTGTATCTCCCGACGAAGGGCCTGTCTCCATGCCCCCGGTGCAGTTGATCGATCCGGTCGCCCTCGATTTTTCCGATGTTCTCTTTGATCTGGACGCGATCCGCGAGGTCAATCCCCAGCGCTTCGAGATGGAGCAACTCACGGGGATTGTCACCTTTAACAAGGACGAGCAGCTCATCGTCGGTTACAAGGATGTCACCGAAAACGAATTCTGGGTGCGTGGGCATATGCCCGCCTACCCACTGATGCCCGGCGTCTTGATGTGCGAATCGGCCGCCCAGCTCTGTAGCTTCTTCAGCCACAAGATGCTCCCTGATCTCGTGGGATTCATCGGCTTCGGCGGAATGGAAGAAGTGCGCTTCCGAGGCCAGGTTAAACCCGGCGACCGTCTCGTCATGGCCGCAAAGGTCATCCGTTTCCACCATCGCCAGACGATCTTTAGCTGCCAGGGTTTCGTCGGCTCAAATATGGTGTTTCACGCCCAGGTGATCGGCGTGCCCATTCGATCGCCCCGCCCCGAGCCATGATGCCGTTCCAGCCCCGCCCCCAGCCCGATACCACCTCGCCACTGATCGAGGCGATCGACGCCCAGCTCGACTGGCACCGCCTTTTCCCAGACGACCATCCACGCGAACTGGAAATCGGCTCCGGCAAAGGCCTCTTTCTGCTCAACGCAGGTCAGAGTCGCCCGAATGTCAACTTCGTCGGCATCGAACTGGCCCGCAAATACGCACGCAACGCCGCTGACCGGGTCGCCAAGCGTGGCCTAACCAATGTTCGCGTTGTTTGGGGCGACGCCAAGGCCCTGATCGCCCGCGCGATCCCCGACCACTCCGTGCAGGCCATTCACGTCTATTTCCCCGACCCCTGGTGGAAAAAACGCCACCGCAAGCGGCGAATGTTCCAGCCAGGCTTCGTTGCCCTGGCCGCGCGCCTACTTATCCCCGGCGGCCGCCTCGAGATTGCCACCGATGTCGAGTCGTATCATGAGGAAATCCTCGACCTCCTCCGTTCAAGCCCCGCATTTCTCGAAATCCCCGTCGATCCAGTCGCTGACCCCCAGCACGACCTCGATTATCGCACGCACTTCGAGCGAAAATACCGGATCGAGGGCCGACCGATATTCCGCTCCCGTTTCGCGGCAAAATCCTTCGCCACACCCGAGGAGGCCGACAAATGCCCCGTTCTCCCCGCCACCGACGATTCCACGGCGGATTGATCCTGCTCACGGCCGCGCTGCTCGGCACTCATGGCTCGGAGGCGAGCGAAGTCCATGTCTTCACCGCCAGTGACCTGCTCAATCAGCCGACGTTGACGACAGGGCAGGGTAGTGGCCTGCAACTTTCGCTCTGGATCCCCGCCGAGCAAAGCTGGTCGGCCCGCGTCGAGGGTGATCGCCTCATGCTGACACTCGACCGTGGCGGGTTTCTCTCAGCCCCAACCTGGCAAACTCTCCCGGACCTCAAGCTTCGCCCCAACACAGACTACAAGCTGTTTGTCGGCGATTCCCACGCCACCTCGAAACCCGATGACCAAACGAGCCCTGCTCAACCCGCTCCCCTTCCTGCACTGCTCGTCGTGGCCACGGAAGCCTACGATCGCGATCTCGCCTTGGCATTGATCCGTTCGCGTCTGGACACCCTTACCACGCCCAACGACAACCGACTTGGCCAGGTACGGACCAACCAAACCGGGGTCGATTTTCACGCGCCCGACTCATTGCCTCAGTGGCAAAACCGCGCCAGACAACTTCGCGAACAACTGATGGTCACGCTGGGTCAATGGCCCGAGTGGAACCGTGGCAATGTCGTCTCCACGGTCGTCGGTACCATCGTGCATGAGGATTACGTCATCGAGCGAATCCGGCTTCGCACACTCTCTGGCTTCGACCTTTCCGGCGACCTCTACCGTCCCCGGGGTGTCGAAGGCCGGTTACCGACAGTCCTCTCCCCACACGGCCACTGGGCCGAAGGCCGGCTCAATGTCGATGTCCAGCACCGCTGCATCGGCCTCGCCAAACTCGGCTGCCTTGTCTTTATGTACAACATGGTCGGGTACAACGAGTCCAAGCCGTTCGGCCACACGTTTCAGTCACCTCGCCTCAATCGCTGGGGCTTCAGTCTCGCCTCGCTTCAGACCTGGAACAGCCGTCGCGTGCTAGATTGGCTGCTGGCTCGCCCCGACGTCGATCCCACACGCATCGCCTGCACGGGCGAGTCCGGCGGTGGTACCCAAACCTTCCTGCTTACCGCCATCGACGACCGCGTTAAGGTCTCCGCCCCGGTCGTCATGGTCTCCGAGGGCTTCCAGGGCGGTTGCGGGTGTGAAAACTCTCCGGGACTCCGTTGGGCCACGGATAACGTCGAATTCGCCGCACTCTGCGCCCCGCGCCCCCTCAAGCTCGTCGGCGCAACCGGCGACTGGACCTCCAACACCACCTCGCACACCCTCCCAGTCCTTCGAGGGGTCTACAGCCTCTTCGGCGTACCCGACCGAATCAGTGCCGACGTTTTCACCGCGCCCCACAACTACAACCAAACAAGCCGCAACGCCGTCTACGCGTTCCTTGCCCATTGGTTGCTCGACATCGACGACCCGCTCCGAACCATCGAGGGCCCGCAATCCACGGAGTCCGGCGAGGCCTTGCTCACTTACGACTCCGAACATCCGGTTTCCGATGACCTCAAATCGCCAGCCGAGCTGGAAGATTTCCTCGTCGCCTCGCGCGCCGAGGAGATCGCGCGGATGCGTCCCTCAACCTTCCCCGCCGAGTGGGATGCCCATCGCCGCTATCTCCAGCGAATTCTCGAAGTCCGCCTCGGCCTCACGCATCCCGCCGCATCCGACATCAACTATCGTGAAATTCGCCGAACCGACCTTCATGGCCTCAGCATCACCCATGCCGTTCTCGAGCGAGAGGGCGACGCAGTTCCCATCGTCTCGATAGAAAAGCCCGGCCCGACCCGTCGAACCGTGCTGCTCACGCACCATCGAGGTAAGTCCGCCCTGCTGGACGACTTGGGCGAACTTGCGGCGCTTCCGAAATCGCTAGCGGAGGCCGGCTTCCGGGTCATTACCTTTGATCCCCTGCTTATCGGTGAGAACCTCGACCCGGCCTCGCCATCCAGACTTAGACCCGAGACAGTCCATTCGGAAACCTACAACCGATCCTTGGCCGCCGATCGCATTCGCGACCTCGAAACCGTCGTCACTTGGGCCGCAGCGCAGCGCGAGACCTTGACCATTGACCTGATCGCCGACGGCCAGATGGGTCCACTCGCTCTACTCGCTTTGCCGGGTCTGAACGGCATCGGCCGCTCGTTCATCGATCTCGAAGGATTTGATTACGGGGATGGCAACGCCGCGCTTCCCGCCGGACTCGACCTCGCCGGCGTTCTCCAGTTTGGCGGCCTGGAAGTCGCCCTGGCCCTGGCCGCTCCGCGAACCGTATCCGTCGCTCAGCCCGGCCCGGGTTTCCAACGATTATGGGCCGAAAATGCTTACGGCATGGCCGGAGCAGCCAGCCAGGTCCGTATCAGCCCCGGCCACCCTGGCACCGAAGGCATCCTCCAGTGGATCACCGCCGGTCCATGAGCTCTCTTCCGACTCGATCCAAAATCGGCTGCCCTCAAACAGGACGCGGGGCAACCGGTAGCGTGCGCTCATAGGCTCGCCCCCGGTTCGTTCCGCAATCGATGCCACGAGGCTGCCCGTCTATTTCATAAAGCCGCTGACCCGTCGGCGTCGGGTAATGGCCGGTCACGCACGCCAGGCAAAGGCGGTCTTCCGACAACTTCAACGCACGCGCGATCGCCTCGACAGGCAAATAGCGAAGGCTCGTCGCACCCAGCTCCTGCCCCAGCCGCTGCTGTGCCTCCTCAGAGAGTAATCCGCCCGGTAGATCCGCGAACTTAGGCGCGATCAACTCATCGCGAGTCGACATGTCGATGCCATAGTAGCAAGGCGCGATGATCGGTGGGCAAGCGACCCGCAAATGCACTTCGCGGGCACCGCCGCGCTGCACGATCTCGCGGACCAACGCTCGCATCGTCGTCGATCGGACAATGCTATCCTCGACCAGCAACACCCGCTTGCCGCTCATCACCTCAGGCAGGGGCGTGTACTTGGCGCGAACCTTGGCATCGCGGTCGGCTGTCCCCTCGATGAAGGTGCGGCCGACGTAGCGATTCCGCATCAACCCCTCAACCGAAGGCACCCCCAGCTCGAACGCCATCGCGTCGGCGGCTGCCTTCGCCGTGTCCGGAACGGGCACTACGATCAAATCTTCGCCACGTGGAACCGGCTCGTGTTTCGCAAGCTCGCGACCCAGCGAAGCCCTCGTCAGGTAAACCGAGCAATCGTCCAAAGTGCTCGCGACGTTCGCGAAGTAAATCCACTCAAAGAAGCAGTGGGCCAGCCCTCGAGGCGCGGCGAACCGCTCGATCCGCACTCCCGTCTCGGGAGTGATAATCGCCATCGTCCCAGGATCGAGGCTTTCCACCGTCGTGAACCCCAGGTTCGCGAGCGGGACACTTTCACTCGCAGCCGCAAACACCGAGCATCGATCCGTTCGCGAAGGAGCCGAAGAAAGCGATCCCGGCGGGCCGTCGTGGGCGATGCACAACGGGCGGAAACCCAGCGGATCACGCGCCACCACCATATCCCCTCGCGCCGTCAACAGAACTATGTTGTAAGCGCCTTCAAACTTCGCCGCCAACCGCGCAAACACACCACGCCAATCGGTCTCAAGACCCTCGTTCTGGATCTCGTACGCGATCTGATGCATGATGATTTCTGTATCCGTGTCGCGCTTGAGATGGTAGTCGCCCTTCTCCAGAAGCTCCTCTTTCAGCTCCTGAAAATTCGCGAGCTGTCCATTAAAGGCAAACGCGAACCACTTCGCCTTCCGCCCGTGTGACCGCTCAAACGGCTGCGCATGGCTGCGATTGTTGCCACCGCACGTCGCGTACCGCACATGACCGATCGCCGCCGGCCCATCGTGCCGGTTCATCACCGAGTCAAACTTCGCACGATGATTCAGTCGAAACGCCTCGGCAACCGTGCCCAACTCCTTGTGCGTCTCCAACAAGGCCTGGCGGTCCGGCCGATAGCCGGTCATCCCCGCCGCAAGTTGACCCCGGTTCTGCATGTCGAGCAACATCCGGGGAACCAGCCGGGCCATGCTGTTGATGTCCCCGGCAATCGGTGTCAGCGCTGAGATCGGACGCCCCGGCAAATGATAAACCGCGGCCACGCCGCACTCGTGCAGGGGCTTGTCCGGATCAGGTACGAAATCCATGGGCGGGGGGCCTCGACACTCGGAGAGGAAAACACCGTGTCGGCCCGGCGCATGGTCGGCCTAGGCCCAAGTCATCGAAGTATTATAATGTCGTCGCCCACTCCTCACAATCTTCAGCATGCATTCCTCTTTCTCGCTCCACCGAGTTCTTTCGGAAATCGTCAAGCACAACGGTAATCGCGCATTCGGGGTCCTGCCCAGGAGTTGACGTCGATGGCTCGTGATCTGGTTCGCGACGACATCTTGCTCGGGGCCGACACCTGGGTCGTCAAAGTGGGCACCAACGTCCTCACCCATCCCAATGGCACCCTCGACCACGACCGCGTCGATTCACTCGCCGAACAAATCTGCGCTGTCGCAGCGACCGGACGCCGAGTCGCCCTGGTCTCCTCCGGTGCGGTCGGTGCCGGCGTCGGCCAACTCGCTCTCCCCGGACGTCCCGAGAGTCTCCCCCAAATTCAGGCCGCCGCCGCCATCGGCCAGGCGTTCCTCATTCGCGCTTACGACGAAGGCTTCCGCCATCACGGCCGCCACGCCGCCCAAATCCTCCTCACCCACGAGGATTTCGACCACCGTCAACGTTACCTCAACGTCCGCAACACCTTGGCCGCCCTCTTCGACTACCGCGCCGTGCCCATCATCAACGAACACGACACCATCAGCGTCGACGAAATCCGTTTCGGGGATAATGACCGTCTCGCCGCAATGGTTGCCAATCTTCTCCAGGCCCCCCTGCTTGTCATCCTCAGCGTCGTCGACGGACTCTATCGCACGCCCACCGAGCCGGGTCAAACTCCTGACATCGTCCCGCTGGTCACGCGCATCGACAAGGTCATGGCGTTCGCGTCCGATAGTCGCAGCTCCCTGGGGACCGGCGGCATGCGCAGCAAGCTCGAAGCCGCGCGGCTCGTCACCCGCGCCGGCGGCGCGGTCATCATCGCCCCCGGACGCCTCGAACGCATCCTCCCCCGCCTGCTTGAGGGAGAACCGATAGGCACTCTCGTCCTGCCCGACGGCCGCACAGCCGGCGCTCGCAAGCGTTGGATTGGCCTTACCGCCCGACCACGCGGCCATTTCGTCGTCGATGTCGGTGCCCGGACTGCCCTCGAATCCGGTCGGAGCAGCCTGCTCGCCATCGGCATCGTCGAGGTCTTGGGCGAGTTCGGTCGCGGCGATGTCGTGGGCATCCGCGACCGTGAAGGTTGTGAATTCGCTCGCGGCCTCACCAACTACTCCACCTCCGAAGCCCGACTAATCCAGGGACTTCGAACCGAACAAGCACGCACCGCCCTAGACACCAACTACGCCGAGGTGATCCACAAGGACAACCTCGTCATCACAACATGACAACCGAGTTGTTCCGAAATCCAAGCAAGCTCCGTCTCACCGGCCCGCCTCAGAAAGGACGAGTGAATCAATCTCAAAGGTCCAGTCCGACGCCGCACGGATTGACGTATAAAGACGAAGTTCACTGGGCAACCCCGCACCCGGACCGCCGATCAACGGTGCGATCATGCGAAACCCCTGAGCCGCCGGGGTCACCCTCCGCGACGGCTCCACCCGTAGCTTTTGCCCATCCTTGTCGACCAGTTCAAATTGACTTAACGGCCTCTCGAAAAGCTGACTGAACGCATCGAACCGCTGACGTCCGAACCGCCGATTCGCAAGGAATTCCCCCAGATCGTCCGGCTGAATCGTCAGGTCCAGGGTCGCACGCGTTGATCCCGCCGGCAGATCCACGCGCAAGGCAGTCAGCGAAGCGTCATCAAGCCGCACGGGCTCACTCAGATTCGCCTCGGTCAGTGTCGTCTGGAGAGGCACCACCGTCGGTTCCGGCCGCCGCGCCTCAAGCTCCAATCGGGCACGCACGGTCAATCGCAATGGTGATCCGTCCAGAACGCCGATTTGCCTCAAAATCACCGCCTGCGTCGAAACACCACCAAACGCCGCCAGATCGGAAGGCCGTCCTTCGAGATCAGGAAGCTCATTCTCGACCAGCACCACGCGCCCCCCGCGATCGGTCGCCTGAAGTACCCGCAGCGGCTCGACCATCCGAAACCGCAACCGAGGCTCGCACAAAAGGTCCAATCGCAATTGCCACATCTTCGGCTCGGCTTGACCCGGTGCGTGAACCCCTCGGGGTCGAGCTCGCTCCACTCCAACGCCGCCCATCGGCGAGATCTCTCGGATCACCAGCCGAAACGGCCCATTCAGAGTTTCGGTCAGGGATGCCTGCCGAAGTCGCGTTTGTAGCGTCGGCTCAGCTTGCCACGTTCCTCGCCGTGGCTCCACTTCCTGATCCCACGAGGCATCCAGACCAATCTTTTCCAGTGCTTCCCAAAACGTCGGAGCCTTTTCGCCGAACCGCTGCGAATCGTGCGCGATCGTCAGCTCTTTGGTCAATTGATGGTCAAACCGGCAACCCGCCGCATCCTCGATCCGCTTCAGTGCATCCAGCTTCAAATTCACCCGATCCAGCCCCGGTATTCGCGTCGGCAAAACAATCGCGCGTTGTTCGATCTGATCGAGCAACTCCTCCGCCCGCCAGCGAATTTCCGGATCGCCCGAACTGAGCGCCTCGCGGAGCTGTCCCATGTCCAATCGACCTTCGAGAAGCGACAACGAGGCCGACTCCCGATCCGCATATCTCGGAGCTCCAAGTCGGCCCAAGCTCAGGGCCGAATCTTTCTCCCCCCCTGCCGGCGCCCCTCTCCCGACCTCTTCATCGCCACCCGCGAGGGCAAACGCCCCACCGAAAAGCGTCAACGCCAATCCTGCCGCGACCGTTCGCATCCATCCTCGAGCCGCAATCCTCAGCGAACGATCGTTCATGGTGTCTGCCTCGCTGCTGTTTCTCTGTCTGGAATCATCGCAATGAGCGCGTTGAGATTATCCGAAACGCTCGTCAGGGCATCGGAATTTCTTTCAGTTCGAATGAGATGGTCGTTTCGGTCTTCACCATCTCATAAAACCGAAGCGCCGCCGGAGCGCCGACGCCATCCGTGGCGACGATTCTCAGACTCAATTGCAACCCCTCGTTCGTCGGTTGCTGGCTCATCGCAAACCACTGCAACAGCGGCCGACCCTCCGCATCCACGAATTCCACTTGATTATTCGGCTGGCCCGGATTGTGACGAAACGCCAGAAACTCGGGTGATCCAAACGGACCGGTGTCCTGTTGGTCCCCATCATCGCGCCGAAATCGGATCGTCAAGTCGAGCAACGTGGCGTTTTGCATCGGCTCCGGGCGAATATCATGGATTGTCAGAATCAGCCCTTTCTCCTCGAACCTTTTCCCCTTCGCGTCCCGGAGATTCACCACAAAAGGCTCGACCTTCCGCGACAGTACCGTCACGGGCAGCTCTGCCTTCAAGTTATGAATCCACCGGCCCGGATCCTCGGGCAGCTCGAGAGGAATCGTAAACTGAATCACACCACCGCCGTTGCCCATGAACGTCGGCGAAACAAAGGGACGAACGCCTCCATCTGCATCGCCGGTCGACAGCTTGAGCGACCTTCCACGCTCGTCTTTCACCTCCATCAGTCCACATATCCCACGCTGCTGTAGCGACAGTCGAGGTTCCGCCGCAAGCTGCACACCCACTGAGAAGGATTCCGAAGTCCGCCCCGGCGCTCCATCCACTTTCTTGGGCATCACACGCATCGGCTGCCCATTCGCATTCACAAAGACCCCTCCGCCCGGAATTCCACCTCCGCCAAATGTCCGATCGCGATGAACTGAGACCCCCACAACCGAAGCCCGAAACGGCCCCGATATGGCCGAGGGTCCACTCGGTTCTGTGCTCGCCGTGAGCTGCAAGGTCGGCCTGTTCGCTGCTCGGGTGAGCCCGGCGACCTGAATCGGCATCGCCTGAATTTGGAGTTGCGCCATGCCGCAAACTCGCTCCAACGCCTCCCAGAACGACACCGGCTTTTCAGACTCGAGCGTAAATCGGCGGTCTCCGGGTCCCCCCGCTACTTCCGGGAACAGTACCAGGTTCGTCCCCGAACGCTCACCGAGCGCCGAAAGAATCTCCGCCAGCGGCCGATCACGAAAATCAAGCGTCACGAGGGTCGGCTCAACCAGGATTCGCGACTCGATCTGATCGATCAACTCCGATACCCGCACGCGAACCTCGGCATCGGTGCTCGACGCCGCCGCACGTAGCACCGGCAAAGCATCACCGGCAAGCTTGCCAAGCTGATCGAAGGCTTCCTGCCGCTCCGAATATCGCGCCGAGCCGAGCTGCTTCACCAGCTCGGCCGGGTCGACCTGCCCCAGGGTAAACACCATGATCAGGAGCGAAAAAAACATGACGGCATTCCCATGACCCACACAGCCGAATTCTCGTACGCGGTCCCGCAAGGCTTCAGCCGCAACGCCTCACCAACCATCCTTATGCGCCTCGGCCGTCGATTCAAGGGCGAGACCCGAACGACCTCAGGCAAAATAGCTTCGATCCAACGTCCGATACCCCACTGCCTCAGCCACGTGATGCGGCTGTATCTCGTCTGTATCCTCCAGATCGGCGATCGTTCGAGCCACCCGCAACACACGGTCGTGCGCCCGCGCCGAGAGCCCAAGCTCCTCCATCGCCCCCTTTAACAAACTCGCCGCCTCAGGCTTCAAGACGCACAACTTCCGAATCATCCTCGGTGTCATCCGGCCGTTAGTCAAAGACTGCTTCGGCCCGAAACGTTCCGACTGTCGTGCTCGCGCCTGCAACACACGCTTGCGAATCACCTCCGACGATTCCCCTGGCGGCGCTTCGGCCAGTTGCGTAAACGGCACCGCCGGCACTTCCACGTGCAGGTCGATCCGGTCCAGCAACGGTCCACTGATCTTGCTCAAATACTTCTCCACCTGCGGCGGCGTGCAGTTACACGACCGTCGCGGGTCCGACCGATACCCGCACGGACACGGATTCATTGCCGCAACGAGGATGAACTCGGCCGGAAACGTCACACTCCGCAACGCACGGCTGATCGTCACGCGCCCCTCTTCAAGCGGTTGCCGCAACACCTCCAATGTCTTCCGATTGAACTCGGGCAGTTCATCGAGAAAAAGCACTCCCTTGTGCGCCAGGCTGATTTCCCCCGGCTGCGGAATCGTTCCGCCCCCGACCAGGCCGGCGTCACTCACCGAATGATGAGGCGACCGGAACGGCCGCACCGCCATCAAGGGCTGGCCCGCATGTAGTAACCCCATCGCGCTATAGATGCGCGTCGTTTCCAGGCTCTCCGCCGGCGAGAGCGGCGGTAAGATCGTCGGCAACCGCTTCGCCAGCAACGTCTTACCCGTCCCTGGCGGTCCAATCATGAGGACGTTGTGCCCGCCGCTCGCCGCGATCAGAAGCGCTCGCTTGGCATAATCCTGTCCCTTCACATCCGAGAAATCATCCTCGGTATGGTTGCATTGCGCAAACACCTCCTCAAGCTGCACCGTGGTCGGCTCCATCTCGAGCTGACCACACAGAAATCCCACCGCCTCACTCAGGCTGCCCACCGGATACACATCCAACCCTTCCACCACCGCCGCCTCCTGGGCGTTCGCCGTGGGCACCAGTAACCCACGTCGCCCCTCGGCCGACGCCGCCAAGGCCATCGCCAGCACACCTTTGACCGGACGCGTCTCACCCGTCAGCGCCAGCTCGCCCACCACCGCCAGCTTCCCCAGCCGTTCCAGCTCAATCTGCCCACTTCCGACCAGCATCCCCAGGGCAATCGGCAAGTCGAAGCCACTCGCATCCTTGCGCAGATCCGCCGGCGCCAGGTTGATCACCACCCGGTCACAGGCCCGACGAAAACCGGAATTCACCATCGCACGTTCAACCCGATGCGTGCTTTCCTTGACCGCCGCCTCCGCCAGTCCCACAAGCACCGTCTTGGGCAAGACAGCCGGCGACACATCCACCTCCACCTCGACGGGAGCAGCCTCGATCCCGATCAATGTGTACGACGATAGCTTGGCGAGCATTCCCGCCCTCCGCTCGACTCACGAATTCCCAACCCCCTCCGCAACACCCCAAGGCGGACACGATTCTTCACCGCCACGCCTGCCGGGTCAAGCAAGCCGCGGACTCTGGATTGGTCCCCGTCTCGCCTTTGCTACAATTCGCCAGGCTGGCAAAGTGTCGGCCGTCTCGTCTCGAGGTCTCCTCCATGCCCTGGATTCCGAGCCTTATGCTCGTGGACGACGATCCCCGCGTCCTCGAATCACTCATCCCCAGCCTCCCGAACGAGCTTGCAAAAGCCCTCACCGTTTCCCGGTTCGCCTCAAGAATCACCTCCGGAGAGCCTGACGCGATGCACGCCCGCCCGCTCGGCGTCCGCGTCACGGCCCACGGATACCCCAGCACGCGCGTCCCCATTTATCGACAGCCCTCCCCCCATCATCTGCACCTGCATCTCGTCTGCGACCCTGACGGCCAGTTCCGCACCGCCCGCGCTCTGCTCAATCAACACCTGTTCGCCGTTGTCGTCTCCGATCTTCGCTTCTCAGACGAGGGAAGTGGCCTCCGCGCCGGCAAACTCTTCGTCGAGGAAGTCGAGCGCATTCAACCCGAATCCCGTGGAATTCTCTACTCCGCCTACCCCGCTCCACCCGACTTTCCCCCAGATCGCTTCATCCGCAAAACCGCAGGCACCGATGGCCCCACACTCGTCCCCACAATCGTGCAGGCGCTGGAATCGCACCTCGCACGTCCCGAAGTCGATGCGCTCGCACGCTCCGTCGCCGACGAAGGGCTGATCTACCAGTCCGACACATTCAACGCCGTCCTCTCCCAGTGCTACTCCCTGGGAAATCTGATCGGTCAGGAATCGGATTCGCGCCCCAGCGCCCGCCGTTCTCGTCGCCCGCTGCCCTGCGTGCTTCTCGATGGTGAAAGCGGTACCGGCAAACGCGGCCTCGCCGCCGTCATCCACGCCGTCTCCCCGCGCCGGTCGCAACCCTTACTGGTAGCAACCTGTAGTGACCTCACCAACGAGACGCTGCTCCGCAGCATCCTCTTCGGCCACAAGCGAGGCGCATTCACCGACGCCCGTGAAGACCGCGTCGGCCTCGTCGCCTCCGCTGGCCGCGGCGTCCTCGTCCTCGACGATTTCCACCGCTTGCCCACTGCCTGCGCCTCAATCCTCCACTCCTTCCTCGAGGACGGCATCTTCAGCCGCGTCGGCGAGGAAGAGGTGCGCCGTCACGCCGAATGCCTCATCATCGCCACCGTCGAAACTCAGCCCTGGCGCGAACGCCGACGTTCCGGCGAGCTTTCCATGGCCTTTCTCGCCCGCGTCGAGCGCTTCCCTATCCTCGTCCCACCGCTCCGCGAACGTCCCGACGACATCGTGGCTCAGACCCGCCACCTCGCCCGCTCCCTCGCCGCCGAGCTCAAGGTCGAGATGGAAATCGACGAGGCCCTGCTCCAACGCCTTCGACTTCAACCCTTCGCCGACAGCAACAGCCGCGAGTTACGCAACGTCATCGAAAACGCCATCTACCGAAACCATAAACAGACCGACACCCTCGCCTGGGAACACGTCGAACCTTGGCTCGCTCGAACTGAGCCAGCCACTCCCCCCAGCGCTACCAGCCCAACCTCAGGCTCCGGTTCAGCACCCTCAAATCCCCCGCGCAACGACTGGCAGGAGCGCCTCGTCGCCCTCGCCACCCGTCGCCTCGCTCAGGCGACCGAATTCAACGAAGCCGAGTCACGCGCCGCCATCGAGCGCCTGTTCACGATCCAGCTTCCCGATCTCTGGGCTCAGTTCGAGACCCTGCGGACCCTCGAACCCGGCAAGCCCCCCATCCCGATGTCCCTCTGGGACGACGTCTGGCGTTGCTTCGCCGTCTACTACTTGGGCGGCCCGACACCGGCCGAGCGTGTCCTGGGTATCCCCGCGAACACGCTCCGCCAGTGGATCAACGACCGCGAGGCCCGCCAGTCCAGCCCCCGCTCCGATCATTCCGGATAAAGTTGCGTCGACAAATATCGCTCACCCAGGTCAGGCAACACAACAACTACAAGCTTTCCAGCATTTTCCGGCCGCTTCGCCACCTCAATCGCACCATGCGCCGCCGCTCCGCAGGAGATGCCGCAGAGCATCCCTTCCTCCTTCGCCAGCCGCCGGGCCATCGCGAACGACTCGTCATCCCGAACCTGCACCACCTCGTCGATGATCTCGACGTTCAGCACCTCCGGGATGAACCCCGCCCCGATCCCCTGAATCATGTGCTTGCCCGGCTTCAGCGGCTCGCCTTGCTTCCTCTGAGTGATGACGGGCGAATTCATGGGCTCGACGGCCACAACCCGGACACTCGGCTTAAGCGCCTTTAGCGCCTCGCCGCAACCCGTGATCGTTCCACCGGTTCCGACTCCGCATACAAGAACGTCGATCTGCCCATCCGTGTCATTCCAGATCTCTCGCGCCGTCGTCACGCGGTGAATCTCCGGATTCGCCGGATTGCGAAACTGCTGCGGCATGAACGCGTTCGGGGTCGAAGCGACCAGTTCCTCCGCCCTCCGCACCGCGCCCGGCATCCCCTCCGCCGCCGGCGTGAGCACAATCTCGGCCCCGAACGCCTTGAGCAATCGCCGCCGTTCCAGACTCATGCTCTCCGGCATCGTCACCATCAACCGATAGCCCCGCGCCGCGCACGTAAACGCCAGTCCGATCCCCGTATTGCCACTCGTTGGTTCAATAATCAGCGTTTCGGGCGACACCTTCCCGTCGCGCTCCGCCTGGTCGATCATCGCGACGCCGATCCGATCCTTCACCGACCACAGCGGATTGAAATTCTCAAGCTTCGCTGCCACCGTCGCCACACACCCGTCGGAAACCCGCCGCAGCCGGATCAACGGCGTATTGCCCACACATTGCGTGATGTCGTCATAAATTCGCCCTCGAGTCCGAATCGCTTCGCCCGTGGCCATAATCGCCTCCCTCACTCAGCCCGCGTGTTCTAATGTGTCCACTTGACCGCGGTCCGTCTCGGCCGCCTCATCATGAACGAGTCACAGATTCTCCCCCCTCCACGCCGCGTTGTGAAGCCCGAGACCAATCCCAGCCCAAGCGCCAACCACAACCGCCCCTCGTCGCTTGCCCTCTGCCTACCCTCGACCGTAGCCTAAAGCTTTGAACGACCACCTGGTTCATACCCGGGGATGAGCGACCGCCGATGAGTACCGAGCCTGCCACCCGACCCGCCGATCCCAACCCTCAATCACGCCCCGGTCCACCAGGCCCCGCCCCCGAGCCAATCCACGAGGGCCTCACCCCGCCCACCGGCTGGCATTTTCTCCATCTCTTTTATCGCATCGACCAAGCGGCTCTCAGCCGCATGTCGATGGCCGAGCGCGATCTCGCCCGCGCTTCGCTCGTCGCTAGCCTCAGCGACCTTCGCGGCCCCTCCGCCAATGAAGCCCAGTGCTTCGCCACCCCAGGCCACAAGGCCGCCTTCGGCATTGTTATGGCTGGGCCCGACCTCAAGGCGATTCACTCCGGCCAACTCGCCCTCGAATCCTCCCCCGCCGGACAGTTCCTCATCCCCACCTACTCCTTTTACTCCATCACCGAAATCTCCGAATACGTCCCCGACGAAGCCGCTTACGCCGCCATCCTTCGCGATCGTGAAGGTATGGACCCCACCACCAGCCTGTTCCAGACCCGCGTTAAGCAATACGCCTCACGTCTCGACGCCATGAACCACCACCGGCTCTATCCCGAGTTTCCCGAGTGGCCCTGTATTTGCTTCTATCCCATGAACAAGATCCGCGTCGAACCCCACCAGAATTGGTACGAAACCCCCTTCGCCGAGCGCATGGCCCTGATGGCCGATCACGGCAAAAGCGGGATGAAATACGCCGGCAAGGTCTCCCAGGTCATCACCGCCTCCACGGGCCTCGACGACTGGGAATGGGGTGTCACCCTCTGGGGCAAAAACCCCGCCTACCTCAAGGACATCGTCTACACAATGCGCTTCGATCGCGCCAGCGCCCGTTACGCAGCTTTCGGCCCGTTCTACTTCGGCTACATCGTTCCCCCCGCGGAACTAGCCGAGATTCTTCGTATCTGACGCAAACCAACTAAGATCATCACCTCTCACGGAGTTTCTCGAAAATGTGGACCTGCCCCAAATGTGAATCCACCGTCGACGACGGCTTTGACATCTGTTGGAATTGCGGAACCTCACGCACCGGCATCGAGGATCCCAACTTCGTCACCGCCGACGCCACACCCCCCATCGTTGACCCCCGCTACGACCCCGTCGCCCTGCCCGACTCCTCAGTCAAGGCCCACTGGATCACCGTCCACGGCGATCCCGAAGATGAACTTGTCGCCTGCTACCAGGCCGGCAGCCTGCCCGAAGCCAAGTTCCTCGCCGACCAGCTCGCCATATTCGGCGTTCCGGCCTTGTCCGACACCATGGATCTCCAGGACACCCTCGGCATCAACGACGGCAATCCCCGCGTCTACTGCCGCGCCAGCGATATCGACCGTGCCCGAGTCTTCTTCGAGGACTACGAACGCCGCCAGGCGGAGAACACCTGAGTTCCGTCGCTCCTCAACCGCTTCAATCTCAATCTCAAGGCGCTGCGAACAGATAAATCTTGCCATCTGACGCCGCCACCGCGATCTCGTTGCCCGCCGGGTTCCACGAGACACCGTAGGTCGGCGTGTTCGCGCCAACCTTCTTCTGCATCAGCGGCTTGGCCGACTCGAAATCCCACACTATCAAATTCCCGCCATACCCAATCGAGGCCAGCTTCGTTCCATCGGGGCTCCACGAGATCCCATAAACGTCATCCGGATGACCCGATAGCACCTTCACTTCCTTGCCATCCGCAACGTTCCAGATCCGGATCGTCTTGTCGACCGACCCGCTCGCGATCATCGCCGCTTCCGTCGGCCGAAACGCCAGGCAATACACCGCCGCACCGTGGCCCTCGCTCTTCCTCAACTCCGCTCCATCCGCCGGGTTCCAGTATTTCACCAGCTTGTCATCGCCGGCGCTCACGATCAAATCCCCCTTCGGCGAGACCGCAACGGCGTATACCACATTCTCATGCGCCGGCGCGATCGCTCGCACCTGCTCGCCCTTGGCCACATCCCAGATCCGAACCGACTTGTCCGCGCCCCCGGTCACGACCTGCGCGCCGTCCGGCATCCAAGCCACGCTGTAAATCTGCGACTCGTGCCCACTAAACGTCTTCGCCGCACCCGTCGTCGGCACGGCAATCCGTCGCACCGCCTTGTCCTCGCTCCCAATCACCACCGTGCCATCCGGCAGCAAGCCAATCCCGTAAATCGGCCCGCCGGTCCCCGCAAGAGTTTGCACAATCCCCTTCGCAGGGTCCGGCTGGCTCAGATCATAAAGAGACGCGGTACCATTGCGCCCACCGACCACCGCGCTCTTACTATCACCGCCCAGATCGAGGCTCAGAGGTGCGTCCGGCAACGGCGGATACGCGATCACCGGATTCCCATCTCCGGCGTTCCATGTTCGCACCGTTTTGTCATCCGAGATCGACACCAGCCGCTGCTGGTCTGCCGTGAACACGACCCCGCGCACTGCCTCGGAATGCCCGCTCAAGGTCCTCACCTCAGTTCCCGCGTTCACGTCAAACACCTTGATCGTCTTATCCGCCGAGCCGCTCGCCAACTGCGACCCATTGGGGTGCACCGCCACACTCAGCACCGGCCCCTGATGTCCTGCATACGCCCGTATCGCCGCCGCCGTCCATACCCTGAGCGTCTGATCCAACCCCGCTGTAACCACTTGTGGTTGATCCGGATGCAAACCAAGCCCGACCACCGCCGCACCGTGGCCGGAAAACCGCTCCAACGCCCGGCCCGACGCCGCGTCCCAGAACAACACCAGGTTGTCCGCCCCGCCCGTCGCGGCTCTCGTTCCGTCTCTTGACAGTCCCACCGCATTCACAGCCGCGTCATGGCCCACCAACGTCGCTACGTTCGCTCCGTCCGCGATGTTCCACACCTTGGCCGTCTTGTCGGCCGATCCGGTCACGAGCTTTTGTCCATCCCCGCTCACTCCCAGGCTCAAAATCGCCTCGCCATGCCCTGCGAAGTCCCGTGTCGCCGTCCCCGCGTTCGTGTCCCATAGTTTTGCCAGCTTCTCATCACCGCCCGAGATCAACTGATTCGCGTCCTGAGGCAGAAACGACAGTGCCCGCACCCGCCCCGCGTGTCCTGCCAGCGCCTTCACCTCCGCCCCATCCGAAAACTGATGAACCCTAACCACAAAATCCTCTCCCGCATGGGCCACGCGACTTCCGTCCGCGCTCAAGGCAACCGCCGTCGCCACAGACGGCAAATTCTCGATCTTTCCCGCCTCGGCTCCATCCGCCAGAGTGATCCGTCGTATCGACTTATCCCCAGCCGCAACCACGATCTGGCTACCATCCCCATTCAGGCCGATTCCCACCAATCCCGCGACCGCCGGAATCTCTCGTACCAGCGAACCATCGCTCACGTTCCAGACTCGCACGCTTCCATCGTCACTCGCCGACGCCACCTTCTGACCATCCCCGCTCACGCTGAATCGCCCTGTCGACGTCGCCCCCGCGATCACCCGCGTCTCCACCACCGGCAGCCTGAATGCCCGGGTCACGCCGTCCGAGCCACCCGCCAAAAGCAACTCGGTCCCCGGCGCGTAAGCCAGACTAAGAGGCCCGTCCGCGGGCGTCTCAATCGCTCCCTGCGATGCTCCATCCCCGGCATTCCAGAATCGAATGATCCGCGCCGTGTCTGACGATGCCACCTGTGCCCCATCCCCCCGCCACGCCAGCGCATCAACGTCTGCCGCGTGACCGCTTAGATCCCGAGTCATTTCCCCGAGATCCCACCACCTCACCAGCGGACCCGCCGCGAACACCACCGACTTCCCGTCAGGCGCGACCCGAACCGCACGCACCGCCGCCGGCTGCCCCGTCAGCTCCTTGACCGTCCCGGTCTTCGATTTGGTCCAGAGTTTGGCCGTCTTATCCAGGCTCCCCGTCAAAATGCTCTGGCCATCCGGACTGGCCGCCACTGCCAACACCAGACTCCCATGCCCCTCAAAACTCTGGAGCTGCTTGCGGCTCGCGTCATCCCAAACCCGGAGCGTGTTATCGAACCCCACCGAGTAAAGCGTTTTCCCATCCGGCGACCATGCCACCCCATACACCGGCTCCGTATGCCCTTCCAACGTCGCCAAAGGCGCTGGCTCCTGCGCCGCCCCCAACCCGAGTAGTGCCGCCGTTGAAAACAGAATGGCCGCCAAGCGCGGCATGACCGACGTTCCGAGGAGCAACATGGCGGGATCCCCAGCAACTTTCACAGGGAAGGGAGAGAGCGCCTCAAGCGAGGAGGGCAGGGGGGCAAGGTGCCCCGGCAAGCGGCAAACTGGCGTGCATAGACTTGACCATAGTGGCCCCGACCCCTCCATGCAACGGTCCAGCCCCCTCAAGGTTTGCCCAATCCCTACCCCGCTCACACAACTTCCCCTTCGCTCGCCCGACGATTCCCTTTTCATCGCGGCGTGTTATCGTTACAAATCAACGTACGAAACATGCAGGCTGCATCGACCTGTGGGTTCGTGGAGCGAACCGAAGCAATGCCCGAACGCTACTGGCTGGTCCTGCCCAATGGGGCACGGCAACTCATCGATCCCGACGAGTTCGACTTGGCATCCATCGAAGAACGCGCGCGTCGTGTCGGAGCGCGCCTCGTTCTCGAAGTCCTTGAGCCGATCGACCAGGCCGTGCGCCTCGTGCCCGCTCCGCCCATCCCACGCAAGTTCGAGCCGCCCATCGCCGCCATCATTCCCCTGTTTCGCGCTCGCATGGAACGCGTCCACGCCTGCCGACTCGAGTATTTTCTCGAAATCAACACCCGACCCACCAGCCGCGTCCTGGGCGGATACTACCGTCGCCGTCGACTCGTCCGCGTTTACTCCCACGACAGCGAAACCGGCCGCCGACCCCTCGAAGAGATCTTCGACACCTTCCTCCACGAAATGGCCCATCACCTCGAATACACCGAGCCTCAATCCTTCGACGCCCTCGAATGCGAGCGCAAACCCGGCCGCATGCACAGCCCCGTCTTCTGGCAAATCCTCCGCGACCTCAAGCGACGGTGGGCCGTCCTTCAAAAACTCGAACGTCGCCAACACATCGACCCGGTTCCAGACCCCCTCTCCCAGGGCACTCTCTTCGATCTCGACGCCTGAGTGACGCCCCACCGCCTTCGTTCACCAACAGCTTATGCCCAGAACCTTGCGCCCAACCGGACCCAGCCTGCCCGGCCCACTCTCGCCACCGGCCTTCGACCTCGCCCATCCGGCCACACGCGCTCGCTGGCTCGATATCGCACTGGCCATCCTCTTTCTCTCCCTCACCTTCCTGCTTGGTATCTTTCCCCTTCACGATACCGATTTCTGGTGGCACCTCCGCACCGGCGACCTCATCCGCGACTCTGGTAATGTCCCTCGCGTCGACCCCTACCTCTTCGGCGGCGCCGCCGACAAGCCCTGGATCGACCTGCACTGGCTCTTTCAGGTCCTCCTCAGCTTCGGCTACGAGTTGGGCGGCATCGATCTCCTCAACCTCGCCAAGTGCGCCATTACCACGGCCGGCGTCGCGCTCCTGCTCTTCACTCGCCGCCCCGGCTGGCCGCTTTGGATTCGCATCCTGGCCTGGATTCCTCCCCTCCTGCTCCTCGCCGGCCGAATGTATGTCCGCCCCGAAACATTAAGCTTTCTTTATATGTCTATCTTCCTCTCTGTCATCTTTCATTGGCGCGCTAGGCCGGCGCTCGCGCTTCTCCTCCCTTTCGTTCAGCTTCTTTGGGTCAATACCCAGGGCCTTTTCGTCCTCGGCCCCGTCCTGCTCGTTTTTGGATTCCTCGATCTCCTCCTCCTCCGCGAGCCGCCCGAGCTGGGCCGCCGCGGCTGGTCCCTCATCCTCGGCTCCTGCCTCGCCGTCGGTCTCGCCTGCCTCATCAATCCCTACGGTCTCCGAGGCGCACTCTTCCCCCTCGAATTGCTCGGCACGATGGGAAACCCCATCTTCGAGTCCATCGGTGAACTGAAACCCCTCCCCACCTTCATCCGCGAGGCCAGTTGGTCCAACGTCCCCCTGCGCATCCACCTTTCCTGCCTTGCCCTCGGCGTGGCTAGCTTCTTGCTGCCAATCCTAGGTCGCATCGTCAGTCGTTTGCGCAGCTTCGCCCCGAGTGCCAAATCGAGAGCCTCAACACGAACCCGCCGCGCAACCAATAAAGTCCCAAAATCAAAACTCCGAGCCGCCGCGACCGAAAACCCCACCTGGCGGCTCCGCCCCTTCCGACTCTTGCTCTTCGTCACCTTCGGCATCCTGAGCTGGAAGGCCACTCGCAACAGCCACCAGTTCGCCGCGATCACCGGAGCCGTCTCCGCCTGGAATTTCGGCGAATGGGCCGCCTCCTGGATACGAACCCAGCACGACTCTCTCCCGGGTTATCGCAAATCCCATCGTGCCTCTGTCTTCGTCCTCGCGATCCTCTCGCTGCTGATCGTCTTCGTCGCCTCCGGCCGCTACTACGCCTGGCTCGGCGAAGGCCGCGCAGTCGGCCTGGGTGAGCAGCCTCTCGTCTTTCCCCACGCCGCAGCACGCCTTTCCCAATCACCGGGAATGCCCGACCGCTCCGTCTGCTTCCACAACGGCCACTCCGCAGTCTGGATCTATCACAACGGTCCCGACAAAAAAACTTACGCCGACGCCCGTCTCGAAGTGATCGGTCCCGCGCTCTACCAGGAATATCACGAGCTTCAACAACGCCTCGCCCTCAATCGAGGCTGGGAGGAACGCCTCGCCGAGATGGGAAACCCCTCTCTTCTCCTCGACTTGAGTCAGCTCGACTCCGCCCTCCTCACCGCCCGCGCGCTCGACAGCCCGCACTGGAGCTGCATCCACTTCGACCCCATCGCCTCTGTCTTCGTCCATCGCTCCTTCCCCGCCTCGCAAAATCCGGTCGATTTCTCCCGACGACACTTCGAACCCGATCCCTCCACCGACCCCGCCGACAGCCCCTCCCGAGTCGCGCTCGCCCGTATCTGCCGCGATCTCGCCGCCCAGATCGAAACTCGTCTCGACCTCGCCGCCCAGCTCAATCTCCTCGGCCGCGGCTACGCCCATCGTGCCCTGCTCGACCAGGGCGTCGAGTCCCAGGCCTGGAAACGCCTCGGCCTGCTCGAACAACAACGTCTGCGACTCACCCCCACCCAGCTCTCAGGCCGATTCCGCGCTCCATTCGACCCCTTGCTCGATCCCCCGCTCCTCCGCGCCACCTACGCCCTCGAATCCGCCCGCGAGGACCTCCCCGACGATTTCAGCACCCTCGTCACCTTGCTCAGTCTTTACCAGGCTCAGGGTCTCACCGAGCGAGCCTACCCCATCGCCGATCGAATCGTCTCGCTCACACCCCGTAACCCCACCCAGCGCCTCGTCGCCGACAGCCTACGCCCACAACTGCCCGCCCTCCGCGACCAGGCCAATGCACCTATCGCTCGCGAATGGTCCAACCTCAACGAGCTGAACTCGGTTGTCGAGCGCTTGCTCAACGCCGGACAGGCCCAGGTTGCCGCCGAGGTGCTTGCCCTCGCCAGACCCGCACTGGAGCGATCCTGGGCCGAGACCGATCGACTCGCAACCCTCTGGCTTCGCCTCAGCACTCCCGCCACCGCGCGCATCATCTGGCAATCCGCCCGTAACGTCCCTCGCCCAGCTCTCCAGAATTCACGCGTCGGCTGGACCTACCTTATCGAGGAAGACTACACCGACGCCCGCAACCATTTCGAGCAAGCTCTTTTCACCGAGCCTGCCCTCTTCGAGGCGGCAATCGGGCTCGCCCTTCTGGAACTCGACGCCGGTCATCGCGAACCTGCGATCCGGCGCATCGACGACGCCCTCAAGCTCGCCCCCGATTCCGCCTCGCGCGCTCAGCTCCAGGAATGGCGTGAACTCGCCGACCCTCGTTAGCCGATCAACGCCCTCAACGTTTTAATCGCCGCCGGCACGCCGACTTTCGGATCCTCGCCCGCCTCATACTCCAGCACAACATAACCCGAATAACGCGCGTCACGCAAAATCTGGATCAGCCGACCAAGGTCCGCTGGCTGTTTGGGATGCCCTCGCCGCGAGACCTCCGTCTTCACTTGCACATTGACCGCGTACGGAGCCAGTTCGGCAACCTCCGCATACGGGTCCTCGCCATGGAAATTCCCAGTATCCAGGTTCACGCCAAACCCGCCCTCGGGCGCCTTGACAGCTCGCACAATCCGCAATAACTGCTCCGGCGTGTCTGTGATTCCCCCATGATTCTCCAGCGCCAACGTCACTCCATGCGCCACCGCATGCGGCAACAACTCCTCGATCGCCGAAACCACGCGCTCCGCCGTCGCCTCCTCACTCCCACCCTTGGGCACATTGCCGCCAAACACTCGCATCACCGGCGCGCCCAGCACGCTCGCCCGTTCGATCCACTTCCGCACCGAGGCCAGTTGCTCCGCCCGCGCTTCCGGCTCCGCCACACAAAGATCGTTGCGAATCGCCGTCCCCGATATATCCAGCCCTCGCAAAAACGCATGTTGCTGCAGCTTACGCAGATACGCGTCACCCGAGTCTGGCGGAAACCAGTAACTCGTCGGCTCGACACCATCCAAACCCAGATCCGCGGCGTAATCCACAAAGCCAAACATGTCCATGCGCGGCTTCGACAAATCCAGATAATCCCGGAACGAATACGCCGCCAGACTGAGCTTCAGATGGCTCGGCCGGGTTCGTGGAATCGGATCGATGACCCTCACACCAGGCGCACTCACACCAGGCGCACTCATCACCCCCAGGCCAACCACCCCCAGAAATCCACGACGCGTCAGATCCGGTCGGCTCATCATCTCGATCCTTTCGTCTTCCCGGTCACTCGTCGAGTTCCGAGAGCAGGTCGTTCACTTCCGCGTCCAGATTCACATCCGGCAGTCCATCATGGGAGTCATCCCCGTCCGACTTCCGCCCGCTCCCCGGCCGTCCCGCCGTCTGCGTCCGCGCTCGCAAATAGAGCTTGATCGGCACGTCGTGGAACGGCAATTTCTCACGAAACACGTTGAGCAAATACCGCTGATACGTCACGTCGAACAAGCCCGGGCTATTGACGAAAATCACCATCGTCGGCGGTGCGGTGTCGATTTGTGCCGCATAAAAAATCTTCGGCGTTCGATTCTCGCGCATCGACGGCGGATGCGCCACCACCGCCTCGCGCAGCACACGATTCAGAACACCCGTCCCCACCCGTTTTTGCGATTGCTTGAACATCTTCTGCGCCAGATTAACCAACGCCTTCACATTCTTCCCCGTCTTCGCCGTGATGAAGGCCAGCGGCGCATACGCCATGGTTCGGAACGCATACTGCACGGACGTGGCGTACTTCGCCATCATCTCCGCCGATGGCCCTTCCGGGTTCGCCAGCAGCATGTCCCACTTATTCACAACGAAAATGCACGGCTTGTATTGCTGCCCGATGTAATCCGCGAGTTGCTTATCCAACCGCACAACACCCTGCGTCGCGTCCAGAAACAAAAGCACCACATCGGCCCGGCGGATCGAACGCTCCGCGCGGTGCATTGAGAAAAAATCGAGATCGTCGCGAATCTTCGCTTTCCGCCGCACACCCGCCGTGTCGATCGCGATGAACGGCAGATCGTCCAGCTCGAATCGAACATCCACCGCATCCCGCGTCGTTCCGGCGATCTCCGAAACGATCATTCGCTCCGCCTGCGCCAGTACGTTTATGAACGTCGACTTTCCTGTATTCGGCCGCCCAACAACCGCCAGCTTCATCACCGCCTCGGCCGGCTTCCCCTCGTCACTTTCCGGCATTCGCTCCAGGATCAGCTTCAAGAGCGCATCCCGGTTGCGATTCTGATGCACCGAAACGCAGATCGGCGTCCCACGCCCCAGCTTGTGAAAGCTGTGCTGCGAATCCTCGAGCGCGGGCACGTCAATCTTGTTGATCACCAGAATCACCGGCTTATCCAGATACCGAAGCCGCTGACCAACCTCCTCATCGAGGGGCATCACCCCGTCCCGCCCATCCACGACGAACAAAATGAGCTCAGCCTCATTCATCGCCGTTTCAATCTGCTGCTCCACCTCCTGGGAAAGCTCGTCACGGTCCACAACCCCGATCCCGCCCGTGTCGATCAGCTCAAAAAAATGCGGCTCATCATCGTCCTCGCCAATCTGCACCAGCGCACCCATCCGGTCGCGCGTCACTCCCGCCATCGAATCGACGATCGCAATCCGACGGCCCGCAAGCCAGTTGAACAGCGACGACTTTCCAACGTTCGGGCGACCAACGATCACCACTCGCGGCAAGGCCATGGGTCCGCATCCTTATTCTCAACATTTGCAACGCCATCCCCGCAAATGCTGGGGCAGCGAAGCCAGGCACTTCAAACGATCTCGGCAGAACACTGAAACCAGCGACCTCAATACTCGTCGTCAGGCCTCACCGTTGTATCCGGCGCCACCATCTTCACTTTCTCAACCTCACGCAACGCTTCAAGCTGCGATCGGATTCGGTCTCCAGTCAGTCGTGAGACGACCTCCCGCTCGATCCCAAACCGCGAACCTGTCGGACCAAACAATTCCTGCAGATCCGCCTCCGTCCTCCGGTTTAACGTCATCACATAATACGTCGTCTTCGGACGGTTCGGCTCCACCTTCACTTCACCCGGCGCCAGACTGAACAACGCTTCACGCAGTTCGTCACTCGCCTGCGGCAACTCCGGAATCTCCGCCGGACGTGATTCCGGCGGCTGAAACGGCGACAAACTCGGCGTCGACATGATCTTCGGCAGGTCCGTCGTCGAAACCAGCGTTCGACTCTCGGCCACACCCGCCAGATCGCCACCCTTCAACCGCGCCTGATCGGCCAACGCCTCCGCATCCTTCTTGGCAAGCTCGCGCGCCTGCTCCAGTTTCCATGCCTCCACCACCTTCGGTTTCACTTCCTCGAAGGTCGGCACGCGATCCGCCACATCCAACAACTTCCATCCCAGATACCTTTGCCCGAACGCATCGCTCATCTCAAACGGCTCATAAACGCTCGATCGTGGCGCGAAGACATAATCGCCAAACGCGATCCGACGCCCCGCGACACCCGATCCATACTGCGCACGTGCGATCGGCATGATCAGTTCCGCATCCGTTCGATCCAGCATCGGTGTCTTCTCGTAGCTCAATCCCAGCCGTTCCGCCTCCACCTTCACCGGCGAAACCCCGTCCTTCACAGGTTCAGGCAACTTCGCTTCTCCGCGTCCCGCCTCAACGGCCTCGCGGTTCGCCTCAATCGCCGAGTCGTACTGATCCAGAAACGGGTCCATCACTTGCTCGCGAACCGACGCAAACCGACGCTCAATCTCATCCCGCGCCTTCTGGCCCGCCAGCGAAAGCCGCACCTCGGCCGAAACCTCACGGAACGGATCGATCGACCTCGGCGTCAATTTCGCCTCCTTATCACCCTCAAAAAGATTGTCCGGCAACTCGCGCGGAGGCGCAGGAAACAACGCAGTGTTGGCTGTGTAATAGGTTCGCAGTTCCTCCTCCGTCAACGCAGTCCGGTAGGTCTCTTCAAGCTGCGCCGCATCCGCCATCACATACTCAACCTGCACCTGTCGCGGAATCTTGAACCCCGGCTCATCGCTCTCCGGATCAGGCAGTAATTCCTTGTGTTCATCAAAATACGCTCGCAACTTCATCTCGTCCGGCTCGGCCACCTTGCTCACGTAATCGGCCACCGGGAACCCCACCACGTTTGCCGACACTCGTTCCGTCTGCGACTTGAACTCCTCATACACATCCAGCGGCGTCGTCAGATAGGCGTCGTATATCCCACCCGTCGGCAGGTCGGGCAAGGTCGCCACGGTCAAAATCCGCACCTGCCGGCCAATCGACTCGAGCAACTGCGCATCCGTACAACGAATCTCGCCCTGAGCGTCCGCGAAGTATTCCGTGTAGATCCGGTCAAACTGTTCGGTCGGCAACCGAAGCTCTTGCCGTAGCCAGGCCGCGCCCACATCGGGCCCAGCCGGTATCCCCATCGCCTTGCCCTTTTGATCAAGCAAGTACGCATCCACCATATCCGCATCCGAGGTCCCGCCAAACGTCCCATCCAACCCACGCAAGGCCGCGACAAACTGATTCGCCCGGATTCGATCAATCTTGAGCTCGTTCACTTCCGACTGACGGATCGACTTACCCCCGGCCTGGAACACCTCCGGATTGCCCCGCGCCGCACCCCGCCCTCGAAACAGGCTCAGGTCCAGCGTGAACGCGATCATGGCCATCAGGGCCAGAGCGCCCATCCATTTCTTCTGGTGCTTGCGAAAGACTTCAAACGACATGATCGACCCCGTATCCTCAGTGGTTTCCGCGGGCTTCCGACTCCACTCACGCCCCGTCCGACCCGCCCGACCGCCACCCCTCGCCTATTGACAGTGAGTGAGCCGGTCGCTTATCGAATCGCGAACGTCCTTGACGCGTTTCTTGATCCAAAGAGTGTAGCAGGATCGCTCGCCCGCACAAATAAGCAACCTAGTTCCGACCCGCTTAGACCCCCCAGTTGACCCGATCCCTATACGATGCTGCTACTCCTCCGCTTCGCCCATCGTTGGCTCGAATCAAGGTAGGTACGACGTGGCCCGCAAGTCCGCACCAAAATCGAATTCGCCGGATGCCGATTCTCCCAGCGGCCCCGCCAAGCCCAAGAAAGCCGCAACCCCGCGGCCCAAGGCCAAGGCCAAGTCCGCCGCTTCCGCGGATCGACGCACTACTCCCAAGGCCAAACCCAAGGCGAAAACCGCCACGCCCAAGTCGCGCCCCATCTCCGCCTCCGCCAAAGGCCGCGCCCTGGTCATCGTCGAAAGCCCCAAAAAGGCCAAGTCGATCAACAAATTCCTGGGCTCCAGCTACGTCGTCAAGGCAAGCATGGGCCACGTCCGCGACCTCCCCAAACGCACCCTCGGCATCGACGTCGAAAGCGGCTACGAACCCGCCTACGAAGTCGTCCAGAACAAACGCGACACCATCCAGGATCTCCGCCGCGAGGCCGACCGCGCCGAAATCGTCTATCTCGCCACCGACCCCGACCGCGAAGGCGAAGCCATCGCCTGGCACCTCCAGCAAGCACTCGAACTGCCCGACGATCGCGTCCGCCGCGTCCTCTTTTACGAAATCACCGAACGCGCGGTTCGCGAGGCCTTCCAACATGTCGGCCCGATCGACATGAACAAGGTCAACGCCCAGCAAGCCCGCCGCTTCCTCGACCGCTTCGTCGGCTACCAGATCAGCCCCTTGCTCTGGAAAAAAATCGCCCGCGACCTCAGCGCCGGCCGCGTCCAGTCCGTGGCTGTCCGCATCATCGTTGACCGCGAAAAAGAAATCCGCGCCTTCGTCTCCCAGGAATACTGGAAGCTCATCGCGCACCTTAGTCCAGTCGGTTCCACCGCCGAGGCCGACCGATTCGCCGCTGAACTGGCCCAGTGGAACGGCAAACCCTTCTCCGCTGTCAACGGCGAGCAAGCCGAAGCCGTGCGCCAGGCACTTATGGACGCCCCCTATCGCGTCTCCAAGCTCGAAAACGTCGAAAAATCCGACAAGCCCGACGCTCCTTTCAAAACCAGTACCCTCCAGCAGCAAGCCACCATCCGCCTCCGAATGTCCGGTAAAAAAGCGATGAAGATCGCTCAAGAACTGTACGAAGGCATCGACGTCGACGGCTCCGGTCCCGTCGGCCTGATCACCTACATGCGTACCGACAGCCTTCGCGTCAGCGACGACGCCGTCAAAGCCGTCCGCGACCACATCGGCCAGAAATACGGCGACGCCTACCTCCCCGGCAAACCCAACCAGTACGCAGCCGGCAAACTGGCCCAGGAAGCCCACGAGGCCATCCGCCCCACCGAAATCACCCATCATCCCGATAAGATCAAGGATCGCCTCAGCCACGAACAATTTCGTCTCTATAACCTCATCTATCGCCGCTTCGTCGCCAGCCAGATGACACCCGCGCGATTCGAGGTCACCAACGTCGAGATCACCGCCGGCTCCGGCCTCTTCAAAACCCAGGGCAAAATCCTCCGCTTCGACGGCTACCGCCGCGTCCTTCCCCCCGCCGGCAAGCAGGAAGATCAGCTTCTCCCCGCCCTCACCGAAGGCCAGACCCTCGACCTCCGCGAACTGGCCGCCTCCCAGCACTTCACTCAGCCCCCGCCCCGTTACTCCGAGGCCACCCTCATCAAGGCCCTCGAAAAAGAGAATATCGGCCGACCTTCCACCTACGCCCCTATCATCCAGACCATTCAGGACCGCCGCTACGTCGACCAGAAAGAGCGCCGCTTCTTCGCCACCGACCTCGGCATGACCGTCAACGACTACCTGGTCGCCAAGTTCCCCAAGATCATGGATCTCAAGTTCACCGCCCACATGGAGGACGAACTCGACGACATCGTGACCGGCAAGGAGCAACTCCCCAAGGTCATGGACGAGTTCTACTACCCGTTTCAGAAAGACCTCGAAACCGCCAGCGACTATGAGGCGGCACCCACCGGCAAAAAATGCCCCGAATGCGGCTCCGACATGGTCATGAAGTTCAACAAACGCGGCTCCTTCCATAGCTGCAAACGCTACCCCGAATGCAAGGGCACCCTCCCCGGCGGCGACGCCGAGCAAAACCCCGCCACTGACACCGATCACAAGTGCCCCGAATGCGGCAAAACCCTCCGTCGTAAAGAGGGCAAGCGCGGACCCTTCCTCTACTGCTCCGGCTTCCCCGAGTGCAAACAGATCTTCGACGAAGGCCCCGACGGCGCACCCATCGCCCGCCCCTCCATCGAGCAAACCGATCATCCCTGCCCCAAATGCAACCAGCCGATGATCCTCCGCCAGGGGCCTCGCGGACCCTTCCTCGGCTGCTCCGCCTATCCCAAGTGCCGCTCGACCATCCCGGTCGACGACCAGGGCAAGCCCGTCGTACCCCCCACCATCGACGTCAAATGCGAGAAGTGCGGCGGCCCCATGGGCATCAAGAGCGGCCGCCGAGGCGCATTCCTGGGCTGCCTGGCCTACCCCAAATGTCGCTCCACGGCCCCAATCCCCGACGACCTCAAGGACAAGATCAAGGACCAGGCCCCCGCCGCCGCCGGTCCCGATCTCAAAACCGTCGTCGTCGAGGAAACCTGCCCCGATTGCGGCGGCGCGATGCTCGTCCGCCGCGGTCGCCGCGGCTTCTTCCTCGGCTGCGCCAAATACCCCAAGTGCAAGGGAACCTCCGAACCGGGAACCCTCACCCTCGAACGTATCCAGGCCGTCGCCGGCGATGTCCTCGCCTAGGCCAGACCACGCTCTCCACACTCCCTGAACGAGCGCTCCTACCCTTGGGTTACTTGGTTCGTAGGCCGTAGCCGGCCAAAGCCCCCAGACCCGCCGGCCTACGCCTTCTTTCACACCCGCGGAACCACCAGCTCCCGCGTCGTCTGCTTCACTCCCAGCGATACCTCATGAAGCGCCGCCCTCAACGACTGTGCCGCATCATGCGCCTCACGCGCCGATGGGTACGTCAGCCATCCACTAAACGCTCCATCCTCACGCCGCAAATTCTGCGATAACGGCCGACACGCCTTCGCCGCCTTTTTGAACGCCTTGTTCAACCCATCCGTGATCGCGTCCCGTTCCCGCTCCGTCATCCCCTCCAGCCCCGCCTTGGGCCATGCCGCGCTCACGCTGCAACTTAAATTCCGGTCCTCAGTCCGCGCCGTCAAAAATTCGACCGGATTCAAAATCTCCTGCCGCACAACCAGAATCTCCACATCGATCAGCCGCTCAGCCGAGTAACCCTCATCCTGCGCACCATGTCGCACGTCCTCGGCAAAATGATCCGAAGTCTTGGAATCCGCCGCGACAAACGGCTTGCGTTCCGCGTGGGGTTCGCCAGGCCGTGTCGAGGCCGAGGCACGAGTCGCCTTCGCCTCAGCCTGCTCCTCTTCAACCACCCAACTCGCCACCCTCGAACAACACATCAACTCATAGGCCCGGTTCACCAGCCGGAAGGCCCAGGTGTCTCCCCCAGCATCCGGATGATACTTCTTCGACTTAGCTCGATACGCATCCCTCACCGCCTCCAGCCGCGCTCCCGGCTCAACTCCCAACACTTCCGCCGCCTCAAATTCAAACAAATGTGCCATGGCTTCCCTTCATTACGTATCTGTGCCGCTGTCCGCACCGCCCGCTTCACGAACTCCCGCCACCGCCATCGCATACGCCGTTGCGTAGTTCCGACAATACGCTAGGTCAACCAGGATATCCCAAATTCCCCGACGAATCGCCTCATCTCGCACCACGCCCCGCACATACACCTTCGCCCGACCTCCCGCCTTCTGGCGAATCTCCAGATTTGTCCGACCAACCCGGGCCGCCCTCTCCATCCCAATCGCCTTCAACACCGCCTCCTTCGCCGCCCACCGCGCCGCGAAATGCTCCGTCGTTCGTCGCCGAGCCTGACACTCCCGAATCTCCCGCGCCGTGTAAACTCGTTCCAAAAACAGCTCACCATGCTGCTCGATCAGCCGACCAATCCGCACACACTCGACGATCTCCGTCCCGATCCCGACAATACCCATGATCCTCTCTCTCTCCCGTTCCCCAAAAGCCGACCAGCTCGCACACGGAAAACTCCGCTCCCGGTTCTTCCAGGTTGCCTGTCGCCTTCTCTTTCGCAACGCAGAGCGTTCTGATCTCCCTGTAGTGTATGATCTCTGCCCCCGCCCGACACCCGTCCGGCCGCCTCTTCACACCCTTCCCACTCACGGACTGCGACGCGACGCATGGACCTCCTCTCGGAACTCACGCCCGCTCAGCGCGACGCCGTCTCTCACGTCAACGGTCCGCTCCTCGTCCTCGCCGGCGCCGGTTCCGGAAAAACTCGTGTCATCACCCGCCGCGTCGCCTACCTCATGCACCAGGGCATCCCCAGCCGATCCATCCTCGCCCTCACCTTCACCAACAAGGCCGCCGGCGAGATGCGCGAGCGCGTCGAATCCCTCGTCCCCGGCTCCGGCGTCTGGATGAGCACCTTCCACGCCCTCTGCGCCCGCCTCCTCCGCCAGCACGCCCCCCTCGTCGGCCTCGAGCGCGGCTTCTCCATCGACGACCAGTCCGACCGACTCCGCACCATCCGCAAAACGATGGAAGAACTCGGTGTCGACGCCGTCGGCATCTCGCCGGAGCAGGTCGAAGGTCTCATTAGCCGCGCCAAAAATGCCATGCTCAACCCCGAGCAGTTCGCCGCAGGCGGAACCCAGGACCACCTCGCCGCCGTTGCCGCACGCGTCTATCCCGCCTACCAGGAACGCATGCGCGCCCAGTCCGCCGTCGATTTCGACGACCTCCTGAACCACACCGTCACCATCCTTCGCTCCCATCCCGAAGTCCGCGCCCAGCTCGACGACCGATTCCGCTACATCCTCGTCGATGAGTATCAAGACACCAACCTCGCCCAGTACGCCATCGTCCGCGCCCTCTCCGTCGACACCCCAAACGTCTGCGTCACCGGCGATCCCGACCAGTCCATTTATGGCTGGCGCGGCGCCAACCTCGGCAACATCCTCGAATTCGAACGCGACTTCCCCGGCGCCAAGGTCGTCAAGCTCGAACGCAACTACCGAAGCACCAAAAACATCCTCCGCGCCGCCGACCACCTCATCCGCTTCAACCAGCTTCGCAAGGACAAAAAACTCGTCACCGAAAATCCCGAAGGCGATCTCGTCACCCTCACCACCTACGAAACCGAGACCGACGAAGCCCAGGAAATCGCCCGCCAGATCAGCACCATTGTCCGCGAAGGCGACCACGCCTACCGCGATATCGCCGTCTTCGTCCGCGTCGCCGCCCTCACCCGTCCCATCGAAAACGCCTTCCGCGCCTCCCGCATTCCTTATCAGGTCGTCGGCGGCGTCTCATTTTACGAACGCCAGGAAATCAAGGATCTCCTCGCCTACATGAACCTCGTCGCCAATCCGCGCAACGACGTCGCCTTCGAGCGCATCGTTAACGTCCCGCCCCGCGGCATTGGTTCCACCACCATCGAGCGACTCACCCAGGAAGCCCGACGCGCCGGCCAGCCCCTCCTGGCCGTCGCTCGCAACGCCGGCGGCATCGCCGGCCTCAAGGACAAAGGAGCACGCTCGCTCCGAGACTTCGTCTGGATGATCGACGAGCTGACCGCCCTCCGCGATCAACCCGCGGAAATCCTCCTCAAGAAAATCCTCGACCTCCCCGACCTCGAAGCCTTCTTCGCCACCACGGGCAACGAAGGCTCCGACCGCAAGGCCAACGTCGATGAACTCATCACCGCCGCCCGCCAGTTCGACAACGACCACCCCGGAGCCACCGCCTCCGACTTCGTTCAGGAAGTCAGCCTCGCCACCTCGGTCGACCGCTGGAACAACGACGCCGGGGCCGTTGCCGTCATGACCCTCCACGCCGCCAAGGGCCTCGAATTCCCCACCGTTTTCCTCATCGGACTCGAAGAAGGCATCCTCCCCCACTCACGCTCCATCGTAAGCAACAAACAACGCGAGGAAGAACGCCGCCTTTTCTTCGTCGGCATCACCCGCGCCGAACAATCCCTCCACCTCAGCCACGCCCGAATCCGCACCTCGCGCGGTCAGCGAAACTCCACCATTCCCTCCAGCTTCCTCCGCGAACTCCCCGAAGACGCCCTCGAAATCATCGACCGCACCGCCGGCGACCCCACCGTCTGGAACCGCGATCGCCCTCAGTTCCGCGACCGCCCCTCCACTCCAACCACCTTCCCCCGCCTCGGCACCGCCGCCGATCTGCTCCGCTCCCCAGACGCCTCACCACCACCCTCCACCGGCGACGACGCCCTCGACGCCTTCCGTCCCGGCGTCACCGTCCTCCACCCCACTTACGGCCTGGGCCGCATCATCGCCATCGACGGCGCGGGCCCTTCCCGCAAAGGCCGTGTCAACTTCACCGTCGCCGGCGAAAAAACATTCATCCTCGCCAAATCCCCCCTGCGGTTGGTCGGGTCCAATCGCTAACCTTGCTCCAATCTCATTCTGTAACATGTAACTTCCATGATACGACTCGGCGTCAACATCGACCACGTCGCCACCCTCCGTCAGGCCCGAGCCGGCCACGAGCCAGATCCCGTCTGGGCCGCCGCCCTCGCCGAACTGGCCGGTGCCGACGGCATCACCGTTCACCTTCGCGAAGACCGTCGCCACATCCAGGACCGCGACGTCCGCGTCTTACGCGATACTGTGCGTACCCGCCTCAACCTCGAATCCGCCTCCGTCCCCGACATGATCGACCTCGCCATCCAAACCCGCCCCGATCAGGTCACACTCGTCCCCGAACGCCGCCAGGAAGTCACCACCGAGGGCGGGCTCGACGTCATTTCCAACCAACTCAACATCGCCGAAGCTGTCCGCCGCCTCCGCGCCGCTCGAATCGAGGTCAGCCTCTTCCTCGATCCCGACCCCGCTCAGATCGACGCCGGCCTCTTGCTTGGTATCGACGCCATCGAGCTTCACACGGGCCGCTATGCCAACGCGACCGACGACTCCTCGCGTCAACGTGAGTTGGTCGCCCTCAGCGATGCCGCCCAGCGCATCGTGGCCGCCGGCGTCGCCCTCCACGCCGGCCACGGCCTCAACGAGCGAAACGTCCCCCCCATCGCTCGCATCCCCTCCATGCGCGAGTTGAATATCGGCCACAGCATCATCGCCCGCGCCGTTTTCGTCGGTATCGAGCAAGCCGTCCGAGACATGAAACGAACCATCCGCGACGCCTTCAGCACGGCCTCACTTTGATTCTCAACGCTCAGACCGCTACCATGTTCCCTTCAACGCAAGGCCCGGATCTTCGTTCCCGGTCCCTGCTTTTTGCATGCCTTCCGCAAGCCCCAACAAGGTAATCGTTCATGTCGCCCGCGCGTGGTCGTGATTTCGCCGGTTGCACCGTGGCCCTCGTCACCCCGTTCCAAAATGGCCAGGTTGACTACGAGTCCCTCGGCCGACTCGTCGACTGGCAGATCGCCCAGGGCACCCCCACCCTCAGCCCAGTCGGCACCACCGGCGAATCTCCCACCCTCTCCCACGACGAGCACGAACGCGTCATCGCCGCCGTCGTCGAACGCACCAACGGCCGTGCCCACGTCATGGCCGGCACCGGCTCCAACGCCACCTCCGAAGCCGTCCGACTCACTCGCTTCGCCCACAAGGCCGGTGCCAACGCAGCCCTCGTCGTCTCACCCTACTACAACCGCCCCACCCAGGAAGGTCTCTACCGCCACTACGCCACTCTCGCCGATCAGTGCGACATCCCGATCGTCGTCTACAACGTCCCCTCGCGGACCGGCCGCAACGTCGAGCCGTCCACCATCGCCCGCCTCTCCCGCTTCCCCAATATCGTCGCCGTCAAGGAAGCCGCCGGCTCTCTCGATCAGGTCAGCGAATTGGTCGACAAGACCGACCTCGCCATCCTCTCCGGCGACGACTCACTCACCCTCCCCATGCTAGCCGTCGGCGCTGTCGGCGTCGTCTCCGTCGTCGCCAATCTCGTCCCACGCGACGTCATGGCGATGGTCGATGCCTTCAACCGCGGCGATATCACCACCGCTCGTGCCCTCCATCGCCGACTCTTCCCGCTCTGCCGCGACATGCTCAGCCTCGCCCCCAACCCCATCCCCCTCAAAACCGCCCTCGAACTCACCGGCCGATGCCCCGGCGAGCTACGCCTGCCCCTCGAACCTTTGGACGACACCCTCCGCGCCGCACTCGTGAAATCCCTCACAGCCTACGGCCTACTTCCTGCGTCCCAAAACTGAGCAGGCTCCTTCACATCAAGCTTTGACTGACTCGATTCGATCCCGTCCTGGCGCGATCGTCGTCGCCCCCTGGCCACAACCAACTTCCCTCCGCCAATACGCACTCCCTTTTCTGGAGCATCTTTCCTTCCATGCCTCCCCGACCCACGTCCAAAACCTCGAAATCCAATGGCCACACCCGTTCCACCATGCCGGCCGTCACCGACGACTCAATCCGCAACCTCACCCAGATCTTCAAGCTACTGAGCGACGACAGTCGTCTCCGCATCCTCCTGCTCCTCGCCCGCGCTGGCGAGCACAACGTCACCCAACTCTGCGATCACCTCGGCCAGACCCAGCCGGCCGTGAGCCACCACCTCGCGCTGCTTCGCGTCTCCGGCCTCGTCGAGGCCAACCGCCAGGGCAAACACAACCTCTATCGCATCCGCCCCGACTTCTTCAACGAACTGCTCACCGAGCTACTCTCCACCGGCGGCAAACCACCTCGCCAGATCGCCTTCAAGAATTTCGCCCTCACTCGCTCCGATTGACGACTTTTTCGGTTCGCCTTGACCACCTCGCCTACCTAGGGCAAGATTCCCCCCGCGTATTCTCGCCCCCAGGCGAGCCTCCGCCCGGTCGCACTCCGCGCCCGGGCCGTCTCGAATCGGACGAGTGACTCCCGCCACGGTTGGCATGCCCCTCGCGCCTCACGCGCCTCGGGCCTCATCGGAGATGGATCGATGACCAAGTCCTCGCGTATTCTAATCGCCCTTGGCTGCTCGCTGGGCAGCCTCGGCATGCTCGCCGCTCACACCATCGGCCAGGACGCCGCCGTCCAAAAAACCGGTACCCAGGGCGCCGCCCGTCCTCTCTCCTCGGCCGTCATCGGCTCCATCGATATGGACGCCGTCTTCAAGGGCTACGAAAAAGTCGAGTTCATCCGTAAGCAAATCGAGGCCGAGGCCAATCTCAAAAAGGGCGAACTCTCCAAGATCATGGCCGAGGCCCAGCAGGTCGCCAAGGAGATGGAAAGCCTCCAGCCCGGCTCCGCCGACTTCAAGGGCCACGACGCCCGGCTCACCGAATACAAGGTCAGGCTCGACTCCGCCCGCGAATCCGCCCAGCGCGAATTCGCCTCCAAGGAGGCCGAAGCCCTCGCCACCATCTACAAAGAAATCCAGGCCATGGTCGAAGCCATCGCCAAACATAATCACATGAACTACGTCATCCGCGTCTCCAACGAACCAATCACCGGCGCAGACCCCAACTCAGCCCTCGCCGCCATGTCTCGCTCGGTCGTCTATTCCGACCCCTCCGGCGACGTGACCCAGATCGTCATCAAAATGCTCAACCGCCAGTACCAGGCCAGTGCCGGCGTCCCCGCTCTGACCCCCGC
>JBGSYY010000302.1:0-2761 GCA_041750675.1 Isosphaeraceae bacterium | reverse complement strand
CCACCTCTCAAATCTTCATCGGCGCAGGCCGCTCCGCCGGCGTCCGCCCTCAGGACCTCGTCGGTGCCATCACCAACGAGGCTGGCATCGCCGGCAACCAAATCGGCGCCATCGAAATCGCCGACCGCTTCTCCCTCGTCGATGTCGAGGAAGCCGTCCTCGATCGCGTCATGGAGGCCCTTCGCACCTGCAAGATCAAGGGCAAGAAAGTGACCGTCAAACCCTCCGACGGCCGTCGCTAATCTCCACCTCATGGGGTGGAACCGCCCACCCCTCGCCACCCAATTCCCTCCTCACTTTCGCACGCCCACGCCTCAACAGTCCTTCGACAGAGGCAACCGACCGCCCCAGCCGCTCCGCAATCTCCGCCACAGGCAAATTCCGCAGGTAACGCATCTCCACGGCGCGCCGTTGACCGTCCGTCAACCCCGCAATCACCTCACCGACACGCAACGTCTCCCCCTCACCTCGATGCCATCCGCTTGGCATCATCCCCTGCTCTTCAAACTTCACGATCAGCCACATCCAGGACGACTCGAAGGCGTTCTCAAGCGCACCCACCGCCGCCCGGCCCCGCCCCGCGACAAGCCCCCTCCGCCGCCCTGCCTCAACCATCACTTCCGCCAGCGACGCACGCAACGTCCCACCCCTCACGCCCTCGCGCGAAGCCCTCGCCTTCGTCACCACCTCATCAACAAGCTCCCCAGGCTCCACCACCCCAATCAGACGTGGGTCCAGCCGACCCTCCGCGAGCACCATCAAGTACCCGCGATACCCCTCCACCCGCTCCGCCATCACGTCTCCCCGCTCAAGGCACGCCCTATCCGCCTGGGAATCAACGCCCCAATTCGGCCACTCCCCAGGCCCCGACGGGACGACCTAATCCTACCCTGGGGCAACGCCCCACGACCGACCCACCCCGTAGAACCCCAACCCACCATTCCGCTACGCTAGGACATCAATCTTCCGGTTTCACCGTCTCTCCCTCCACGACTCTCAGGGTTTCCGATGGCCAGCGCGTTCGTCAAGTCACAGCGTCTCCAGCAGCTCCCACCCTACCTCTTCGCCGAAATCGACCGGAAGAAGAAAGCCGCCATCGCCGCCGGCCGCGACGTCATCAATCTTGGCGTCGGCGACCCCGACACCCCCACGCCCGAACCCATCATCCGCAGCCTCCAGTCCAGCGTCGAAAACCCCGCCTACCACCAGTACGCCCTCGATCAAGGCGCACCCGAGCTGCGCCAGTCCATCGCCGCCTTCTGCCACCGCCGCTACGGCCTCACGCTCGACCCCGCCACCGAAATCCTGCCCACCATCGGCTCCAAGGAGGCAATCGCCCACTTCCCGCTCGCCGTGCTCAACCCCGGCGATCTCGGCCTCGTCCCCGACCCCTGCTATCCCGTCTATCGCAGCAGCACCCGCTTCGCCGGCGGAGAGGTCTACACCCTCCCCCTCGCCGCCGACCACGGCTTTCTCCCCGATCTCGACTCCATCCCCCAGGACGTCTGGCGTCTCGCGCGCCTCCTCTTCCTCAACTATCCCAACAACCCGACAGGCGCAACCGTCGATAGCGCTTATCTCGAAAACGTCGTCCATCTGGCCCACAAACACGATTTCGTGATCGCCCAGGACGCCGCCTATAACGAGATGTACTACGAAACGCCCCCCACCAGCATCCTCGAAATCGACGGCGCACGCGAAGTCGCCATCGAGTTCCATAGCCTCTCCAAGACCTTCAACATGACCGGCTGGCGCGTCGGCTTCGCCGTCGGCGGCGCACCTCTCGTCTCCGCGCTTGGCCAGGTCAAGGCCAACACCGACAGCGGCATCTTCACCGCCATCCAGATGGCCGCCAAAACCGCACTCGACGAGTACGAGACCATCACCCCGCCGCTTCGAGATATGTACCGAAAGCGCCGCGACCTGTTCGTCAACGGCCTGCGTCAGATCGGCTGGAACGTCCCCACGCCCCCCGCCACCTTCTACGTCTGGATCCCCTGCCCGGCCGGCATCTCCTCAATGGATCTCTGCGCCCGTTTGCTTGAGGAAGTGAACGTCGTCACCACCCCGGGCGTCGGCTTCGGTGCCTCCGGCGAAGGCTACATCCGCGCGACCCTCACCGTCCCCGAACCCCGCCTCAAGGAAGCCGTCGAACGCATCGCCACACTCAAACTCCAATGACCTTCCCATAGCCAAGTATCGGTCGGTCTCGAAACGAGTCATCCCCGCGCAGGCGGGGATCCCGATAACAACGCGGCCCACTCAGTGGATCCCCGCCTGCGCGGGGATGACATTCTCGTAGGGATTCCAGAATCGTATGACCTGAGCCTGCTTGAGCGTCAGCCCACCGTGCCAGTGCGACCACCCCCCTCACACAGCGACAGATCAATCCATGCACAAAATCAAAATCTTCAAAGGCATCGAATCCGACGTCGAGCCTCTCGAAAACGAGGTCAACGCCTGGCTCGCCGCCAACCACGCCCGCGTCGTCCACATGACCGGCAACATCGCCCCCCAGTCGGGCAGCGGCAAGTCCTCCCTCGGCTCTCTCCCCAACGACTCCGACGTCATCATCATTCTCGTCTACGAACTGGCCGAGTAAGCCAAAGGTCGAAGATCCGTCTCCGACTCGCTCACTTCTCCACGTCACCCGTCCGGGCCATGGAGTGCGCGAACGTGCGGTTGTGATGATTGGGAAGGCGGCGCGGTTGTTGCGATTCGGGTTGTTCTGCTTCTCTCGGCGTTGCCACGAGTCATCCCC
>JBGSYY010000301.1:0-5518 GCA_041750675.1 Isosphaeraceae bacterium | reverse complement strand
GCCGCCGCGTGGGATGGCGAGGTCGATGCGGTCGGCGCGGCGGAGGAGGAGGCCGACGGCGTCGCGATCGGTGGTGGGAACGAGCTGGACGGCGTCGGGCGGGAGACCGACCTCGGCAAGCGCCTGAGCGGCCAGAGCGTGCAGCGCGCGGTTAGAGTGAATCGCCTCCTTGCCGCCGCGAAGGATCACCGCGTTACCGCTCTTGACGCAGAGGGCGGCGGCGTCGATGGTGACGTTGGGGCGGCTTTCGTAGAGGAAGAGGATGACACCGATGGGGACGCGGACCTGGCGGACTTCGAGGCCGTTGGGGCGGATGCTGGAGCGGACGACCTCGCCGATGGGGTCTTCCAGAGCTGCGACCAGCTCGACGCCGGCCGCGATGGATTCGATGCGTTTGGGGTTGAGCGTGAGGCGGTCGATTGCGGCGGTCGAGAGGCCGTGATCGGGTGCGGCGGTGATGTCGCGGGCGTTGGCTTCGAGCAAAGAATCGACATGAGCGCGGAGCGACCTGGCGAGCTGAGTCAGCCAGGCTTGCTTGAGATCGCCGTGGGCGGTTCGCAGGATGCGCGAGGCCGCCTGGGCACGGTCGGCGAGGGAGTCGCAGAGTGTGTTGAGATCGGGGGACGCGGCGGGAGAGAGGGGCTTGTTGGTTCGGTTCATCGCGGAGTGCGCTCGGGTTGGGTGTGGCGCGGGTACGGTCGGGCTGAAGGGATCAAGAGTAAGCGGTTTCCGGGACGGGTGCGGCCACCGGCAGGCGGAATGCGTGGGAGTCTCCAGACTATCGGGGCCAGGCGATGCCGTCGGCGGCTTGCTCGAGATCGGCGATGATGATTTTGGTCATTTGCATCATGGCTGACATCGATCGTCGCGCGCGATCGGGATCGGGATCGTTGAGCAGCTCGAGCAGGCGTCTGGGGACGATTTGCCAGGAGAGGCCCCAGCGATCTTTGAGCCAACTGCATGCGCTGGTTGAGCCGCCGGCGGAGAGGGCATCCCAGAGTCGATCGACCTCGGCCTGGTCTTCGCAGGTGATCTGGAATGAGACGGCCTCGGTGAATGGGAACTGTGGGCCGCCGTTGAGGCCCGTGAACTTGTTTCCGGCGAGCGTGAACTCGACCAGGAGTACCATGTCGGCGGGACCGCTGGGGGTTTCGACGGGTGAGCGGAGGACGCGGTCGATGCGAGAGTCGGGTAGAAGTGAGACGTAGTAGTTTGCGGCCTGTTCGGCCTGGCCGTCGAACCAGAGGCAGGGGGTGACTTTCTGCATGGATGCGATTCCTTGCGGATTTGGCGTACGGCACAGGCCCGACGTAATGGCATGACTTTCTCATTTTGTCGGGATTGAAACCAGCCGCAATCTCAGTGGCGGGCCTGTGCGTACCAGACGATCAGGGCGTCGCGCATGGCGGCCACATCGTGAACGCGGACCACGTCGGCACCGTTATGGACCGCGGCGAGCGCGGAGGCGATGGAGGCGACGAGGCGGTCGGGTGTGTCGCGGCCGGTCCAGAGGCCGAGAAATCGTTTACGGGATGTGCCGATGACGAGGGCGCAATCGAGCTGGCGAAAGTTTGCCAGGTCGCGGAGAAGTTTCTTGTTGTGGTCGGCGGTCTTGCCGAAGCCGATGCCGGGGTCGATGGCGAGGTTATGGAGGGGGATGCCGGCGGTGACGGCGGCATCAACGCGGCGGGCGAGCCAATCGAGGACCTCGCGGGTGACCTCGTTGTAGTGGGGATCAAGTTGCATCGATTGAGGAGTGCCGGCCATGTGCATGATGACGGCGGAAGCCTGGGCCGCGGCGATGACGTCGAGCATTTCGGGGTCGCGCAGGCCGTTGACGTCGTTGACGATGGACGCGCCGGCGGCGAGGGCACGGCGGGCGACCTCGGGCTTGGTCGTGTCGATGGAGAGCGGGATAGCCCAGGTTGATATGGCCTCGATGACTGGCATGACACGGCGCAGTTCTTCGTCGAGCGAGATGACAGAGCTGCCGGGGCGAGTGGATTCGCCGCCGATGTCGAGGATGTCCGCGCCCTGGTCGATGAGAAGGCGTGCGTGGTCGATGGCCTGGCGGGGATTGGCGAACTTACCGCCGTCGGAAAAACTGTCGGGGGTGACGTTGAGGATGCCCATGATTCGGGCGCGGGTGTCGTGGCCGGCGATGGGGGTGGGACCGACGAGCCAGGGTGGCATGGTTGACGTGGGGTGTGATTACGGGGAGGAGAGTTTGGCGGGAAGCAGTTTATCCGAAATCAGGGAGGCGAACGCGGGGGAGCCGTCGCGTGGGCGTTTGGCCCGCGGGCGGCATTCCGGGAGGATCAGGATCAAGTTATCGTTTGATGCGGGTGGCAGCGGGGTCGTTGGCTTCGGAGTCGGCGTCAGCGAGTGGGTTTTGGTCTTCGACGAGATATTCGTCGCCCCAGGGGTCTTCCATCATACTGACGATGTCTTCAACGATTTTTTTCATGGCTTTCTGGAAGCCGGCCTGGGTCGGTTCACCGATTTCGGGGTAGAAGGACGCGGACTCGGTGACGAGGGCCGCAGGGACGGCGCGGCTGCGGCTGACGCCGTTGCGGTTGTCGGTGTACTTCACGTTGACGGTGAGCGTGCCCAGGATGTGGCGGGGGAGGTTGTAGGGGTTTTCGACCATGACGTTCTTATCGTCGAAGACGACCGTGCCTTCGAGTCGAGCGTCGGCATTTTCGGGATTGGCGACGACCTTGTAGGGTGTGCGGGTGACGATCTCGGTGCGGAGCATCTCGGTGAGCTGGATGTTGAGATCGCGACGGAAGCGGTAGGACTGGAAGACGGGGAGATAGACCGTCTTGATAGCGGGGTTGTAGGGCGGGCGCACGGAGTAGCCACAGCCGGGCGTCCCAGAGAGGAGGATCGCGAGGAGGAGGGCGGGCGTGAGCCGTGCGGCAAAAGCTCGCATCGTGCGGGTCTCCGAACGGAAGAGACGGCCAAAGGGACGCGAGGGCTTAGGTTGAGAGAGTGACACGAGATCAGGGTCCGTTTCCGCCAGTGGGAATACCCCCTCCGCCCATGCCACCCATCCCGCCCATGCCGCCGCCGCCAGGGCCGCCTGCCGTTGGGGAAGAGCTACCACCGAAGGGGTCGCCTGAGCCGGGAAGGGTCATGATCTTGCTGGGCTCGACGACCTTGCGGGGCATGCGGGCGATTTCTTCAAGGCGGGCGACGGCCTGGGGCGCCCATTCGCTCTTGGGCCATCGGGTTTTGACTTCACCGAAGCAGAGTTCGGCGGCGCCTGGGTAGCCGGTTTGGCGGTAGAACTCGCCGCGTCGGAACAGGATTTCGGCCTGCTGGTCCTCGATGAGGTCGAGGGAGTGGGAGAGGACGTCGGTGGTGGAGGCCTGACGTTCGGGGAAGAGGGTCATGACCTGGTGGATCTGGTCGCGGGCTTTTTCGAGGCCGGCGACGTCGTAATCGGGGCCGCTGTAGGCTTTGAGCTTGGAGTCGATGGAGCGGAGGTAGGCGGTTTGAAGGAGATTGCTCTTGGGATGGTCGGCGATGAGCTGGTCGTAGAAAACGGAGGCGTCATCGAAGCTACCGGCGTTGTAGTGGTAGTCGGCGATGCGCATGACGGCGTCGTCGGCGAGCGGGCCATCGACGTCATGATGGCGGACGTGTTCGAACACCTGAATGGCATGTCCAGCGATGTCGACGGGGGGCATGCGGCCGTTGAAGCGGTCGCCGAAGTGTTCGCGGCGCTCGGGTGGGGCGTTGGGGTCGATGGCTTCCAGCCAGGCGACGCCGATTTCGTACTCTCGCTGAACGGCCTCCTCCTGATAGCGTGTACCGGGATAGGTGGTCATGAGCGTGACCAGGGAGTCGTTGGCGGCGACGAGCTTTCCCTGCTGGAACTGGGTTTCGGCGAGCAGGAAGAGGGCCTTCTCGCCCCAAGCCGTTTTCTTGCCGCGGCGGTTGAGGACGCCGTCGGCGGATTTGTCTTTCGATTTGCCTTCGCCGCCAAAGAAGAAACCGAGGGAGCCTTGCTCGCTGCGTTTCTTGAGCTTGACGAGGAGTTGCTCGGCCTCGTTGAGGCGGCCGGCCTGCATGAGTTCTTCGGCGGTGCGGAAATCGGCCTCGATGGCGGGGTCGGCCGTGGATTTCTCGGCGGAGGCGAGCGAGACGGCGGGATCGGCGGTGGGGAGGCGCGTGGGCATCTTCTCGGGGGCGAAAAGTCGCGCGAGGGGGCCACGGGTGTCGCCAACCTCTTCGTCGGTAATCGGCTTGGCGAGACCCTCGTCGTGGGCGATCCGCCAGCGCGAGAGTGCGCCCGAGCCACCCTGGCAGCCGGTGGCGAAGAGGGGGACGGTCGTAACCAAAGCGAGGCAAGCGCCTGCGCGAAGGACACGATCGAGGGCCGGAATGGGGTCGGCATCCATGCTCTAACCCTATCGGAACGCGTGGATTATGAGAGGGCAGGCGAGAACCGGCTGATCCGTTGGGGGCTATCCCACCTCCAGCCGCCCGCACGGGGCGGAGACTCGCCGGGGATTTTTTACCAGGAAACGGGGAATTGGTGGAGGGGGATTTTCGAGAGAAAGCTTGGTTGCCGCGAAGGAAGGATCAAGACGCGACCGCGGGTCGTGGGATGGGGAGTGCGGGTTGGATTCCTGGGGAGTTGATCCCAAGCTCAATGCTGGGAGCGTTGTTGGGGCGGGGTCGATCCAGGAAGGGATTCGAGGAAGGGGTGCATGCGGGGGCGGCGGCCGAGGAGGTGGGAGATCATCGCGGCAAGGGTGGTGCGGGTCTGGGAGAGAGTGGGGAGGTCGGGTGGAAGTTCGCGCCAGGCGTTGCCGGGGCTGGAGAGGGTTCGGAGGGTTTCGAGAGTGTCGATGGAAATGGTCGTGGTATGGGGGTGATGGGGGCGGCAGGTGTCGCAGAGGAGGCCGCCGGTGGCGAGGCCGAAGCCGATCGTGGAGGGTGCGGGACTGGTTTCGACGATGAGGCCGCAGCCGACGCAGTGGTTGAGGGCGGGCTGGTGGCCCAGTTCGGCGAGGCAGGCCAGTTCGAAGCGCATGACGCGACGGGAGCGCAACTCGGGGTTGTCGAGATGACGGAGTGTGACGATGGCGGCGTCGAAGAGGCGGGGGTGGGGGATAGCGTGGTCGGCAAGGTCGGCGAGCAGCTCGGCGATGTAGTAGCCGGCATAGAGGGCGGAGAGGTTTTGGCGGAGGGCATCGAAGCGTTCGACGAGGGAGGCTTCGGTGAGCAGGTCGAGGGATTCGGTGTTCTTGTGGAGGAGGACGACGTCGCAGCGGCTGAGGAGGTCGAGCGAGGAGTTGAATGGGGAGCGAAGGCGTCGGGCGCCTTTGGCAAGGACGGAAATTTTGCCCAGTTCGCGGGTGTAGAGACTGAGGATAAGACTGGTCTCGAAGACCTCGATGGAGCGGAGGACCAGGGCCTGGGTGCGAACGGCCGGCACGGGACGGCTCTTGGGTTGTGAGGGGGGTAAAAAAAGGGGAGCAGCGGGTCTATCCGGGGACGGACA
>JBGSYY010000300.1:0-8045 GCA_041750675.1 Isosphaeraceae bacterium | reverse complement strand
AGGCGCCGCCGGCCTCGGCGGGGGGAGCGGTGAGGTCGATGCCGGTGGCTTTGCGGAGTTGAAGGGCGGTGCGGAGTTTGGCCGCGCCCTGGATGAGGCCTTCGCGAAGGGTTTCGGCGCCGTTTTCCATCTGGACGAAGCCGTCGTTGACCTGGCCGAGTCGGTTGGCGAGTCGAGCGGGTGCGAGCGGTTCGGTGGAGCCGAGGGGCTGCGTGGCGGAGCGGACTTCGGCCAGTTGCTTCTGGCGGTTGAGGAGTCGGCTGAGGTCGTCGATGAGGGCCATGCCCTCGGAGCCACGCAGGTCGGACTTGGCGCGGAGGACGATGGACAGTGGCGCGGCCGCACCTGGGCTGAATTTGCGAGCGATGAGAGCGATGGCCTCGCGGGCTGGTGTGCGGGGGGGCATCTCGCTGAGCATGTCTTGCACGAAGTGGGTGCGCGTGCCGAGGAAGGCGAGGGGGATCATGAGCCCCAGGGTGGCGAGCCAGGCCCTGCCGGGGCGTGACATAACGGTGCGAGCGACTCGATCCCAGAGGCCGGATTTTTCGCGGGAGAGCCAGTTGAAGGCCTGGGGCCGCCAGCGCGCGAGGATGACGAGGAGTGAGGGGGTGAGCGAGAGGCAGGCGAGGAGGGTGATGGCGAGGCCGAGCGCGACGCTGGGGCCGGTGCTGGAGAAGAGCTTGAAGCGGGTGGTTCCCATCAAGCTCAAGCCGACGATGACGGTACCGGCGCTGGTGGCGATCGGCTCGAAGGCGGACCGGAGGGTTTGCCGCATGGCGGCGGCGGGGTCGTCGTTGGGCCAGTGCTCGGCGAACCGCCAGGAGAGGAAGAGGCAGAAATCGGTGCCGCAGCCGAAGAGAATGACGATCAGGAACAGTTCGACGAGGGGGGAGATCTCCCAGCCGGCCTGAGACATCCAGGCGAGGACGCCGCGGGAGATCAATAAGCCCGTGCCGATGGTGAGGAGCGGGATGGCGGCCAGCCAGGGTGAACGGTAGACGATCATGAGCACGATCATGAGCAGCCCGAGTGTGGCGAGGGCGGCGCGGTCGAGCGAAACCTGGACATCGTGCATGTAGGCGCGGCCGATGACGGCGTCGCCGGACCAGGTGAGTTCGAGACCCTGGGGGGGCGTCAGGGGAACGACCTGGGCCTGGAGCCAGGCGACGGCCTCTTGATTGGCTGGGGCGACGAAGGAGGTGGAGAGGGGGAAGAGAAGGAGTTGAAGCGAGCGGTCGCGGCTGAGGAGGCGGTCGGCGACTTCGGTGGGGGCGGTGGGGCCGACGACACGGATCAAGGGAGCAGGGCGGTTGGGCGACTCGGAGACGGTGTTTTCGAGCTTCGCGGTGAAGGCGAGGTCGGCCTCGGTCAAACCGCCGGGACGGTGGAGCAGAAGGACGGCGGCGGACTGGTACCATTGGTCGGGCCAGACTTCGCGGATGGCAGCGCGTGCCTGGGCGCTTTCGGCGTCATCGGGGACGAGCCGGGCCTGACCCTCCGCCGCCAGTCGGGTGAGATCCGGGGCGAGGGAGACGACCGCGACGGCGACCATCAGCCATCCGAGCACGAAGCGCCCGGGGTGGTTGCTGATCGCCCGACGCAAGGCCTGCATGGGCATGTTGTATCTCAAGGGCCTGTTTGGTAGTCCGTCATCGGGCGAACCCGTCGGGCACGAGGCGTGCCCGGGGGTCCTCCTTTGGGGTAGCGGACGCAACGTGAGAACGACGGGCGGAGATCTCTTGACTCATTATTCTAACCAAGCGGAGGCAACGAGCCAAGAAGAGTTGGGAGTAACAATGCGTGCATGGATTGATGTCAGAGAGAGTGTTGGGGGGAGAGCGAGGAGTAACAAGTGGGAAAAAACGGGAGCCTGTGGCTTGAGGATTTTGTGGGTCCGGGCGTCGGAAGAGTGGGGAGACCGATTGGAGGGGGTGACGGTTGCGGGTTGGCTTGGGGATGATAGTGGGTGAGAACTTTGATTGGGCGTTGATGGAGGATGGCATGGGAACATTTGAAGACCGAGTGATGGGATTGCTGGGGCGAGCGGACTATGAGCCGACCACGTTGAAGGGGATTGCGCGAAGGTTGGAGATTGGGCCGGAGGAACATGGGGCGTTGCGTGAGGCAGCGAAGGTGCTGGTGAAGGCGGGGCGGATTGAGGTGGGGAAGGATCGGCGGCTGAGCAAGGCGGGATTGGCGGGTGAGTCGGGCGCGGTGGTGGGGACGTTTCGGCGCACGTCGCGAGGCTTTGGGTTTGTCCGGCCAAGATCGGCAAAGGGACGAGACTCGGACATATATATACCTGCGGACTCAGCGGGGGACGCGGCGACGGGGGATGAGGTGGCGGTGAAGCTGGAGGGTCGGACGCACCGGGCGGGGGCTGGGTCGGGACGGGCGGGGCGGGTGATCAAGGTGATCACGCGGGCTGTGGCGGCATTTGTGGGGACGTATTTCGAGCGCGAGGGTGATGGGTACGTTCAGGTGGACGGCACGTCGATGTCGGCACCGGTTTATGTGGGTGATCCGGGAGCGAAGGGTGCGCGGACGGGGGATAAGGTGGCGTTTGAGATGGTGCGGTATCCCAGCCCGGCGCGGGAGGGGGAAGGGGTGATTGTCGAGGTATTGGGCCCGAGGGGGCAGCCGGGTGTCGATACGTTGATGGTGTTGCGTGCGTTTGGGATACCGGACGAGTTTGAGGAAGGGGTGCTGGAGGAGGCGCGGGAGCAAGCGCGGCGGTTTGATGAGGAGGAGGTGGGGCGGCGGCTCGATTTGCGCGAGACGTTGACCGTGACGATTGACCCCGCGACGGCGCGTGATTTTGATGATGCGATCAGCCTGAGCCAGGATGACCGCGGGTTTTGGAGACTGGGGGTGCATATTGCGGATGTCGGTCATTTCGTGCGGGCGAACTCGGTACTGGACCGATCGGCGAGGAAGCGGGGGACGAGCGTTTACCTGCCTGATCGGGTGGTGCCGATGTTGCCGGAGACGATCTCGAACAGCCTGGCGAGCCTGCAGGAAGGGCGTGGGCGGTATACGGTGAGCGCCTTGCTGGAGTTTGACAGGGAGGGCCGGCGGACGGACAAGCGGTTCGCGCGGTCGATCATTCGTGTGGACAAGAGGTTTACATACGAGCAAGCGTTTGCGGTGATGAAGGATCAGCCCGAGGCGGCGGAAGTGGAAGGGGTGACGCCGGAGATTCGAGCGCTCCTGGGACGGATGCTGGAACTGGCGATGATTTTACGGCGGCGGCGATTTGAGCGGGGGTCGCTGGAGCTGGTGATGCCGGAGGTGGAGGTGGAGCTGGATGGGGAGGGGAAGGTATCGGGGGCGCATCTGGCGATGGACGATGAGAGCCACCAGGTGATCGAGGAGTTCATGCTGGGGGCGAATGAGGCGGTGGCGGAGGAGCTGACGGAAAAGAATGCGGAATTTCTGCGCCGGGGACATGCCGATCCTGATCCGACGAAGTTGATGCAATATGCGGAGTTTGTGGAGAGCCTGGGGTTTGCGGTGGAGGATCCGCGGAGCCGGTTTGAGCTGCAGAAGATCCTGGCGTGGTCGGATGGTCGGCCGGAGCGGCATGCGGTGCATTATGGGTTATTGCGGAGCCTGAAGCAGGCGACGTACACGATTGAGCCGGAAGGGCATTATGCGTTGGCGAGTCAGAATTACTGCCATTTCACGTCGCCGATTCGGCGATATCCGGATTTGCAGGTACACCGGCAGTTGACGACGATTCTGGAGGGGAAGAAGCCCAAGGGGGATGCCGAGGAACTGGCGGTGCTGGCGGAGCATTGCACGCGGACGGAGCGGCGGGCGGATGCGGCGGAGCGTGAGCTGATCAAGATCAAGTTATTGACGTATCTCGAAGCGCATGTGGGTGAGTTGTATCACGCGGTGGTGACGGGGGTGGAGGAGTTTGGACTGTTTTGCCAGCTTGTCGAGCTGCCCGTGGATGGGCTGCTGCATGTGACGAGCCTGGGGGACGATTTTTACTATCTGGAAGCGGAGACGCATACGTTGATCGGACGGAGGTCGGGGCGGCGGTTCCGGCTGGGGGATCGGCTGGAAGTGCGGATTGCGCGGGTAGACGTGGACCGGCGGTTGCTGGATCTGATTCTGGGGGATCAGGCGTGGGAGCCGGGGCAGTTGCCGCCGCGGGGGGTTTCACGGAGGGGTGGAAAGGGACCGCGGATTGAGGTGCCGAGCGGATTGCGGGGGCCTAAAGCGAAGCCGAATGTGAAGGGGAAGGGGAAGGGAAAGCCGAAGTCTAAGACGAAGCCGAAGGGGAAGTCGGCAGGGAAGAAGAAGCGGAAGTGAGGTTTGTGTGATCGAGGGTTTTGGGGATAGGAATTTGTTGAGCTTGAGACAGTCCGGTTCCTTTGAGGTTCTTTCTGCGCAATCGGGAATCTCTGGTATTCGACGCTCGCGCTCTGGATCCCGGCCTACGCGGGGATGACTTTGGCCGCTCCGTGACAACTTGCTTCGTTGACTTGATGCTCGCGCTCTGGATCCCCGCCTACGCGGGGATGACTTTAAGCTCGGCTACAACTTGCTTCGTTGACTTGATGCTTGCGCTCTGGATCCCCGCCTGCGCGGGGATGACTTTGGCCGCTCCGCTTCAACTTGCTTCGTTGGCTTGACGCTCGCGCTCTGGATCCCCGCCTACGCGGGGATGACCTGAACGGCTCCGCTTCAACTTGCTTCGTTGACTTGATGCTCGCGCTCTGGATCCCCGCCTACGCGGGGATGACGTTAACGCCTCCACTTCAGCTTGGTTCGTTGCCTTCATGCTCGCGGTCTGGATACCCGCCGGCGCGGGGATGACATTGGGGCAAACGCGTATCGGAACGGCACAACCTGAGGGTCAATCGGGGTTGGTTTTGCGGCGTGTGCGTTATTTGGTGGGGGAGTCGAGGTCGGAGAGGGGCAGGTGGGCGAGGAGGCGGGTGTGGCCGTTGTCGTCGAGGCCGAGGAAATGCCAGCCGCCGCAGTCGGGGCAGGTGCCGAGGATTTCGCCGGGGCGGCTTGAGCTGGGCTGATGAAGGTCGAGTGGTGAGCCGCAGCCCTGGCAGGCGGGGGGAGTCGAGCGTTTGGTTGTGGTGGACACGCGGACATGAAGAAGGACGAAGTCCTGGCCCATTGGAGTTGACCTGGCAAGGGGTCGAGGGCGGTCGAATCATCCGCGTCCTCGTGATTGCATCCGGGGAGAGGGTAAGACTCGGGCGCGATCCGGTCAACGGGAGGGATTGAGAGACCGATGAAGTTGATGCGGAAATGCGTCGTGGCGGTTTGGGTGCGAACTGAGCTTTCGCGAAAGTGGCTTGTGGGGCAGAATTCCGCGCGGTGGTGCGAGTCGTTGAGACGTGCAGGGTCTGGGTGAGCGGGAGGTTGAGCCGTGGCACGACGAACGGGGCGGGTGGTCGCGGTCTGGACGATGTTGGCGGTCGTCGGAACCGGAGTGTCGGTGAAGGGTGGGGATGAGGAGAAGCGAGTGCGCGCGCGGCCATCGACGGTGGCACCGAAGCGGGAGGCGGTGGTGGCGCGAAGGCCGGGTGGGATCGAGCGGCAAGTGCAGATTCAGGGGCCGGGAGGGGCGACGTATCGGAGAGAGATGGAGATCCAGCGGACCCCGGGGGGTGTGAGCCGCTCGTTGGAGATTGATCGGCCGGGGGGAGCGCGGTATGAGAGCCAGGCGATGGCGCAGCGGATCGGGCCGAGGCCGATGCCGATGGGTGGTCCGACGGTTGTGCAGAGGAACTTGACGATCAATCGGTTTGGCTATGGCGGGCCGCCGTGGGGGCCATCGCCGCCGGTGTATCGAGGTGGGTCGTCGGTTTCACTGTTCTTTGGGTCGCCGTGGCCGCCGCCGCCGGTTTTTGTGGCGCCGGTGGTGCCGATTGTGCCTGCGCCGGTGGTGATTGCGCCACCGGCGAATGTGGTGGTGATGGAGCCGGAGCGCTATCGCGTGGAGCCGGAGACGATTGTGGTGGACCCAGTGGCGGAGTCGTTGAAGCGGTTGTCGAGCTCGCATGGGAACAGCCGGCGGGATGGGGCGCGGGAGCTGGGGCGGCTGGGGGATGCGCGGGCGGTTGCTCCGTTGCTGGGGTTGTTGCGGGACGATCGGGACGCCGATGTGCGGGCGGCGGCGGCGATGGCGCTGGGGGAGATTGGCGATCCGCGTGCGAGAGCGTATCTGGAACGGGCGGCGGTTTATGACAAGAAGGCGAAGGTGCGTGAGGAAGCGGCGCGGGCGGTGCCAAGGCTGGTGTTGGAGGGTGAGGTTGTTGAGTCGATTGAGCCGGCGGCGAAGCGGATTGAGTTGACGCGGGGCGCGGGTGAGCGGCGGGCGGTGCCGCCACCGCCGTTGCCGGGGAATGCCGATCCGGGGGACGTGCCCTGGGGGGCGGGGGATTTGCTGCCTGATCCGTTGCCGCCCCTGGATGAGGGGCGTTGAGGCAAGGGGCGGGTTATGATGGGGGGGTGGCGTTGGGGTAGGCGGGACGTGAGTCGCGCAGCTCCGACCGATGAACTTTCGAGGTTCCCCTCAGATGACGTCCATGCGATTGGGTGTGCTGGGATTCGGCATTTGTCTGCTGGCGATGCTTCCGTTCGTTGCGAAGGCGCAGGGACCGGCACGGCCACCGAAGGATGACGCGGACCAGACGCGTTGGCTTCAAAACATGATCTGGTATCATCATTTCACGAATGATGAGGTTAGAGCGGCGACGGGGATGACGGAGGAGGCGATCGAGGCCGCGAGGGGGCGGCTGGGGGCGAGGCCGGAGCGAGGGAAAGAGGAACGGTTGCTAGTGCTGCCGTATCCGGGGGGAAGGCACCCACGGATCGGGTTTCTGGATGGGGCCGTTGATCCGCAGCGGGATACGAAGGTGAGTGTGTTCACGCCCTGGGACCCGGCGAGCTATGTGGTGATCGACGTACCCGAGGCGATGTTCACGAATCTTGGTTTGACGTATCTGGCGCACACGCATGTGCCGACGATCTGGGATAAGGACGGCGTGAGCTTGGAGCCGGTGGAGTGGAGCGAGAGTGCGTCGGGCGTGTTGACGATGACGCGGTTGCTTCCGAACAGAATTGAGATCGGGTCGCGGGTGGAGCCGACTCCGGATGGGGCAAAGATGGAGCTGGTTCTGACGAATGGGACAGATTCGAAGCTGGACACGATGCGGGCTCAGGTTTGTGTGATGTTGAAGGGGGCGAAGGGGTTTGATGCACAAACGAATGAGAACAAGATCATCCGTGGTCCGTTTGTGGCGGTGCGAGATGAGACGGGACGGCACTGGATTGTGACGGCGTGGACGCCGCTGAATCGGGCGTGGGCGAATCCGCCGGTGCCGTGCTTGCATTCGGACCCAGCGCTACCGGACTGCGCGGTGGGGGAGACGGTGAAGGCGGAGGGGCGGATTTGGTTGATCGAGAGTGGGGATGTGGAGGAGGTGTTTCGGAAGGTGGAGGGGGAGTGGGCGAGGTGATTGGGGGGGGCATAGGGCATACGGCCAGAGCGGTTCGCGCGGTGCGTTGCGCGGGCCTGGGGCCCGCTGACGGCACCCTACGAGGAGAGGGCTGGGGTTTTAGGGGCGTTGGGGGCGGCCTTTGGATTCGGGGGTGGCGGTCCAGGGGTCTTCGGGCCAGGCGTGTTTGGGGTAGCGGTTGCGGAGGTCCTTGCGGACCTGGGTGTAGGTGTTGGTCCAGAAGGAGCGGAGATCGCTGGTGACCTGGACGGGGCGGAAGTTGGGACCGAGAAGGTGGAGGGTGACGGGGATGCGGCCGTCGGCGAGTCGGGGGGTGTCGTGGAGGCTGAACATTTCCTGGAGGCGGACGGCGAGAATGGGGGGTTGATCGGGGGAGTAGTCGAGGGTGATGCGATTGCCGCTGGGGACTTCGAGGGAATCGGGGAGGAGGCGATCGAGGGTCCGGGACTGGTCGTGGCCGAGCTGGTACTGGAGGGTGGGCAGGAGAGGGGCGGACTTGAGGTCTTCGATCGAGACGAGAGCAAGGTCGATGACGGCTTGCCGGAGCCA
>JBGSYY010000299.1:0-5212 GCA_041750675.1 Isosphaeraceae bacterium | reverse complement strand
CCGAGCCATCGAGCGGGAACTCATCGCGCTCGTCGAGATCGACGCTGACGACCCGCGCGATCCGATCGGCCCGCCGCCGCCCGGCCGCGACCGTGAACCGGTCGATCGCGGCGCTCATCACCAGGCCGCCGTTGTAGTCGGTGTGATTGCCCAGCAGTTCGACTCGCCCCGGCGCGCGGGCAATCACCGCCGGCTCCGCCGCGAATTCGTGGAAAAACGCACTCCGGGCTCGTTCCAGCAAATCCATGCGCAGCCTCGGCACAGCGGCAAGGGACAACGGAGTCGGTACAGGGGATACGTTCGCCGATGCCCAGCGAGCGTATCACATTCAAACCGAGCTTCGCGTCCCAGCGCTGCCTAGCGCGGTGTTACTTTCCGGCTTCCGCCTTCCGCTTGGCTCGGATCAGAGCGACGCGGGCGTCGAGAGTCCGCAAATGCGAGTCGGAAAAGTCTCCCGCCGCCGCGGAGCCCTTCTTTAAGCGGGCTGCTTCCCTGGCCTCAATTTGCTCTAACAGTGCCAAGTTGGTTTTCCAGACCGAGAGTTCCTCGGCCGGCGTTGCGCAGAGATCAAGCGCCGAACGCGTGACCATCGCCGCCGCGTCGAGTAGGCGGTCCAGCGTGAGGACGCCAGCTTCGTAGGCCGCTTTTTGCACCGGGTAGTTTTCCACGGCGGCGTTGTACCGTTCGATCAGCGCTCGACGCAGCTCGTCGTCGCCGGGCTGGGACTCGCGTTTCGAGAACTGAATCGGCTTATCCGAGTCACGCGCGGGCTGACCGGCTTCCTGTGCATGGATTGAGACCGGGAGACCTGCGGTGATGGCGACGATTAACCCCGCCATGAGTGTGAAGGAGCCAAGCATCTGACGCATGGATGAAGTCCTGAGGTGCAAGCAACGATGCCTTGAAGCCGGGCGACCCTCGCCCGTCCTGAGCAACGGGACATCCGCGGCCTCGAGGTTCCCGAAGCAAGCGAAAGAGGCCCGAGGCTCAGGCCGACTCGGCGGCGGCCAACCCGACCAGCGACTCGTCATCCAGCTTCATCGAATCGATCATCGGCTCGACGTGTTGGAGGACGTCGTACGGGCTTTGGACCCGCTTGGGCGGATGCCTGTGCAGGCAGGAGACGACCAGGTTCGAGAGTGCCGTGGGCACCTTGGGATTGAGGGCCGAGGGATTGGGGATCTTCATGGCGTCCTCCTCGCCCGATTTCGGCTTGGCTGCGGCGAACGGGCGGCCGGTCAGGAGCTGATACATGATCGCCCCCAGACTGTAGACGTCCGACGGCTCCAGAATCCGGTTCTCGCGGACGACCTCGGGCGCGGCATAGGCGCGTGAAGGAGCGGGCCGAAGTTCTTGCGGCACCAGGGACGCACCGTAGTTGATCAGCTTGATCTGCCCGGTGCGAGTCAACAAGACGTGACCCGGTTCGAGGTCGCCGTGCGTTACCTTGCGGCGGTGCATGTGAGCCAGGGCCGAGGCCATCTGGCGAAAGATCAAGACGCACGGGCCGACGCCCAGGCCCTTCAGCTTGTCGAGCGGCTTGCCGTCGACGTAGTCCATCAGCAGCTCGCCCCGCGCGATCTTGAACCACGCCTTGATCGGTCGGTAATCGTGATAACTAAGCACACCCGGATGGTTGAGCTTGGGCGAGGCTTCGGCCGCCGCTTCGGCTCGGGCAAGGAGTCCGTCCTGCTTCTCGTCCTCGCGCTTGATCACCTTGACCGCGTACCGCTTGCTCAGCGCCGCGGGGTCGTTGACCAGCATCACGGTCGTCGGTCCATTGCTGTGCAGGATCGACTCGACCACATACTTCATGCCCGCCAGCTTCGGCGATTGACCGGCGTCGCTCATCGTCTCACGTCCCGTCTTGACTGGCGGTTCCCTGGGTTGGTTTGGAGGCGTTGTTCTCGACCGGGGAAGATCCCTCGATGGATTGCGTCGTCGAAGTCCCGTCGTTTTTGGGTTGGGTCTTGGGCTTTGCCGCCTCGGGTGGCTTGAGTTTCAGCGAGACCGAGTTGATGCAGTACCGCAGGCCTGTGGGTGCTGGGCCGTCGTCGAAGACGTGACCGAGGTGCCCGTCGCAACGGGCGCAGTGGACCTCGATACGGAACTCAGCCATGGAGCGGTCGGGCGTGGTGGCAACCGCACTTTCACCGATCGGCTGCCAGAAGCTGGGCCAGCCGGTGCCCGACTCGAACTTGTGTTTCGAGCTGAAAAGCTCGGCTCCGCAGCCCGCGCATACGAACGTCCCCTTGTGACGGCCCCGCGCGTAGGCCCCGGTCCAGGGCTGCTCGGTCCCCTTCTCGCGTAGCACGATGTACTGGCGCGGCGTGAGTCGTGCGCGCCATTGACGATCGGTCAGTTGAACCTTGTCCGTCGTGCCCTCGGGAGTGGTCGAGGGGTCCTGGGCGAAAAGTCCGCCACGCCAACCGAACAGGCCCAGCGCGGCGGTAAGTGCGAGCAATCCCTTCATGGCCGATGCCCCACGGCGTCTCGAAGCCAGCCGGCCCGTCGCCGACTCTACCTTGGAATTGTAAACCGACGGCCAGGCGTGGAGAACACCAGGCCGATCCGCGCGATCAGGCGACAGCCGCGGCCGATCCGGCGGCTCGCTTGAGGGCGTCAAGCTCGTCGGTTCGTTCCCAGGGGAAGTCGAGGTCGGAGCGACCGAAGTGACCGCCCGCCGCGGTGGGCTGGTAGATTGGCCGACGCAGTTCAAGGTGCTCAATGATCCCCTTGGGGGTGAGCGGGAATCGCTCGCGGACCAGATCCGCCAACGCCGACTCGGAGATCGTGCCGGTATTGAAGGTGTTGACCAGGATGCTAGTCGGGTCGGGCACGCCGATCGCGTAGCTGAGCTGGACCTCGCACTGTCGGGCCAGACCGGACGCAACGAGATTCTTGGCCACGTGCCGCGCCATGTAGGCCGCCGAGCGGTCGACCTTCGTGGGATCCTTGCCGCTGAATGCGCCGCCGCCGTGCCGGCCCCGGCCGCCGTAGGTGTCGACGATGATCTTGCGCCCGGTCAGGCCGCAGTCGCCGTGAGGGCCGCCGGTCAGGAAGCAGCCGGTGGGGTTGATGAAGCAGCGCGTGTCGTCGGGACCGAAGTCCTGATAGGGGGCTTCCGGAGTGACCAGCACCAATCGGCCGCGAACCAGGTCACTGCGAGCCCCCTGGAGGGTGGGCCGGATCAGACGTTCGATCAGCTCTGCGCGGGCGTCGTCGCGGAACCGTTCATGGCCGTCCGCGCCCTGGACCACGGAGCGGTCGTGCTGGGTGGAGAGCACGATCGTGTGAATGCGGTGGGGGGTGCCGTCGGCGTTGTATTCGACGGTGACCTGGCTCTTGGCGTCGGGGCGGAGGAACGGGATGTCGCCCGACTTGCGGAGCTGGGCATGATCGCGGACCAGGCGGTGGGCCAGGTCGATCGGCAGCGGCATGAGGTCGGGGGTTTCGTCGCAGGCGAAGCCGAACATCATGCCCTGGTCGCCGGCACCGCCGGTGTCGACGCCCATGGCGATGTGGGGCGACTGGGTGTGCAGTCGGCAATCGACCTGGCAGGTGTCGGCGGCGAAGCCGATCTCGGGGTCGATATAGCCGATTTCGCGGATGACCTCACGGACCAGACGATCGACGTTCGAGCGGGTGAGCGGAGCCTTGGTTGTGATCTCGCCGGCGACGATCGCCAGATCGGTTGTGACCATCGTTTCGCAGGCGACTCGGCTCATCGGGTCGTGCTTGAGGCAGAAGTCAAGTACCGCGTCGCTGATCTGATCGGACACCTTGTCGGGATGGCCCATCGAGACCGACTCGCTCGTGAACAGGTAACGTCCGTCGGACACGTCTGGCCGCTCCTTCCCCTTGCGCAGGGGATTGGTCCCTTCCGACCTCGATCGCTCGCCCGATCCGTTTAGCCCATCGCTCCGGATCGTTTCAAACCACCGCCGGCGGGGATGCTTTGTCACGCAATCTAGCACTACTCAGCGAAATCTGTAAAGCCGGGGAAGTGGCCCCGCGCTTTGGCGTCACCCTTGTTGACACTGTCGCATTGCGCCGATATAACACTGTCATGCTGGAACTCTGGCCGATCGACGTGTTGGGTGAGCGGGTCAAGTCCGCGCTTGGGGAGGGTTACTCCGGCGTGGCCAACGGCCGTGTGCGCGATGTGCCGGACGCGCGAACGATTCGCTACTACACGACACTGGGCCTGCTGGATCGGCCGTCGGGCTGGCGAGGGCGGACGGCGCTTTATGGAAAACGCCACCTGCTCCAGATCGTCGCGATCAAGCGGCTGCAAGCACGAGGCCTGAGCCTGGCCGAGATCCAACGCCGTTTGCCCGGTCTTTCTGACGAGGCGCTGGAAGCGGTGGCCTTGGCGGCGAATGCGCCGAGTGAGGAATCCCAGACGGCGGTCGCGGATCGCGCGGCAACGCCGTTCTGGCGGGCAAAGGCCCGCGAATTGTCAGCATCCGCCCCGCGCGTTCAGGCGATCCGCCTGGCGGACGGAGCGACGCTTGTTCTCGATTCGCCACGACCGCTGGACGACGCCGATCGTCGCCTGGTGCGCATGGCGACCGCGCCGCTGCTCGCGTTGTTGCGGCTGCATGGCCTACTCGTCGAACCGAATGCCTCGCCTTCAACTGGAGACCCGGCCGATGACCACCCGCCCCGTTCCGTCCCTCGATGACGCCGAGCTGAGCCGTATTTTTGAACGCCTGGGAGCAAAACCGGGCGACGACGCCTCGGGACTCGGCGCTCTTGCGACCGAGCGCGGCAATTTGCCCCTGGCGGCGGTTGATCTCAAGGCGCGGATCGACGGCCTGTTTGCCCATGTGAGCCTGGCGCAAACGTTCGTGAACTCGACCGGAATGATGATTGAAGCCACGTATATCTTCCCGATGCCCGACCAGTTTGCGGTGTACGCCTTTCGGCTGACCGTGGATGGCCGACTCGTGGAGGGTGAAATTCAGGAGCGAGGGCAAGCCCATCGTGCATACGAGCACGCCATGGCAGTGGGGCATACGGCGTCGATCGTCGAGGAGGATCGGCCCGACGTATTCACCCTGCGGGTCGGCAATCTCGCGCCTGGGGCGACGGCGGTTGTTCAATTCGAGCTGGCGGGCGTGCTGCCTTATGACGAGGGCGAGGCGACTTTCCGGTTTCCCTTGGTGCTCGCTCCGCGTTATGTGCCAGGGTTGCCGCTGCCGGGGCC
>JBGSYY010000298.1:0-6609 GCA_041750675.1 Isosphaeraceae bacterium | reverse complement strand
CCTTCGTTCGGCACAAACTCCTGAAGATAAAGCACCCCACCAACACGCGACACCGCATGACACACACGCCACAGCGTCTCGCGATCGGTGACACGGAGCATGCCCCGGCCCTCCGATCCGAAGAGCGGCTTGACGACCACGTCCGAACCCAGCGTGTCGAACGCCGCGACAGCCGCCTCGGGCGACTCACCCGCCCAGGTTCTCGGCACAGGCAGATCGGCCGCCTCGATCCGCGCCAGTGCCAAATACTTGTCCACTGCCGCCTCGATCGCTCGGGGTGGATTGACGACTGAGACGCCCGACGCTTCCACGCGATGCAGCGCGTCCATCCGAAAGACGACCTGCTCCAGCGAGCCAGGCGGCATCATGCGAACCAGGACACCCCGCACATCCATCAAGTGGAGCGGCCCTGCATCGACCGACCCGCCCGCTCCGCCCACACATCCCACCAGCTGTGGAAATGCGATGGGACGCAGATCGACGGCCAGCCGCTTCGCCGCGCGTGCCAGATCCTCCACATGCCAGCCGAAACCCGAAACCAGTGCGACATACGGTCCTGGCTTGCTCATTATCGTCAGCACGCGGAGAACGAGCGATGAAGAATCTCGGCCTCGATCCGCCCAAAGTTCAGACTCTGGCCGGTCTCATTATTTTGAAACACGATCTCCGCCGGGCTGAACAGGTGAGGATCGACGGCATAAAAATCGTTGTTGTAGCGAGCGAAGATCTCGCTGAACGGCGCTCCATGATCGGGCGAACTGGACGAGGGAACGCGGTGTCCGACCTCGCGCAACGAGTCGTCGTCGCCGGTCACGTGCAAGACAACTCGCGCGCCATACAGGATCGCGTCATTCGTGCGGCCGATCGCTGCCAGATCATCGCGCGCGACCGGCGGCAAGGGCGCGATCCCTTGGGCCGAAACGATCCGGCCCAGATCGAAACCCAACTCGCTCAACTTGTGCATGGCCGTTTCGACCGAGCGGGCCACGATCTGCACTCCGCCGGCGAGGCTCGCCGTTGGTGCGTAGGCCAGTGTGACGTGCTCCGGCGCGACCCGACACGCCTCGGCCACCAGAGCGATCACGTCTTCAGTCGGCGTCTTGCGGCATTCGAGCACGCCCACGACGGCATCCGGATGTTCCCGATGGTCGATCCGCTCGAAAATCACCTCCTTGCCGGCCGCCGCACGCATCGGACCTGATCCCATGGCGAAGAACTTGCCCACCTGAATGGCCCAGCCCGCGTATTGGCTTGCCAAACAGGCCGACAATGGATGATCAGTAATCACTTGAACATGCGGACAACAACGACCACCCAGGTTCCCAGGCACAAGCGACACCTCGCCCCGACCGGCCAGGCACAGCCGCGCCAGTTCGACGCCGGCAATGAGCCCCCCCCGCGCCTTCGCGCCGCAGTCGATCAATCGGCCGCCGTTCTCCAGGGTATGGATTTCGATTCGCAGAAGTCGCGCTCTCGCCGACATCCTCTGGGCCAGCTCCAGAGCATCGCCGTTCAGCGAATCTTCTGTACTCACATTATCATCATCGTTTGTGAACTTATCCATGAGTGTCAAATACCAAGAAAAGGACTGTCGCAAACCGGAGGTCAAGGCGTCGCGATCAAGATTTCTCCCCGACCGCGCACCGAGGTATCGCCATTGTAACGAGCAATTTGCGTCGGGCGGTGCCTCGGCACGCCGAATCCCCAGGCCTCGAGCTGGCGCTCATAAATCGTCAGGAACGGCGGCGAATGCGACCCGCTCGCCAGAAACGTCGGCGAAAGCCGCTCGGCGACCGAAGGATCGCCGGCACCGAGAAAAAGTGTTCCCCGCTTCATCCCCGCCCCCAGCGCCGTTCCCACGGCTCCGAAAGCAAAAATCGAGCCTGCGATCATGCCATTCCCGGCCGCCGCGCCCATAGCACCCTTCACGGCGATCAAACCTCGACGCATCCCCTGCCCCACAAAGTCGCCCGCACGTCCATCGACGAGAATCACGCCCTCACGCATCCCCAAACGGCTGCCCGAATAGGCCGCGCCGACACGATCCCCGGCATCGCCGTGAACGTGAATCAGACCGCCCCGCATCTCAGCGCCCAGACAGTCGGCCGCGTCACCCCAGATCTCGATCCGCCCGCCCGTCATGCTCGATCCGGCATGTGGCCCCACCCGCCCGCGCACCTCCAGACGTCCCGCCATCATACCCCGCCCCACCGAGGTCAACGCCCGCAGGTCGCCTTCAATCCGGACCAAGTCCGGTGCATCCTCTTTCGTCTCGACACGGAAAAGAACGCCCAGCGGCACGACGGCGTTGCCCATTCGCAGCGTCATGGATTCAACCGCGCGGGGATCAAGCCCGGCCAAAGTGTCAGCCCGCAAAATCGAGCCATCCACGTCAACGGAACACTCGGTCGCGTCGCGCCACGTCAGTGTCAATGCCATCGCCACCTGCTCACACCATTTGACTCAGATATCTGGATATGCCTTAGACAATACATCGGTCAGGCGAATGTGATGAGGGCCCAGCTTTCCGCCGTAATTCCCCGACGTGATATGCGAGACGCCTCCGAATGCCGCCGCGGCGCGGACGCCGACGGCGGTCGCCCGTTCCACGCCCTCCAGGGTCAGCCCGTCGATCACGATCTCATAAACGCAATCGACGCCAACCGGCAACTCGCTCGCCACCAGGCCCCGCAAGGTCGGCGCGAACGCCGTATTCGTGCTGGCACGCAGGCCCTTGTACTTGCTGCCGACCTTCGAGCCCGACCGTGCGATTCCCCCCGGAAAGGGCAGTAGCACACCCGGAAGTCGGCGAATCGCCGCTACCGCCTCGGTCGCCGCCGCCAGCACCCGGGCACGCTCCGCTCCCAGCAAGATCAGGTTGCCGCCCGCCACGCCCTTGACCGTTCCGAACGTCTCCTCACAGGTGAACTCGCCGTCCATGACCGGGATTCGCCAGTAACGTCTCGCTTCCAGCCGCTTGCTGATCTGCCAACCATCGCCGAAGCGTCGGAGCTTGCCGCCGATGTTGATCGGTTTATCGCCGACGATCTCCAGCCCGTTATAAACCGCCGTCGTCGGGCAGGTCATCACGCACTGGCCGACGCGGTTGACGAGGGCTTTTTCCAAGGCGTCTCGGCTGAACGCGAACGCCAACACCGCGATCCCCGGCCGCCCGTCCGGCGTCTGCTCCGACGTCAGCATCGTCTCAACGCCCGCTTCCGCGTCGCAGCCGATCACGCTCGTCGCGTAGCCGGTCATCACCCCACCGGCAATTTCCGCCCAGTGGTTCGTATCGGCCGTGATCAACAGCCTCGCGGCCGTCATCGGGAACGCCTCCGCGAACGTATCGATAATCACCGTCTCGCCCAGGCGGAGGCTCCCGCTCACGGCGTCTCCTCCTCGATCGCGAAGTTGGCGAACTGGATCGACGAATGGCGGTCAAACGCCTCGCGAATCTCAGGGATCACCGCGGGATCATACCCCGGCGCGTTGTGCAGCGTGTGTCCCTCGGTCGCGGTCCTCGGTTCTCCATCCTCGACAATCAGAGCCCCCGACTTGATCACCCAGCGCGGCATCGCGAACATCCGCGTGCGGTCGTCATCGGGCGCATAAATGGTGATGTCGGCCATCGCACCGATGCCCAGGTGGCCGCGATCGGTCAGCCCCAGCATCCGCGCCGGTGCCGCCCGCGTGATGATGGCGATCTCCGAAAGCGAGTATTCCCGCCCCAGCTCGCCCAGAACAGTGCCCGCGCGGGCCTTTTCGGGCAGCCCGGCCAACGTTTGCTCGCGCAGGTTGCGGTTCATGAGCCAGGCAATGATCTGTGGATACGCGAGAAACGAACCCCCGTTGGGGTGATCGGTCGAGAGTGCGATCTTCCACGGATCGTCGACCCGCAGAAACCATTCCATTCCGATCGCCCACTGCAACGCATGGACGAAATTCTTATCCTCGTAAGTGATCGGCACCACGCCGCAGCCGGTTTCTTGCTCGATATCGTGGCTGATCCACTTACGCCCCGTCACCGTATGCAGGAACTGCCCGACCGGGCTATCGCCCGTCAGGCTTGTCGTCGCGCCGAAGACCACCTGACCAACGTCCAGCGTCAACGTCCGGCTGGCATTGACGACCTCGACCAACGCCGCCACGCCCGACGCCATGCTCGACGTATCCCCCGCCGATCCCGCGTAGCTATGAAACTGGATATGCGCCAGATGTGCGCGATGGCCGTCGAGGGCGTTCATCAGTTCCAACGTCGATGCGGCATTACCCGGCAGCCCCAGATTCAGCCCATGAACATGCATGGGGTGCGGCAGCTTCAACTCATCTACAGCGCGGGCCACGCCTGTCAGGATCGCTCGCGGTGTCACGTCAAACCTGGGAACCACGTCGTCCAGAGCGGTCATGAGGCCCCGCGCCTGCTTCCACGCCTCGACGCCGCCCGGATCGACGACCTTGATGCCATAGGCGCGCGTCGCGTTCACGAGCCAGGCAATGACGTCACGCACCGAGTCGGGCCGGTCCTCGCGCACGCGATCCATCACCAGATGGTTGTTCCCCGCCAGTACGAGGAAGGCCTTGTCGATCGCCGGTGTGTCCTCCAGTTCATGATGCGCATGCCGCGCGCCCATCGGAGCGATCGCCGCATCGCAGGCGAACGTATAGCCCAAACCTGCATACTTGTAGCCCGTGCTGAATGTCGTCGGCACCGGGCCATTCGTGCCCGACCGGAACCCTGGCCGCCGCTCACTCGGCTGACCCGCTCGGCTCATCTCGGGTTGAAACAACCGCGCCGCGTTCACCTTCGAGCCTGCAATGTGGCAATGCACATCGACACCGGCCGGCATCACGACATAACCCCGCGCATCCAGGGTACGCGTGGCGCGCGCGTCCGGGTCGGTGGGCGGTTCGACAATCCGCCCACCGTCAATCCAAAGGTCGCACACCGCATCGATCCCATTGGCCGGGTCGATCACATGCCCGCCGCGAATCCGCCATGCCGTCGCCGTGCTCATGGGCTGGCGACTCCCGCAAAAGCCGAGGCCCGCTCGCGAATCGCACGCAAAACGTGTGCGAGATCGGGACGGCCCGTCGGCAGAATCGGCCGCAACGGCAGGCTGATCCCATCGCAACGCATCACCGTGCCACGCACCTGAGTGCCCACATGCGCCGTGGCGATTTCCACTTCACACTTGTTGTCGTCGGTCGCCCAAGCGCCAAGGCGAATCCGCGGAAGCTCGCGATCCGAGGCTTGAGACTCATTGGGACCGATCTCAACCACCAGGTCGGCCTTCACAGGACGATTCAAAGGCGAAGGATATCCCTGCACAAAGCTAACCCCCGGCGCAAACCCAGCCTGCCAACCCAGCACAGCCTCGGCTCCCGCCGCGTTGCCGCCGGCCCCCAACGTGAGGTGGACGAACCGGCCACGTTCTCTTTGATTCAGGTCGCGCGTGAGCAACAACAACATCTCCAGTTCGACCGGATCGACCATCCGTCCATCGGTGAACACCGCCCCGTATCGCGCAGACTTCATCCGATCTGCCAGCGCAACCCAACGAGACGGTCCACAATCGATTGCCGCCGCGAATCGTGCCTGATCCCATTGCGTCCCGCGAACGATGGCCAGCAAGACTTGCAGCGCCGCCAGCCGGTTTTCGGTTTTGAGGGGAAGCCAATCATCGGCCAGATCGCGAGTTGTGTTGTTCTCGCCATCATCGACGACGATCAGAGTCCGCCCCTCGCGCCCAGCGGGCACAAATCGGCCCACCGGCTGCGCCGAATAGCGCTCCAGATGCCTCGGATGCGTCGCCGCCGGATCACATCCCCAGAAGACCACAAGGTCCGCGCGGGCACTCACTTCTCCGAGCGTTGCCGTGCATTGCCCGACCCGCGCAATCGTGTCCCGCCTCGCCCACGATTCGGCGGTTCCGGCGTCGATCACTCCACCCAGCGCATCGGCGAGTGCAACGGCCTCGCGCTGTGCCTCTACGGCCGCCGCGGCAAGCCCCAGAATCAGCGGCATTCTTGCCCGGACGAGCAGCTCAGCCGCACGTTCCAGAGCTGCCTCCAGATCGACAACATGGCCCTTGATGAACGCCGTCGCCTCAGTCCCTGACTTCTCGGCTTCAGCAAACCAGCAACGCCCCATCTCGCATGCACGCTCCAGGTGCGTGATCCGCCCCGCCTCAACAGTCGCCGCAATGTCGTCGCACAGGCAGCCGCAGCCCAGGCAGACGGTGTCGGAGAAAGGAATCGGGCAGGTCGTCGTCGGTGCGGTCATAACGGGAATCGTACTCGCCGGCCCAGCGTACTCCAAGTGCGTCTCGACCCAGCCTTCCATGCCTCGGCATGCGCCCTACCGCCGCCAGGCCGTTCGCGGCTAACATGCTGCGAACCAAGCGAATGAGACCGAGAGAGAGACCATGCCGTCGACGCATCGTGAGCTGAGTGGCCGGCGAATCGCCGTGCTGGGTTCGACTTCCGGCATCGGTCGCGCCACCGCGCTCTTGCTCGCCGAATCCGGTGCCGATGTGATCATTCACGGCCGCCGCTCCGCCGAGGCCGCCGAGGCCGTCGCCGCCGCCTGTCGCGAAAAATCCGGCGGCC
>JBGSYY010000297.1:0-3257 GCA_041750675.1 Isosphaeraceae bacterium | reverse complement strand
GGCTGGGGCCGATCGAGGTCAACCACGGCGACACCGACGGCAAGACCCCCGACGCCGTGGCCGCGCTCTCCAAGACAACCCGCGTCAAGGCCAAGCCAAAGCCCGCCGGCAAGAGCTAGCTCAGCCGAATCCACCTGACCTTGATGAACCCGACCTGGCCCGACAACCGATAAATTCCCTATCACTCGCCCAAGGCGGCGGCAGATTGGCTGATCTTCCGCCGCTTTTGCGCGTTAGGGTTTATCGGGATTGCCTTATTCGCCCAGATGTCGGAAACTCTATGGTCATGAGTGTTGAACATCCTGAGTTAAAGAAATCGAATTCGCGGCTCCTGCCCGGCATGGTCCCGCTTCGCGCCGAGCTGACGGAATTGCTCGCTCGGCAGCCCTGGGGTCGGGCCTTGATGACGGTCGGCGTCATCCATCTGACAATCTTCCTATCCTGCCAGGCCATGTTCTCGGCGGGCGAGAAGACGCCGATCTTTTACCTGGCGTTGTGGTTCACCGAACTGCTGGCCGTGCTGGCGGCGATGCGGTTTTGGATCGGCCCGGGCTGGACTCGGTCGTCGACGCTGATCAACCTGGCGTTTCGGGTCTGGGTCACATTCCTGATCCTGTCGTTCAACCTGGCCTCGCTGAACAACTTCACGGGCTACGCGATCGACTGGTTCAAGCCGGCCTGGGGGACGCTTAGCTCGTTCCTGTTCATGACATTGGCCTGGCTTTGCTCGTTCTGGTTCCTGGCCCCGGCAGTGGTGATGTATTTCAGCGGCTTGCTGATGGTGGCCCTGCCGGAGTGGCAATACGCGACTTACGGCGTGGCCTGGTGCGGCGTGCTGCTGGTGACGGGGACGATCCTGGAGCGCCGGCGGATAGCCGCGGCGGGCGCGGTGGAACTGCCGGCGTTGGATCAGCCGGTCCTGGACCACGCCGCCGCTTGAGGGGCTCCGCGGATCAAGGTTTCGATGCAATGCTAGGGGCGATCGTTGGCGGGTCGTTCATCCGGATCGGAAGCGCGGTCCGAATGATCTCCACGATACGCCTTCAGCTCGCGTGCCAGGTTCTCCAGCAGTTCGCGCTTGGGAGCCTTGGCGTTTTCGAAGACGGCGGTGGCGCGCTGTAGTTCCTCAACCGTCGGGCCGCGTTCGAGAATCGTGTCGAACAATGCTCTCACGGCCGTTTCCGCGTCCTTGTCGAGCAGATCGTCGATCTGCTCTAGGGTCGCCGGGTCCAGTTTCTGCGGTTTGACCTCGTGCGTGGCGGCGTTGCGCTGGCTATTCGCTGCCTCACGTTGAAACTGCTGGATCACCTGCCGTGCCTGACTCTCGCGGGCCTCGGCACGTTCCTTCGCCATGCGTTCGGCATCGCGGGCGGCGGCTAGCGATTTCACAGCCTGCTCATACTCGGCTTTCATCTCGGCGAGCCGCTTCTCGGCGAGCAACGATTGGCGGCGTTCCTGGGTGTCGGCCTCGGTCGGCGGCCGGGCTTGTCCGTGCTCTTGAAGCCGCTCGGCGAGCATGCGCGCGATCTCGGCGGCAATCTTCATTGCCCGTTCCTCGTCCGACCCGGCTTCCACGTCCACGGGCACCTGGATCTCGATGTTCGACCCCGCTGGGCCGGGGATCGATAGGCGGCCCATGGCTCGCTCGCTCACAACCGGGGTCTCGGACGCACGTTTATCGAGTTGGACCCAATCGATCACCTCGCCACCCTGAATCGAGAACAGCGCCTTTGCCAGATTGGTTGGCAGACGTCCCGGAATCGCCCGCACCGAGCCATCGGAGATCAGGGCCAGGAAGCCCTGGTCGAACGATTGACTGCCGACGGCCTTGTCCTCGTCACCGTGCGGGTTCAGGTCGTCGGGCTTGGTCCAGGGAACGCTGCCGGCCGCGTCGATGACGGCGATGGTGTTCGATGTGCCGTCGGTGATCTCCTCGATCTTCGTCGCCCTGGGGAAGTTGATCACGGTGCGGGGATCGTCGCCGCCGACGAGGGACTGGAACCGCGTCTCGCCCTGGTCGCCGTCCGTGCCGACGGAACGGTACACGTTGGGCATCTGGTCGATCAGGGCCTTGTTGTGCTCGCTGTCCCAGGGCTCGTCGAGGTGGAACTTGTGGTATAGCTCTTGCTGATCGAGATACGGCAAGATCGCCACCCGCCAGCTCAGGAGCGGACTGCCCTGCTTGTCGGCGATTGCCTGGGGCGGGAACGTGCCGTGCGCGTCGAGATAGGTGTGGAGTGCGATACCGATCTGCTTGAGGCTGTTGATGGTACGGGCGCGATCGGCCTGGGACGCGGCGGCGTTTCGCTGCTCGTGCTCGATTTGCTCCTGCCGGTGTCGATTCTCGCGCTCGCTTTGTTCCTGCTTGCGAAAAAGATCCTGCTTCTGATCATCCGTCGCGGCCTTCTCAACGTCAGGGTAAGGGACCATGGCCCGATCATGCTCGCGCCTCGCTTCCGCGAGCTGACGTCGAACAGCAAGGACATACGGGTTGGTATCTTGGTCCCTGGCAAGCCGTGAGATGAGCGCAGCCTGCTTCTCCAACTCATTGATGCGTTTGCGTAGCTCGATCACTCGGGGACTATCCTCGGGATGTTGAACTTGACGATCGAGACGTTGAAGCCGCTCCTCGATCAACATTTGCTCTGCCCTGGCGATTTCCAGATCCGCCTCGGCGACCTCAAGGGCCGTTCTGGCCTCGGTGAGCGGCAGGCTCGACTCGACCGTGGCCGTCCTCTTGGCGATGATCCCCAGACGCTCGAACTTGTCTCGAGCGCCGTTCAGCATCGCCTGCGCGCGTTTGGTACGGGCCGCGCGAATCCTGAGCTGGCTCATCAGATCCATCCGCTCATCCTCCAGATCGCCGGGCGCGGTGCGATTCGTGGAGCGAACGATGGGCGGTGCTCCATCGGGGGCCTGACCGCTACTGGGCGAGGTGAGGCCCGGCAGCCACGGCAGGACGCAGAGGCTCAGGCTCAATAATCCCAATTTGCCCATGCGCGACAAGCGCGGCGAGACGCGTTGCTTCATCACCATGATGATCCTCCGGCGAACATGAGAGAGACGCCCCAGGCCGCTCGACGCGATCGGCACGGGTGCCCATCGAGCCAGGCGCGGGGCGTGGGAGAGAAAATCGACCGTTTCGATCAACGCCGTTGCATACGATTTCGCTTCAGTCGGCCGGGTCGCGACAACCCAGGCGTCGCACGCCTGTTCCTCGGCGGCGTGCAAGGCGCGGCGGGCCAGCCACAAGGTCG
>JBGSYY010000296.1:0-4184 GCA_041750675.1 Isosphaeraceae bacterium | reverse complement strand
TCCTTGATACTCTCGCCTGGCATGGGACGACCACAACGGGCTGACGAGGCGGGCTATGTTTATCACGTGATCAACCGCGCCAATGCGCGGATGACGATCTTCGACGACGAGGGCGATTATCAGGCGTTCGAGTTGGTGTTGCGGCAGGCCGTCGAACGGACCTCGATGCGGCTGTTGACGTACTGCCTGATGCCCAATCACTGGCACCTGATCGTCTGGCCTGAAGCGGACCACACGTTGTCGCGCTTCGTGGGCTGGCTCACCTTGACGCACACGCAACGCTGGCATGCCCATCACCGCTCCGCAGGCTCCGGGCACGTGTATCAGGGGCGATTCAAGTCGTTCCCGATCCAGGACGACGAGCATTTTTACACCGTCGCCCGCTATGTCGAGCGCAACGCCCTACGCGCGAATCTCGTGCCCCGCGCCGAGCAGTGGCGCTGGGGTGGCCTGAATTGCTGGCTCAGCGGACCGGACACCGACAGGCCGGCACTCGCCGCGTGGCCGGCACCCCGGCGGCGTGGCTGGGTCGATCATGTGAACACCCCACAGACCGACCCCGAACTGGCGGCGTTGCGGCTGAGCGTGCAGCGCGGCCGACCGTTCGGCAACGCATCGTGGAGCGCGGCAACCATTCGAAAGCTGGGTCTGGAATCCACCGTCCGGCTGCGGGTGCGACCCAAGAATCCGAGCAACGGTTCCTGACACCTTTTCGATTCCCTGGAGCGTTGTCGGCGCTGGTAAGTTTGTTACTTTCCCGATACGGTGGGAAGGACAAGATCTGGTGAACCCCCTGGGGTACGATGATGCTTACTCTGGACAGCACGCATCTTGAGAAGCCTGAAGGAGAGCCGGCTCGTTTGAGGCGGGTGCCGAGGGTGCGGGTCACGCAAATTGTGATGGATCACCTGGCGCATGGATGGTCGGTCGAGGAGATGTGCCGTCAGCATCCTGACCTGCGGCCCGCCGAGGCCCATGCGGCGATGGTGTATTACTACGACCATCGCGACGAGATCGAGGGCGAGATTCGCGCCGAGTGGGCACAGGCTGAGAGTGAGCGAGCGAGCGTGCCCACGACGGCGCTGCTGTCTCGACTGCGTACGCCGGGAACCGTCTGAGGATGCCGGTCGGACTGTATCTTGACGTGCATGTGCCGCGGGCGATTGCGGATCAGCTTCGCCTTCGGGGTATCGATGTCGTCATGGCTCAGGAGGATGGGACGACGACACTGGCCGATGATCACTTGCTTGAGCGTTCGAGTGAACTGGGCCGCGTGCTGTTTACCCAGGATATTCGTTTCAAGGCGCTGGCGGAGTCGTGGCAACGCTCATCGCGTCCCTTTTCAGGCGTGGCGTTCGGCCATCAACTCGCGGGCACTATTGGCCGCTATGTACAAGATCTGGAATTGATCGCGAAGGCGACCGACGCGGAGGATTGGGTCGGTGTTGTGATGCATCTCCCGCTCTGACCGAACACTCGGGACCAAATCGGTCAACCGACAGGACGGCGACAGCTCAAAGGAAAACGGGAAGAATACGTGATCTCAGTTCAGGACGAACTTGACGCCGTCGGGCAACGGACCCTGCTGAGCGACTCCACGGGTTGGACTCCGACGAACTACGTCGCATCAAGGGAGCGGCGAGCACCGATGCGGGGCGCCTTTTGAGGTCCGAGGCGGGGAGACTTGCTGAATCCGGCCCCGATCCCGGACAATGATGGTGTGCGGGGGTTTTGTGGTTCTTGGTCCTTGTTTTTCAGACCGTTTCGGTGAGATGACCTCGAAATGCGGTCGGGAGTCGTTCTTTGTCGCTCAGCACGCCGGTATCGATTGGGGAGCGGTCGGTGTTTGAGCCGTGGGCGATGCGCTCGCGGTTTCCGGTGCTGGGGCGCGAGGTGCGGCCGGGGGTGCCGCTGGTTTATCTGGACAACGCGGCGACGAGCCTGAAGCCGTGGTCGGTCGTGCGGGCGGTGCAGGCGTATGACACGGAAATGACGGCCAACGTGCATCGCGGGCTGCACGCCTTGAGCGAGGAGGCGACGGCGGCCTATGAAGCGGCGCGGGTGCGGATCGCCCGGTACATCGGCGCGGTGGACGAGGCCGAGGTGATCTTCACGCGGGGGACGACCGAGGCGATCAACCTCGTCGCCCTGTCGTTCGGCCGCACGGCGCTGAAGGCCGGCGACGAGATCGTGCTGACGGCAATGGAGCATCACGCCAATCTCGTCCCCTGGCTGATGCTGGCGAAGGAGCGGGGCGTCGTGCTGCGTTATGCCGAGCTGCGCGAGGACCGGACGCTGGATCTCGAATCGCTCGACCGTCAGATCAACGATCGGACGCGCTTGATCGCGTTCACGGGGATGTCGAACGTGCTGGGGACGATCACGCCGGCGGCCGAGATCGTGCAGAGGGCGAAGGCGGTCGGGGCGGCGACCTTGATCGACGCGGCGCAGCTCATTGCGCACGGGCCGATCGACGTGGCGGCGCTGGGGGTCGATTTCGCAGCGTTCTCCGGGCACAAGATGTTCGGGCCGACGGGGGTGGGGGTGCTGTATGGGCGTCGCGAGCGGTTGGAGGCGATGCCGCCGGTGATGGGTGGCGGCGATATGGTGATGGAGGTCACGCGCGAGTCGGTCGAGTGGAACGAGCTGCCCTATAAGTTCGAAGCGGGCACGCCGCCGATCGCGCAGGTGATCGGGCTGGGGGCGGCGGTCGATTTTCTCACAGAGCTGGACTGGCCCGGTGTGATCGCCCATCAGCATCGACTGGTCGAGGTGGCGCAGGAGCGACTGTCTCGGATCGAGGGCGTGCGGCTGCTTTCGGCTCCAGCGGATCAGAATGGCGGTGTGGTTGGGTTCACGGTCGAGGGTGTCCACCCGCACGATCTGGCTCAGCTTCTGGACCGGCATGGCGTGGCGATCCGTGCCGGGCAGCATTGCGCGATGCCGTTGCACGAGAGTTTGGGCGTTCCGGCCTCGGCTCGGGCGAGCTTCGCTCTGTATAATGTAGAGTCAGAGGTTGAGACATTGGGGATCGCCCTTGAGGAAGCGCGGCGGGTTTTCCGACGCGGCGGATAGGATGACCTCGTCTTCCCCCCTGCCCTGAACGTAACGACCTGCTTTTAGGCTTCGTCGCAAACGGATAAGGACACCTCGGAAGACCTCGGAGCCACTGGCTCCCTGTTCGACGAATATTGATGTCGCGCCTGTCGTGAGAGTCTGGAGATTGCCTGAAATGGTTGACGAGTTTTATCGCGAGGAGATCCTGGACCATTGCTTTTCGTCGGCCCAGCGCGGGCGGCTGGCCGCGCCGGACTTGGCGGCGGATGGGTCGAATCCGCTGTGCGGCGATCGGCTGCGGATCGAGCTGGCGTTGGATCCGGAAGGGCGGATCGGCGTGGCGCGATTTGATGGTCAAGGGTGTGCGATCAGCCAGGCGGCGGCGTCGATGTTGACCGAGGAGATTGAGGGCAAGAGCATGGCCGAAGCCCGCGCCATGAGCCGCGACGACATGCTTGGCTTGCTGCAAATCCCGCTCACGCCGGCACGTCAGAAGTGCGGACTGCTGGCGTGGAAGACGTTGCAGAAGGCGCTTGATTCGGCACCATTGCCGGCTGGCTCGGTTGAGCCGGTCCCTGGGCCCGTTTGCCCAGGGCATTGAGGGTTTGTGAAGTACGGCGGGCCGTGCCGCCCCGCGTCTCGCTTGTTCGTGACAATCAAGCGGAAGTGGAAGCGGTCACGGATTCGTGTTTGTTGAGAGGGGTTGTGAAACCCGATCTGGGTGGCTGATATCGTTCGACCCAGTGCCAGGCGAGGTGCGCGGCCAGGGTGGCGGCGCGATAAAGGGCGGTGCGGTCGACAATCGCCAGGGTGTCTCGCCGGCTGTGCATCGCCATGGACTGGCCCACGACGTCGCCCAGGATCGTGAGGGCGCACAAGCCTTGGCTGGCGAAGGGTTGGTGGTCCATCGCCGCCCCCAGAATGCGGAGGCGAGAGGTGGCGAGGCCGAGGTTGGCCGCTGTGTGTTCGGCCCAAGCGAGCGTGCCTGGCTCGCCGGCAAGGTAGATTGTGCCCCCTGCGCCAACACTGTCGAGATTGATCAGAAGGGTTGGCTTGTCACGTAGCCAGTCGTCGTGGCGGCGGAGCAGGTCGCGTGCGCCGTCGAGACCGATCTCCTCGGCGGCGGT
>JBGSYY010000295.1:0-7498 GCA_041750675.1 Isosphaeraceae bacterium | reverse complement strand
CCGGCCGCCCGCGCGGTATCGCGGACAACGACAAACAACGCACCCTGGCGATCTTCGGCCAGGTCGAGCGCGGCCTGGAACAGCCGCCGCGCCAGCGCGACGTTCTCGACGGCAGCCGCCCAGCGCACGAACCGCGTGACGGGGTCAAGAATCCGCCAGCGTCCATGAGTGAAGGCGAACACCTGACGCCCTTCCGCGAACAGCTTGATCTCCTGGTTGGGGCTGAGCACCAGGCAGACATTCCCCCCGGCTCTCGTCGCCCGCGCGTGCGGCTCGTAAGAACGGGCGCAGGGGATTTCGTCGAGAGTCGGCTCCTGACCATGACTCGCCGCCGACCAGTCGGCGACGTCGATGATGTCGGCGAGCTTTCCTAACGGATCAACGAGAAACAACGTGCGGCGGCCGTCGCAGAGCCGATGGATGCTCTTGAGCGCCGTTAGCTCGACACCATAGGCCAAAGCGTCCTGGGCGGTCTGTCGGATCGGAGTGGACGATTCACTCGAAGCAAGCAGCAGCGCTCCGGTCGAGACTCGACGATTCTCATACGTCGAGAGGGCCGCGGTACGCAGCGTGTGGATCGTCGCGGCGATTCGCAACTGGGGAACGTGGGCACCGGTGCCGCAATCTCCCTCTTCCATGAACGCCGCGACGTAATGATCTTCCGTGCCGCCTCGATACAGCTCGGGCCGCGGAGTGCGGCTGAACCCAAACAGGTCAAGATAGCGCTGGGTTAGCACCGAGGCGATCGCCTGGACCATCCGCCGCTCCACGGCCTGAAGCGGTCCACAGCGTTGCGTCAGGCTAAACGCGCGGCCAAAAAGCGTCACCTGATGAGTGCCTTCGGCGATATCGTCGAGAAAGCGAAAGCCAGGCTCTGAAGTCTTCGCGGTCGGCCCGTCGAGATCGATCGCCTGGATTCGCAGCCGGGGCAAAAAACTCTGCACGTCGCGGCGAAACACGCCCGCGAACAACTCGGCAACCGCTTGGGCTTCGCGCGAGATATCAGGCCCTCGCGTCGGCGAGTGCAGTCCCCGCGTGGCGAGTTCCGACGAGTCCATCCGGGGCCGCATCTCGATCCCTCCTCCGTGAGAGACTCGCCAGAGAGACCGGCACGCCTGGCATCCTGCCGGCGATCGACTGGGAGCATAGCCCAACGCCCCGAAACCGGGAAGCGCGGAATTCCCAGCCCTTGATCGGTAACCCGAACCCCGACTTTTCGAGCCGATCAGTCCGTCAATCGTGCCGCCAACGTCACCGCCAGAGCGTTTGACTTGAGTTCCGCGAGCGGCATCACAAGGTCGAGGTCGCTCTGCAGCCAACGCGCCGCGCGGGTCAGGCGAGCTTCCTGGGTGCCGAGCAGGAAGGTCGCCGCGCTGAACGTGGTGACACCCGAGGCCAGCCGGCTCGCCAGAAAAGAGGACTCGTCACTCGTCGCCGCGCGGCCCAGCGTCGCTTGATACAGGCCGTCGGCCAGCCGTGTCGCATTGCCCGCGTAGGGACCGGCAAACTCGTCCGAGCCGAGCAGCTCCGCATGAACCTGGCTCTCGCGGATTCCCGAGCGCAGCTGACGAGCAAGATTGACCGCTGGTCCGTAAGCCTTGAGACTCTCCAGCGTCGCCGGAGCGGCCAGTTCCTGAAGATACCAACGGGCGACTTTCGTTCTCCCGGCCTCATCGCTGCCGAGAAGTTCCCGAGCCAGCGCGACCCGGCTCGTCCCACGCCCCAACCGCTGGACAGCCCCACTCACTTCAGAGCTCGACGCGGGACGGCCCAGAACATCGGCGTACAAGCCCTGGACGAATCCGTTGAGCGAACCGCCGTTGGCGCCGAAATAATCGGACGAGCCGAGCAGGTCGGCACGCGCCAGATCGCCCGCGCCGAGGCGGGCTCGACTGACGGACGTTGGACGGGATGTCGTCGTCCGTCGGGGCGCCGACACGGGAGTCGGCGTCGGCTTGGGCGGATTCAAGGCACGAGCAGCATCCACGATCCCGCCCGAAACCACCTTGCCTTGCAAGCCCGGCAGCGGCTTGGCCGTGGCGATCAGACGCTGGACGACCTGCTGAGCGCTCAACTGCGGGTTCGCTGCCATGAGCATTGAGGCGACCCCCGCCACGAACGGCGTCGCCATCGACGTCCCCGACATCAGCATGTAATCCGAACGGCCTAATGTGCTGATGATGTCCACTCCAGGCGCGGCGATCTGGACGCTCTTTCGGCCTCGATTGGAAAAGCCGGCGAGCCGCCCCGAGGCGTCCACCGCCGCCACCGCCAGCATCGTCGGCTGACCGAAACTGGCCGGATAGGATCGAAAGGTATCGAGATTCCGCCCCTCATTCCCGGCGGCCGTGACAAAAACCACACCCCGGCTTCCCGCATAACGAATCGCGTCGGCCAGGGCCCGCGAGTTCCCACCGCCGCCCCAGCTCGCGTTGATCACCTTCGCGCCGTTGCGCACCGCATAGTAAATCGCCTGAACGGCCAGGTTCGTCGAACCGTTCCCCTGTCCGTCGATGAACTTCAGCGGCATCAACTTCACACCGGGATTCACCCCCGCGACACCCCGACCGTTGTTCGCCTGAGCGGCGATTATCCCGGCGACATGCGTGCCATGCTCGGCCTCGTCCGCGAGGTTGCCGGTGTTCGTCAGAAAATTCCAGCCGTGAAGGTCGTCGGCATAGCCATTGCCGTCGTCGTCGAAGCCGTTGTTGGGTACCTCGCGGGGATTGGTCCAGAGCTGTGAGGCCAGATCGGGGTGGTCGATCTCAACACCGCTGTCGATCACGGCGACGATGATCGACGATCGGCCCCCGCCAAACGCCCAGGCCTCGGGCGCGTTAATGTCGACATCGTTGGACTGGCTCAGGCCCCACTGCGACGACGAGTAAAAATCGTTCGTCGGAAACGCCTCGACCGTCAGCGTGCGGTCGCGTTCGACATACCGAATGCCCGGCATCCGCGCCAGACGGTTGAACGCGGCGTCGAGCTGTGCGGTGGTTTCGGCGTCGATCGACGCGCGGGCCAGCCCCCCGGGCAGGCTCTCCACCAATTCGGCCCCAGCTCTCACGAGCAAACGTCGCTCAGCGGGTGCGGCGAGACCCGCCTGGAATCCGACCCAGAATGAGCCGCTCACGGCCAGCAACTGGCGAGGTTCGAGAGCCTCAGGGCGTGGTTGGCTCCGTGATCGACGCTGTGGACCACAACGCATGGCAGGACGCTCGTCGTGGGGTGTCGGAACGTGGTGCGACTCAATGACGCCAGGCGCAATCACTCTCCACTATTCTCTAGGTCACGACGATAACTCCCGGAGCCGACTGCTGACCAGTCTCCACGTACGGGAAATACCGGAGAGTTTTGACAATGCGTGGCGACTTTGCGGCCTGCGCCCGATGTGCGGGCGTTTCGTGCGTCTCTTTGGTCGGCAGCCCATTCGATGAAACCTGAGCGATCTCGATCCCCAACCCAGGGCGTCGTGTATGCTTCTCGTATCGCCTGGCCGGGCCTCTCGTTGCCCGGCAGCGTTTCCCGCGAAGGCGTGATTTAGGACCTTGCCGCCTTACTTTGAGCAGCGGCTGCGACCCGGCAACGGCTTTCGGCCTACTTCGCCGTAAGCCATTGATCTAGGCGGGCGTCCGTCCGTTTGTTACGCTTCTCAGCCTGGCTCGCCGACGTTTTCTGCAAGGGGAACGCCGGTGAGCCGGGCTATTTTTGCTCCACGGTTCGCGAATCCTTCGGGACGCTCGATCACGAGTTTCGCCACAACTCTCGATGTCCTCCTCGTCAACGCCGGTCGCGGACCACAAAACGCCGCCTCGTGCCGCCCCAAGCACCCGTTGGCTCGCGGTCACTCTGCTGGCGCTCGCCCCCAGTCTGGGCGCGATCTGGCTCCTCCCCGATTTTGTGACCCAGGACGGCCCGGCGCACGTTTACAACGCCCATGTGCTCCTCGACTTGCTCGACAACGGCAATGCGTCGCCGTTTGCACGTGTCTACGAAGCCCGCATCGAGCCGGTTCCCAACTGGGCCGGCCATCTGGCGTTGATGGGCGCGATGCGCATCGTCTCGCCGCGCACCGCCGACCGCCTGATGATGACCGGCACACTGCTGCTTCCCGCCCTCCTGCTCGTCGGCCTCTGCCGGCAGGTCGCCGGGCGGCCGGCGGGCCTGGCGGAATGCCTCGCGGCCGCTGTTTTATCGCTCAATTTCCTCTGGTTGCTCGGCTTTTATAGCTTCCTCCTCGGCGTCGCGGCCATGCTGGCAACCTGGTGGCACGCCTGGCGCGGATGGTCCCGAGCCAAGATGCCTCCGGTTTGGATTATCACGCTGGCCGCCCTCCTGATCCTCGGCTATTTCTGCCACCCAATCAGCCTGGCTGCCACCGTGCTGGGTCTGGGCGTCCTGGGGTTCGGAATCAACGCCGAACGCCGGGCGCGGCGGTTGTTCCGGACTGCCCTGGCTTTCCTGCCGCTCGTGCCCCTGGGTCTCATCTACAGAGGCTTGATGTCGAGCGGCGGCGGGATGGAGCCGATCTGGGAAAACCTCAAGGGAAGGTCGCCCTTGGTGGCCTGGCTGACCCAAATCCTCTGGGTCGACCCCTTGACCGTCAGCCGGCGCAACCACTTTCCCTGGCTCGACTGGGATTCCGGCTGGCTCATCGCCTTGACGCCCGTGGCCTGGCTAGGAATCGGTCTGGGCTTGCGGCTGGTCATCACGCGGCCGATCAGTACCGTCGCGCGAAGCTGGTTGGTCCTCGCCATCTTGCTCATACTCGGCGGATTGATCGCACCGGACACCCTGGGCAAGACCCATGGCTTCTTCCTCGGGCAACGACTGGCGTTGATCGGCATGATGGCCTTGCTGCCGGCACTCACGGCCGGAGTCACCATCCCAGGTCCCGGCGCCGCAAGGGTTGCGCGGCTCTCCGTGCTGGCTCTCGGCGTCACGGCGGTCCTGCAATCCGCGGCCATTCTGGAATACGCCTTCGACGCCAACCGCAAGGTCGGTGCCTATCTCGCGGCGGCCCCCCTGGTGGGAACTGAGCAGAGGGTGGCCGGGCTGGTTCTCAACTCGCGATCGGCCTTCCGCGTCAACGCGCTCTGGCACGTCGACACCCTGCTGGGCCTTGATACGGGAAACGTCGTCTGGAGCAATTACGAAAGTGCCCATTACTACTTCCCCGTGCGGGTCAAACCTGGCGTCGCCCACCCGCCGATCCAGGAGTTCGAGAAAATCTCCCGCTTGGATGATTCCACCGAACAGCCTGAGCGCCTGGCACGTTGGAGCCAACTGATTGAATCCCACCACCCGCAAATCGACGCCCTGGCGATCTGGGGAACTGAACCCGCAATCGACGCCGCCACCGCCCGTTGGTACGAACTCGTGCCGGTCGCCGGCGATAGTCCGATCCGGATCTGGCGGCATCGCGGTCATCCTTCGGAATCCGTGCCGATTCCCTGACCCAATCGACGACCCATTGCGTACAATCTTTGTACTCACGGCCCACGCCCACGATGCGATCGACGTGCGCCAGCGAATTCTGTACGTTTGCCTCGAAATGGACGAGTCGGCCCGTTGTTCCGGGCCTTTCGGACTCTGACTTCATATCACTCGGTAGGTATTAGGGGAGACGAGCCAGTGAGTTCATTAGGGAATATGCGAACGGGCAACCCCGCCTTCACCATGGGTGGAACGGTTTTTGACGACTGGGCGCGGACCGACAACCGCAGCACGACCATGACCGTCAGCGGCACGGCCATCAAGGCCGCGGGCTTGCTGGTCGTTTGCGTGGTCTGCGCGGGCGTGGGGTGGAACCAGGCGGCAACGGGTTCCTCGCTCGGCGGTTGGTTGATCGGTGCCTCGTTCGGCGGCCTGGTACTTGCCGTGGCGACGGTCCTCAGGCCAACCTGGGCCTGGGCCACGGCCCCCCTCTATTCGGCAGCGCAGGGCGTTGTACTGGGCGTGATCTCACGCTTCTTGGACACTCGCTACCCGGGTATTGCCATCCAGGCGGTCGGCCTCACCTTCGCGACCGCGCTGGCGATGCTGACGCTCTATGGCACCCGCGTCGTCCGCGTGACCGACACCTTCCGCCGGATCGTCTATGCAGGCACAGGCGCATTGTTGCTGGTCTATGTGGCCTCATTTCTGCTCCGCATGTTCGGCGTCCAGATGCCCTACCTGCACGACGCCGGCCCGATCAGCCTCGTCTTCAGCGCCGTCGCCATCGGCCTGGCGTCGATGAACCTGCTCCTCGACTTCGACTTCATCGAAATGCAATCCGAGCGCGGAGCGCCCAAGTATCTGGAGTGGTATGGCGCCTTCGCTTTGATGGTCACCCTGATCTGGCTTTACATGGAGATTCTCCGTCTCCTGGCCAAGCTTCAGGACCGTCGTTGAAGTCGACTCGTCCCCAGAGCAAACCAGCCAATGAACCTCAGGGGCCGGCCGCGAATCCCTCACGGGATTTCCGGTCGGCTCTTGAACATTGGCCGCTCTCCGGCGAAAACGTTGACGAAGGATAACCGGCGCGGGGCTTTTTTTCCCCCGCACTGCTCTCGTCGGCATTGAGGCCGCGACCTGGAGTTTCTTCATGTTCCTCGCGCCTCTGTTCGCCCAGGCCGTCGCCGAATCCTCGTCAAACCTGCTGCCGATCTTGATCGGCGTGGCTGTCGTTCTGCTACTGCCGATCCTCTTCGGCGTCGGCGTGTTCAATAGCCTGGTCGCCCTGCGCAATCGGTACAAAAACGCCTACAGCCAGATCGACGTCCAGCTCAAACGCCGTTACGACCTGATCCCGAACCTCGTCGAGACCGCCAAGGGCTACATGAAGCACGAGCGCGAAACGCTCGACGCCGTCATCCAGGCGCGTAATCAGGCCCAGGCCGCGAGCCAGCGCGTCGCCGCCAACCCCGGCGACCCCGCCGCCATGCAAAGCCTGAACGCCGCCGAAGGTCAGCTTGGCGGAGTGCTCGGCCGGCTCTTCGCCCTGGCCGAAGCCTATCCCGACCTCAAGGCCAACCAGAACATGCTCGCCCTTCAGGAAGAACTGACCAGCACCGAAAACAAGATCGCCTTCGCCCGCCAGGCCTTTAACGATTCGGTTATGGTCTACAACACCCAGCGCGAGCAGTTCCCGAACAACGTGGTGGCCAACATAACCGGCTTCGCTCCCGCCGAACTGTTCGAACTGGAAAGCCCCAAGGAACGCGAAACTCCCCGCGTCAACTTCTCCTGAGCCTTAGCCGAACAGGGGAGGGCGGATCACGGTGGCGAGCGGTCCAACCAATTTCTTCGAGCACCAGGAAGCCGCCCGGCGGGGGACTGGGCGACTCGTCGTGCTGTTCCTTCTGGCCGTGCTGGCGATCATCCTGTCCGTCTACCTGGTCGTCGCCTTCCTCTACGGACGCGGCACCGGTGCGGCGGCGCTTTGGAATCCAGGCCTGTTCGCTGCCGTGACGCTCGGCGTCTCGGCCCTGGTCGCGGGCGGAAGCGCGTATCG
>JBGSYY010000294.1:0-2557 GCA_041750675.1 Isosphaeraceae bacterium | reverse complement strand
CCTCACCCCTCAGCACCCAACCCCCAACACTCCAACCACCCCGCAAGCTCCCCCCATCCCTCCCGACCGGTCCTTCGTGACCACAAATCCCTCAGCCCCACTCACCGCCAACCCAGCAACCCACCACCCCGCCAATCCGACCCCTCCGCGCCACGCCTTCCCCCCGCTTCTCTCCGAATCCGCCTGACGGATCACCCGATCCCGCTCCGCCTGCGAAGCATTCCTCCCCAACTGAGGGCACCCGTGCGCGCCAAGCCCCGATCCAACACGTCCCCAAAACCAACCACCTCCTAACCCAACCCAACTCCCCGTGCTCACTGGTGACCGCCCACACCCGCGCCCGCTACAATACGTCCGATTCCGCGCTGAGCGACGTTTGCCGTCCGCGTGAATCAGCCGGCCTCACGCCTTGGGAGTGATCTGAATATGTCTCTCGACGGCTCCAGCTTCCTGGGCAGCGACCACACCGTGCTCGAAGGTCTGCTCGCCGTGCGCATGGGCATGATCGAGCACGATATCTTTCAAAAAGCCCTGCTCATCTGGCAGGCCGACCCGTCTCGCTCAATAGCCGTCGTCTTGCGCGAGCTGGGCCACATCGACCCCAAGGAAACCGAACTGCTCGACGCCGCCAGCCACATCCTGGTCGAACGCCACAACGGCGACGTCAACCAGGCGATCGCCGCGATGGGCCACTCCACAACCCCCAACGATCCCGCCGGCTCGATACCGACCGGCACCACGGCCCACGAACCTGGCTCTCCTCGTCCCCAAAACGATCATCTGCCCAACACCGAACCCGGCGCGCCGCTCTCCCTACACACAAGCAGCGCCGGCACACCCTCGCATCCGGGCAGGCGCGCCCAGGCCGGCTCCGATACCAACACCTCGCCCACCATCGACCACCCCAATCCGGTCGCCGCGTCGCCCGATGCCCGGACCATCTCCGCTCTGCCCTCCTCGTCGCCCATCGACTTCACCCTCAACACGTCGTCCCAACGAACCAACGGCCCCCCCCTGATCGCCGACCGATACGAGATTCTCAACTTCCACGCCAGGGGCCATCTGGGCGAGGTTTTCCGCGCTCGCGACCATCAGCTCGGTCGCGATATCGCCTTGAAGCGCATCCAGTCGCGGCACGCCGATATCACCGAGTACCGCGACCAGTTTGAGGTCGAGGCCCGTATCACCGGCCAGCTCGAACACCCGGGCATCGTTCCCGTCTACAGCCTGGGCCGCCAGGCCGACGGGCGTCCTTGCTACGCCATGCGGCTGATTCGCGGCCAGACCCTCCGCATTGCGATCTCCGACCTGCACCGCGGGGCATGGTCCCCCGAGGCGGCCACGCGCGACCCGGTCGCCGCCAATCTCGCCATCCGCGCGCTGATCCGCCGATTCATCGCCGTCTGCGAGGCGATCTCCTACGCGCACAGCCGCGGCGTTTTGCACCGCGATATCAAACCGTCGAACATCATGCTCGGCGAATACGGCGAGACGCTCGTCGTGGACTGGGGCCTGGGCAAGGCCGTTGGAACCGTCGATGCATCGTCGTCGAGCGGCTCCTCGGAAGGGCCGATAACTCTCGACGACGCGCCCACCGAGGCCTCGCTGCCCGGTATCAAGGGCACCGTCCCCTACATGAGCCCCGAACAGGCGCGCGGCCAGGAGCTTGACATCCGCAGCGACATTTACAGCCTGGGCGGAACCCTTTACAGCCTGCTCACCGGCCGCTTGCCGTATGAAGGAACCGATACCCAGCAAATGCTCGGCGCCGTGGCCCGCGCCGAGAGCCGGTCGCCGCGATCCGTTCGCCACGACATCCCACCGGCCCTGGAGGCGATCTACCTGAAGGCGATGGCCCCAACGCCCGAGGGGCGGTACCCGTCCGCCCGCGCCTTGGCCCAAGACCTCACGCGCTGGATCGACGACGAACCGGTGCACGCCTACAGCGAGCCTTGGAACGAACGGCTGGGCCGCTGGGCGCGGCATCATCAAGCGACCGTGGGGGTGACGGCGGCAACCTTGGCGGTGGCCGCGCTGGCCAGCCTGCCCCTGGCCGTGCTCTACCAACGCGAAAACCAGGCCAAGGCCGCCGTTGTGCAAGCCAACAAAAACCTCACCATCGCCAACCAGGAGACCGAGCGACGATTTGGCGAAACACGTTCACTCGTCGATGAATTCACTCATTTGATCGACGACAACCTCTTGTTTCTGCCCGGCGCGGAAAATTTCCGCAAGATCGTCGTCGAGAAGGCCGCCAATCGCTACCAGACCTTCCTGGCCGACCGCCCCGACGACAAGACCCTGATGACCCAGGCCGCCGAGGTCTTCCGGGTCGCGGCCAACTCCAACCGCAGCCTGGAACAGGAAGGCGACGCCGGCGGCCGCACCGAGCAGCTTTACAACCGCGCCCACGAGCTTTACGCCCTGCTGGCGAAGGAAAACGACGAGCTGACCTACCGGCCCGCGCTCACCCTCATCGACCGAGGCGCATGGCACTATGCCGAGGGCCGCGCCAAGCCGGCCCAGCGCGATCAGCTCGAGGCTCTGGCGGCCGTCG
>JBGSYY010000293.1:0-2568 GCA_041750675.1 Isosphaeraceae bacterium | reverse complement strand
TCGAAGGCCTGGCCGACGCGGCCGGAGAGCAGCAGGTTGTAAGCGAGCGAGCGTTGATGGGCGAGTGAGTCGGTCGTCGCTTCCGTTTCCGCCTGGGTCGTCCACCGATCGCGCTGGCCGGCGAGCGAATCGAGAAGACCACGACGGCGGTCGAGTCGCTCGACGCTGAAGCCGTCGGGGAGTCAGAGATTGTCCTCCCGAAAGTCGGCTGAGGCGGGGTCCTTGCGAATCTGCCAGGGATCGTGACGCGGACCGAGAAACCCGGCGTGCTGGCCGGGCCAGGTGAGCGGGCCGTCCATCAAGAACGTGGGCAGCATAACACCGCTGGGGACGCCGTCGGAGCGGGGACGGATGGCGTCGTATGCGCCGGCGTAGCACGGGAAATCGTCGCGCGAGGCGATCTTGTCAAAAAATGCGCCGGGCTGAGGGTGACCGGTGAGAAGTTGGTGGGTGGCGTTCAGGTGGTTCGTATGCACATGCGAGAGCGAGCGAACGATGGCGAGCTTGTCGCTCTGCCGCGCAAGGTTGGGCAGATGTTCGCAAATCTGAACGCCGGGCGTGGCCGTGTCGATGGGCTTGAACTCGCCCCGGATGCCGGGCGGAGCGTCGGGCTTCAAATCCCAGGAATCGAGATGACCCAGGCCGCCGGTGAGGAAGACGAGGATCATCGAATCGGCCGTCGCGGCGCTGGTGTTCGCAGTTGCGCGGACGGTGCGCGGAGCAAGCCAGTCGAGGATGCTCAGGCCGAGCAAGCCGGAGAAGCCGACCTGGAGGAACTCGCGGCGAGCGATGCCGATCGAATGGCGATGCGTTGGCGGCGTGCGCAAATGCGAAATCCAATCCGTTCGAAGTCAAGGCGTATTCAACAGTTATTGGATCTTAGTCGGGTGCCGAATGGGTGACAAGTGTGCTGGGAACCGGAGCGTTCTGGCAAAGCTCCTCTAATCGTCATAGAGTGTGGAGTCGGCAGGGACGGAATTAAAGTGGGCAGGGAGGGCGAACCAGGAAAGAAATTCGATTTGAGAGAGAGAGGCGGATTGTCATGCGTTTTTCGTGGATGCCGGCGGGTTTGGCGGTGCTGTTGGGAGTGTTGAGCGCGGGGCGAGAAGCCGCCGCTCAGCAGGTCGTGACCTCAGCTCCAGTGACCGTCAATTACGGGCCCAGCGTGTATACGCAGGGCGGTGGATGGATGGCCTCGCCGCCGCTGTTGCCCGATGGTGGGGTGATTCGGTCGTACAGCTACTCAATTTCAGCGCCGCAACCGGCACGCGGTTATGTGGGCTACGGCGATAACGACATTTTTCCGTACTACGGACGGCCTTATGGGCACGCCTACGACCGCTACTCGTGGTCGGCCATGAGCGGCGAAAACACGATGGCTCGATATTACTATCCACCGGTGCGCTGAGTTTCGTGTCGGGGAGACAAGCGGCGATTCACTCGTCTGACTCGGGCGCGGATTCGATGAGGGCGCAGGTGGCACCGGCGGGGTCGCGGATGACGGCCATTCGGCCATTCGCGCCCATGTCCCGCGGCCCGTCGATAATGGAGCCGCCGCGCTCGCGACAGCGAGCGAGGCTGGCTTCGAGGTCTGTCACCGAGAAGTAAATCAGCCACACGGCGGGCAGATTGGCATTGAGACCGCGGGCGTGGCAGACTCCCGCGACGGCATGGCCGTCGCTGGAATCATTGAGGCAAAAATCGTCGTAGTCACCCATGTCGACCGGTGATGAGACAAAGCCGACGACCTGCTCGTAAAAGATACGGACAGGTCGCGCGTCAGGAACCGTCAAATCTACCCAGGCAATCGAGCCGGGGCGTGGACGTGCTGAGTGGCTCATCCGGGCGCTCTCCATCTAGGGTCAGAAACCCGTGCCCTTGGTAGTCAGCTTGACCCGGCCGATGAACATGTCGGCGGTGATAAAGAGGGTTGAGCCGTCCTCGCCCCAGCCGCAGTTGGCTGTGGCCTGGCCGGTGGCGAACGTGCCGAGATGGGTGCCGTCGGGCGCGAAAACCAGGACGCCGCCGGGGCCGCTGGCGAACAGGTTGCCTTTGTCGTCCACCTTCATGCCGTCGGGCAGGCCGGCCATGCCGGGCTTGCCGACCGATGGGGTGACGTCGGCGAAAACGCGACCTGGTCCGATCGTCCCATCGTCTTTGAGCGGAAAGGCCATCCAGATCGCTTTCTCGGGGTCGGAATTGGCGACGTAGAGGGTCTTCTGGTCAGGAGACAGGGCGATGCCGTTGGGGCGCGAAAGTTCCTTGGTGAGCAGGCTGAGCGTTCCGTCGGCGGCCAGGCGATAGACGCCCTGGAAATCCAGCTCGCGCGCGGGGTCGTCGACGCCCTTCTCGAGACCGTACGGCGGATCGGTGAAATAGAGGTTGCCCTGGGTGTCGTAAACGCCGTCATTGGGGCTGTTGAAGCGCTTGCCTTCATAGCGATCGGCGAGAGTCTTGAAGGGCTTACCGCCGCCCAGACGGGCGACGCGGCGGTCGCCGTGCTGCATCAAGACGAGCATGCCGTCGGGAGCGCGGACGAGGCCGTTCGAGCCTGGCTCGCCGGCGCGG
>JBGSYY010000292.1:0-3387 GCA_041750675.1 Isosphaeraceae bacterium | reverse complement strand
GGGGAGGGAGTTTGAGGTGGTGAGGTTCGCGGTGGTGGTGGCCGCAGAGGGGGCAGGCGGCTCGGGAGATGTCGGAGCCAGTTCCTCTGGCTGACTTTCGGGGGTGGTTGGTTGGGCGTGGTGGGCGTTGCCCACCGTACCGAGGGCGGGGGTGGTTGGTTGGGCGAGGTGGGCGTTGCCCACCGTACCGAGGGCGGTGGTGGTTGGTTGGGCGTGGTGGGCGTTGCCCACCGTACCGAGGGCGGGGGTGGTTGAGCGTTCGGAGGTGCGGAGGATGGGGAGGTCGGGGCGGGGGCTGTTGAGGCGGCGGTGGAGGCGGTCGAGTTGTTTGTCACGCTTGGATTTGGTGCGGGGTGCGGTGGACATGATGGGTGCGGCTCCTCAGGGTTGGATTGTGGGTGTGACGAGAGCTGGGCACGTCTATTCATTCACGTTCCGGCGTGGGGGCGGAGATTATCGATTTTTTTTCTTGGAGATCGGAGGAGGGCGGTTGCGTGTGGGGAAAAGCGCGGTGAGCGGGAGGAGGGATTTTCTTGATTGGCAGACGCCGCGACGTGAACTGGGCGGGTGGTTGTCCGTTTCCGGCGATTGAGAAATCCGCGGGACTGGGGAAAGTGTGACGATTGGCGCGATGACGCATGGAGTCGAGCTAAGGTGATTGGCAGTGGACGGGCGCGGAGCGGGGGATGGGTTTGCTAGGATAATCGACCCGTTCAGAAGCGCCCGGATCGAGTTCCGGGGCGACGCGTGAGGAACCGTGGGGGGAGGTATTCCTATCCCCCGAGACGCAAAGGCAGGGAGCCGATGACCGAGACCCAAAGGATGTTGGTGACACGATTCGTGATTTTGTTGTGTGTGCTGATCTCGATGTTGATCACGCCGTCGTTGCCCGCGCAGGACATCAGGCTCACCGGCCTGTTCAAGCGGCGAGCGCCTGTGCCGCAGATGGTGGTGGGGTATCGGGTGGATGCCGACTGGCCGGCGGTGCGTGACGCGACATTGGACGAGGGGGCGGTGTCGGCGTCGGCCGTGGATGGGCAGGGGCAGGTGTGGGTGTTGCGACGAGGCGCGGTGCCGGTGCAGGTGTATGACAGGGAGGGGAAGCTGGTTCGATCGTGGGGGGAGGGTCAGTTTCGCAAGCCGCATGGGCTGGCGATTGGTCCCGAGGATGGAACGATCTGGATCACCGACGCGGGCCTGCACACGGTGACGCAGTTTACGCCCGAGGGCCAGGCGTTGCGGATGCTGGGCACGCCGGGCGAACTGGGCGAGGACGCGACGCATTTCAACCAGCCGACGGACGTGGCGATTGGCCGAGATGGGGTGATTTACGTTTCCGACGGCTATGGAAACAACCGGGTGGTGCGGTTTGATGCGTTGGGGAATGTGCTGGGTGTGATTGGCGGCGTGGAGGGATCGGGTCCGGGTCAATTCCGGCTGCCGCATGCGTTGGCCGTGGATGGGGCGGGGCGGCTTTACGTGGCCGACCGGAGCAATGCGCGGGTGCAGGTGTTCGACGCTGAGGGGAAGTATCTGGCGGAGTGGCGGAACTTGCTGGTTCCGTGGGACCTGGCGATGAGTCCGGACGGGCGGTCGATTCTGGTATGCGGCTCGTCGCCGATGCGCCGGCCCGCGGGTGCGCAGGTGGGGGTTCCGCTGGGGATACCGCCGCGAGATCAACTGGTGATGAAGCTGGATCTGACGGGTCGATTGCTGGAGCTATGGACGTTTCCGCTGGGCGGCGACGCGGCGGGCGAGCTGGAGTGGGTGCATGGGCTGGGCGTGGACGAGGCCGGCGACCTGTATCTGGGAGATATCGAGGGGCGTCGGATTCAGAAGTTCGAGCGTCTGGAGGCGGACGACGCGGCGAGCAAGCCGTGAGAACGTCAACAAGTTGTCAGTACTGGATATGAGTTGAGATCGCGAGTGGCGAGATCAGGCGGATTCGTGGGTGGAGTGGGGCCGGCGGTGGCGGACGATTTTGCCTTCGCGGACGTAGATGACGGCTTCGGCGATGTTGGTGGCGTGGTCGGAGATGCGTTCGAGATTTCGGGCGATGTTGATGAGGCGTAGCCAGGTGTTGATGCGTTCGGGCTGACGGCAGATGAAGTCTTTGATTTGCTTCTGGAAGAGGCGGCGGTGGCGGTCGATGCCGCGGTCGGCGTCGATGACGTCGCGGGCGCGGACGGGGTCGGAGTGGGCGAGGGCGTCGAGGGCGTCGTGGACCTGGGCCATCGCTTCCTGGGCCAGACCTTCCAGGCGGGGGGGAATCGGGATGGGGTCCGGCTCATTGGCGAGCTTGCGGGCGCGGTTGGCGACGTGGGAGGCGAGGTCGCCGAGGCGTTCGAGGTCGCCGTTGATGCGGAGGATGGAGGCGACGAGCCTGAGGTCGGTGGCGACGGGCGTGTGCAGGGCGAGGACCTTGAGGCATTCCAGCTCGATCTGGATTTCCCAGTTGTCGATGGCGCGTTCGTCGCTGCGAACGTCGGCGACGAGGTCGGAGCGGCCGTCGCAGAGGATCTGGATGGAGTGGGTGAGGGTGGTCTCGACGACGGCGGAGAGCTTGAGGATCTGCTCCCAGAGGTGTTCCATGTCCCGGAGGAAATGGCGAGAGGTGGTGGCGCGCTCGGCATTCCAGCCGGATTCGACTCCCTCGATCGGTGGCATCGTGCTCGCCCCTCGCCCTCGGCCGGCGGTGTCTGTCCGTTGCTGCGCCGGGATCACTTTGTCCGCGACAGTGGAATGTCCCTTAAAATCTACGATTCCGCGCGCGATCCGGCAAGTCGATCGAGGTGGAAAATCACTATTCGAGGCAAACTCTCACGGTTGTTGCGCGAGAACGTCACCAAGTCTTCATGGAAACGGAGAAGGGCCAGGCAGCGACGTGTGGGTCGGTGCCTGGCCCTCTCTGTTTAGGGAGAGCGGATTGGGTGCTGGGTTCAATACTTGCGGCCCTGGAGGGGTGGGCCGATGCCGTGCTTGGGCCAGTAGATGGTGTCGGGGGGAACGGGGTCGCCGGGGCGGTGGTAGCCGAGGTCGTACTGGGCTTCCCAGGGCGGGTCCATGACCATGTGATAGGGCAGGGCGGCGATTTGGAGAGCGAAGAGGCCGGCCGAGTAGAACGGCTGGAGGATCTGGTTTCGCTGGGTGGACTGGCGGGGGTCGTCGAGGGGGTAGGAGAAGTAGCGGCCCCAGTGTGGACCGAGGGCTTGCTCGGCGCTCTGCCCGTAGCGTTCGAGGGCGGCGTCCTGGAAGTAGAGCGGCATGTAGCAGGTGCCGGAAGCCGCGAAGTATTTGCGGTACGGCTCGAACTCGCGCTGCTCGAAGGGGACGAAGGCCTCGGGAACGGGGATGGGCCGGATGGGCCGGGCCTCGGAGGGGGTGGGT
>JBGSYY010000291.1:0-4536 GCA_041750675.1 Isosphaeraceae bacterium | reverse complement strand
GCTCGCCCCGGCTCCGCTCGAAACCGCACTGGCCGCCGCCGGCGACCGGCTCCGCGACACCGCACTGGCCGGCGGCAAGATTCTTGGCGTCGTCTCCCCGTTCCTCACCGTCGAGGAAGCCTTCCTGCTCGCCTCCTATCTCAAGACGCTCAGTGCCGAGGCGACCCTCGCACTTGGCCCCGTTCCGGTCGTCGGCTCCGATCAGACCTTCACCCCCGACCTCCGCGAAGGCCGCAACGGCGACACCAGTTTTCTCACTCCTCGCCCGTTCACTATTCACGCCGAAAAGTGCCCCAATCGCCGTGGGGTCGAGGAAATCCTGCGTCATTTTCAGGGCGAAGTCATCCCCTTCGAAACAGCCCGCGACCGCGCGGCCCAGGGTCATTTCGCCGCCGCCTACCTCACGTCGGATGCCATCGATGCCAACTTCTCCGATCAGGATGCCACCGCGTTCCGTAACGCCGCACTCCTGATCGTCCAGGATGTTCACGTTACGCCCCTCGCCCGCGCGGCTGATATTGTTCTCGCCGGGGCCACCTTCGCCGAGAAGGCCGGCAGCTACGTCAATGCCGAGGGTCGCCTCCAGTACGCCGAGGCTTCCTTGCCACCCCGGGACGGTAGTCTTCCCGATCTCGACATCTTCGCGATCCTTGCCAACCGAGGCGCTGCTCCGATTAGCTCCTCGCTCGTGCTGGCGGATCTTGCCGCCGCCGTGCCGTCGTTCGCCGTCGCCCAGGGTGGCCGCGTTCCGAGCCTTGGCGTCATACTGGGCAAGCCCGAAACCGCCGACGACACCACCTATCCCTTCGCCGACCCCTGGCTCGCCCCGCGCGGCAGCCAGCGCAATTTGCTGACCTATCCGCTGGCTCCCGCCCAGCCCAAGCCGCAGCCCGAGCCGGCCGCCGTCCAACCCTAACCTGCTCTCAGGCAAGGGACACTGGCTCTGAGGTCTTCCGAGGTCCCTGTCCCCTTTTGCCGAGATCCGATCCCTCCAAAAGTCAACGCGACAAGCCACCGAGACCCGAGACCATGGAACTGCTGGGAACTCTGCTCAAAATTCTGATCGTGGTGGGCGTCAGCCAGGGCGTCGTCGCCTACCTGATCCTCGTCGAGCGGAAGATCGCCGCCTGGTCGCAAGACCGCGTCGGTCCCAACCGCGCCGGCATCGAATTGCTGTCGATTCCCGGCCTCAAATGGCTCAGCCCCGTGCTCCAGCCGATCATCGGCCTGGGCCTGCTGCACCCGATCGCCGACGGTCTCAAGATGTTCACCAAGGAAGATGTCGTTCCCAAATATGTCAACAAGCCACTTTATATTCTCGCCCCGGTCCTGGCGATTTCCATGGCAACCATCGCCTTCGCCGTCGTCCCCTTCGGCCCCGTTGGAAACACCGGGGCGAACTTTCTGGGCTTCGGCGACGTTCAGTTCCAGATCGCGCCTGGCGTCGATATCGGCATCCTCTACATCTTCGCTATTGGCAGCCTTGCCGTGTACGGCGTGATCCTCGCCGGCTACGCTTCGAATAATAAATACTCCTTCCTCGGAGCCATGCGCTCCAGCGCCCAGTTGATCAGCTACGAACTGCCGATGGGGATGTCCATCCTGGGCATGGTTCTGATCGCTCGCTCACTCGACCTGAACGCCATCATTCACTGGCAAGATCGACACGTCTGGGGCATCCTCGTCCAGCCCCTCGGCTTTCTCCTGTTTCTCATCTCCGCCTTCGCGGAAACCAACCGTCTTCCCTTCGACCTGCCTGAATCCGAGCAAGAACTCGTGGGCGGCTTTCACACCGAATACTCCGCGCTCAAGTTCGGCATGTTCTTCCTCGGCGAGTACATCCACGTCATCACCGTCAGCTTCCTGATCGCCATTCTTTTCCTGGGCGGCTGGGATATCCCGTTTGTGACCGACCAGGCCCAAACCGGCTGGCTTTGGGCGCTCGTCAAGGTGTTCGCGCTGCTTGTCAAGGTTGGCGTCCTCGTCGTTTTCGTCATGTGGATCCGCTGGACTCTGCCCCGCTTCCGCTACGACCAGCTCATGGACCTCGCCTGGAAGCGGATGATCCCCCTGGCCCTGATCAACTTCGTGGCTACCGCCGCCATCCTGCAAATGTTCCGTGGCTGAGAGCTACCGGCGGAAACGCGGCCGGCTCCGCGCTCGACCTCTTTTCAACAGACAAATCAACAAGCTTGCCAAGGTGTCTGTCCCTTTTCTACTGCCCGAGGCACCTCTTTCGATTCTGTGAGATCTCCCTCATGCGACCCGACGACCCGACCCTCAAGCGGCTCGCGCCGCCCAAGCTAAATCTGTTTGAACAGACCTATCTGCCCCAAATCCTGGGCGGCCTGGCCGTCACGGGTAAGCACATCGTCCAGTCGGCGCTGGGGAAAACGTTCACCGTCGAATATCCACGCGAGCAAACGATTCGCTCGGCCAACTACCGAGGCGTCCATCGCCTCAACAAGGACGAGAACGGTCGGATCAAGTGCGTCGCCTGCATGCTCTGCGCCACCGCCTGCCCGGCCCATTGCATCGACATCGTTGGGGCCACCGCGCCCGACTCCTGGAACGACCGCGAAAAATACCCGGAGAACTTCGTCATCGACGAGCTCCGCTGCATTTATTGCGGCATGTGCGAGGAAGCCTGCCCCGTCGATGCCATCGAGCTGACTTCCCTGTATGATCTCACCGGCCTGTCGCGTGAGGAGATGATCTTCGACAAGACCAAGCTCCTTTCCGTTTACGACGTAACCAAGGACGCCGAGCCGATGCGCTCCGCGCCGCTCGTTCTCATCACAGGACCGCGGCCCAAAGACGACGATTACGCCACGGCGGTCGCCACGCCTCCCGGAACCAGCCAGCCATAACAATGAATACCACCGAACTCCTTCTCGCCGCCGGCGTCATTCTTCTGGCCCTCGGGGCTGGTCTGCTCCTGCCCCACCGCTACGGGCAGGTCAAGCCCTGGCGCGTGCAACTCGCCGGCGCGGCTCTCGCGGCCGCCGGCCTTGTCGCTCTGGCGCTCACCTGGTCCACCCCGGCCGATCTCATCACCCGCGGCTTTTTCTACGCCTTCGCCCTCATCGCCCTGATCGCCGGTTTGCTCACGGTTACCAGCCGCGACCCCGTATTCAATGCGCTCTCATTCGCTCTCGTTTTGCTCGCCACCTCCGCCCTGTTCCTGCTCGTGGACGCGCAGTTCCTCGCCGCCGGAACAATCATCGTTTACGCAGGGGCCATCGTCGTCACCTTCCTCTTCGTGATCATGCTGGCCCAGGCCGAGGGGGAAGCTCTTTACGACCGCATGGCCCGCTCCCCAGGTCTCACCACGCTTGTTTCCTTCCTGTTCTTCGGCGCTCTGGTCTTCGGCCTCAACAACGTCCAGAACCCGCCGACACGAGGCCGAGGCACGGGCAGCATCGCCGCACCCGCGCCCTCCGATCCGAACTACAACGCAGCCACCGACACTGGAGGCAACCGGCGGGCCGTCAACCTCGTCAACGCAGATATTGAAACTCGACTCGTGCAAACCGCCAACCTCCGTAACCGTGTTGCTCACGACCCCGCGGCCCGCCGCGTCCTCGAGCTCGCCCAAAGCCCGACCAACAGCATGGCCTACGTCGACCAGGTCGGCGACCCCGCACGCGGCGTCCCGCATCCCCACGTCGCCGGCCTCGGCGGCACGCTCTACACCGACCACCTCGTCACCGTCGAGCTTGTCGGCGCGGTCCTCTTCATCGCACTCGTCGGGGCTGTCTCGATCGGCCTGCCACGCCACGCCGTCCACGCCCCAGGCCCACGCTGACCGACCGTAACACAGCCTGACACAGACACAAAACCGCGTCCCCAATTCACCCCCACCGAAACCAACCGACAACGACCCGAGACACGATGGCTCCCCTTCTTCATCACCAACTCGCCGCCATGCTCCTGGCGCAGGCCACGGCCCCACCCCCCGGCGTGTTCACCTTCGACCTGCTCACCAACTATCTCGTGCTGGGCGCAGCGCTCATGGCCCTGGGAATGCTCGGCTTCCTCAGCCGACGCAACCTCATCGTCATGTTCCTCTCGGCCGAGATGATGCTCCAGGGCACGGCGCTGACCCTCGTCGGTTTCGGCCGATATCACGGCAACTGGACCGGCATCGTCTTCACCATCGTCATTCTGACCATCGCCGCGTGCGAGGCCGCCCTCGCTCTTGCTCTGATCCTCGTCCTGTTCAAGCGCAGAGGCACCCTCGACATCACCGCCTGGAGCGGCCTCCGTGAAGCCGGACTGCCTCCCAACCTGGCCTCGCCCGACGATGCTGAGCCGCTCGAACCAGTCCCCGGCCCCGAGTCGTATCCGCAACTGACACCCGCCGGCGTCGAGCCGCCTCATGCCCAGCAGCCCTGGGAGGTGCGTCGTGATTGAGTACGCCTGGCTCGTCCCGGCCTTTCCCTTGCTTGGCGCGCTGATCGCCGCTATCGGCGGACGTTGGCTCGGTGCCCGTGCCCACTGGCCCGTGGTTCTGGGAATCGCCGCCAGTTTCTT
>JBGSYY010000290.1:0-4186 GCA_041750675.1 Isosphaeraceae bacterium | reverse complement strand
CGATACGGGGCGTGTCGCGAACGTTGAGAATGGGTGAGGAGGCCTGGAGCAAGGGGTCGATCCAATCGGCGAGCAGTTCGGCGACGCGGAGTTTGTCGGCCTCGTGAGGGGAATTCCAGGATCCGTCGTGTCGGAAACCGCGAACGATGACGAACTCGAGACGGTGAAGGCCATCGGCGACCAACTTGGGATCGACGAGAAGGAAGCCGGCGGCGAGCAGACCGCGTGCGGCGTAGAGGGTTAGCTCGGAGGCGTCCTGAGGCTGGTCGGCGAGCAACTGGGCGGCGGGGCGGATGAGTGAGTTTTCGACGCGCTGGCGTGGTTCGAGTTCGCCGAGAGCGACGCCGGCCTCGGCAAGGGCGGGGTCGTCGCGGAGCAGCGAATAGGTGACGAGCAGCGGGAGGGGGACCTCGTGGCAGGATTGCCAATCCCAGCGGGAGGTGCGGTAGCCGGGTCGATAGGGGGGGCGAAGTTCGGCGGTGTGGAGAATTTTGGGCTGGTTGGGTTGGTCGTCGTGGAGGGAGTAGTCGCCGTAGACCTGGGCGAAGCGGACGAGCAACACGGAGGCGAGGCGTGCGAAGCGGGGATCGCGGCGGTCGATGGGGAGGTCGCGGTGGCGAATGGAGGCGTAGAGTGCGGCCTTGGCGAGGAAGGCTCGGGCTTCGTAGTCACGCTTGGCGGCGAGATAGAGGCGCTCGTCGGGATAGGCCTGTTTTTCGGCGTCGACGAGGTGATAGGGGTAATGCTGAAAGCGGCGAGGGTGGACCTCGATGATTTCTTCGGGGACGCTGGGCGGGAGGCCGGGCGTGTGGGGGATTTTGGCTGGGAAGGCGTCGCTGGGTACGGCGACGGCGCAGCGTCGGCAGGTGACGACGCCGGGCTTTTCGGGTGACCACTGAAGGGTGTCGTCCAGTTCGCCGGCACCGCAGGAGGGGCAGCGCGTGAAGCGGAGACCAGCTTGAGTTGGGACCAGTGCGGCGAGAGCGCCCGGCTCGAAATCGAGAAGGGCCATCGCGCCTGGTGCGGACCAGAAGCGGTCTTGCCAGGCGTCGGGCAAGACGAAGCCGGCGAGGGGATCGGCGGGTCGGTCCTGGGGACTGGCCAGGGATGTCGAGGCGGCCAGGAGCAGCAGGATCGACGACCAGAGGGTGCGAGGGTGCGAGAGGAACATGGGGCGGCATCCGTTACGCCCGGGGCGCGGAATCGCGTGAATGTGGAGAGTGGGAACGAGGAGCGCGGCCTCAGCCGACGCGTTCCAGTTCGGTATCGCGACGGCCGGGAGCGAGCTGGTAGAGATAAGGCGGCTCGATGGTCTCGCCCTCGGCGAGGCGGGTGGCGGACGGTTTGTGACGAGCGGATTCGAGCAGCATCCAGCCGTGATCGGGGCAGGCGACGCCGTAGGTTTTCAGTTCACGGAAACGGCCGTCGGTCCAAACGGCGGCGATTTTGCGGGTGGCGGGCTGGCCGCAGCCTTCGGCCGAACAGACGGGCTGATAGGCGAACGGGGCGGCAGGCATCGGTGTGGTCCTCTGGGGGCGTGATCGTCGCGATGGGGCACGGGGGTCCAACGGAGAACTGGGGTTAGCCTAGTCAGGTTCAGGGCTGATTTTTCAGAGCGTTCGGGTCATCGAAGAGCGGTGAGCTGACGCGGACTCGCTTGCGGATCTCGCGGAGAAATTCGTCGAGGGCCTTTTCGAATTCCTGAGCGATCAGGACCTCGCGGATTTTGCCTTGCACTTCTTCGAACGGGGCTGGACCGGCTTCGCGACGCTGTTCGACACGAATAATGTAGAGTGCTTTGGGGTCGTCGATCAACGGACTGATTTGATCGATGGGGAGCGATTCGAGGGCGGCGTTGACGGCAGCGGAGGCGTAACCGCCGGGTGAGGTTGTCCAGAGACCGCCATTGGGAGCGCGAGGGCTGTCGCTCAATTCTCTGGCGATGGTGGCGAATTCGTCGCCTTTGGCGAGGCGGGCGAGCGCGGCGTCGGCCTGGACGCGGCGGGCGGTAGGTTCGGGGAATTTGTCGGCTGAGATGCGGATTTCTCGCCAGGTGACCTCGGCGGGGCGATGGAAGCGAGAGAGGTTGGCACGGTAGTAGGAGTAGAGGGGCCGGATATCGTCGGGTGTCGTGACTTTTTGGCGGAGAGATTCGGAGGTGAAGGCGCGGGACATTTGCTCCTGGAGGAACGTTTCGTGGCGTTCTTCGAGGGTGTCGCCGATTTTTTCGAGGGCGAGGCGGAGGGCGACGTCGTTGGGGGCATCGAAGCGGCGGCGGAGGTTGGGCAGTTCGTTTTCCTGCCAGGCGGACTCGAAGAATTCACGGAAGGCTTCCCATTGTTTGGGCTTATCGATCTTGCGGCGGGCTTCCTGGAGAATGAGGGCGCGGTCGATGAGCGAGCTGAGGACGTTTCGGCCGATGGCGTTTTTTTCCTCGCGGCCGAGGTCGCTCCATTTGGCCTGGCCGTCGAGGCGGTCGCGGATGGCGTGTTTGAGCTCGCGGACGGTGATGATGGTGTCGCCGACGCGGGCGGCGATTTGCGTAGCCTCTTCTCCGGGATCGAGCTTGACGGCACCGAGATCGTTTACGACGTCGACGGGCGCGACGGGTTGGGCGAGTGGTTGAGCGGTGTCGGAGACGGGTTTGACGAGGTTGTCGCGGGGAGGTGGTGGTGTGGCGGGAACCTGGGACGCTAGCTCGATCACGGGTGGAGATTGGGGCGCGAGGCTTTCGGCCGCGCGGGCTGGGGGTGGCTCGAAGGCGACGAGCTTGGGTGCCTGGGGCGGCGCGAGGATGGGTGAAGCGATTTCGGCCGGTGGATTGGAACCGGGCGGGTGGAAGTGGTTGGGGTCGTCGGGCATGGCCGACTGGAAAGGCGCGCAGCCGCACGTGATTGAGAAGAGAACTACCATGCCGCTCGCGACTTTCATGCGCCAGCCTCCCTGCTGGTCTCCAACGTGGCGTGCGTGTGCCGAGAGGGTAGCGACCGAGGCGCGCACGGATACGGAGGAGTTCTTGGGCGGAAGGTACACTTGTGAGCAGATCACCGCAAGATCGTCCGGAGCACCAGCGCGCGGTCGGCGGGGCTGGCGTCCTCGTCGAGTGGGACGTAGGCGGAGCGATTATCGACGACGCGGATGCGGCCGGGGTTTTGGCGATGGAGTTGCTCGATCTTGCGGGCGGAGCGATAGGTGAGGACGAGGAAATGGCCGTCGATGTGGACGCGCTGGATTTGCCAGGGTGTGGCGAGGATTCGGATTTCGGCCTCGGTGAGCAGGTTGCGTGCGGTGGGAGGGAGGGGGCCGAAGCGATCGACCAGCTCGCGTTCGAAGTCGGCGAGCTCGGCGTCGGTGCGGACGCGGCTGAGGCGGCGGTATAGCTCGACCTTGACCTTGGGGCCGGGGACGTAGTCGCGGGGCAGGTAGGCGCGCCAGCGTAGTTCGACGGCGCACTCGGGCGGCTCGCGGCCGGGCTGACTGGTGAGGGCGCGGACGGCGGATTCGAGTAGCGAGCAATAGAGTTCGTAGCCGACGGCCTCGATGTGGCCGGATTGTTCGGGGCCGAGGATGTTGCCGGCGCCGCGGATTTCGAGGTCACGGAGGGCGATCTTGAAGCCCGCGCCTAGCTCGGTGAGTTCCTCGATGGCCTTGAGCCGCTTGACGGCGGCGGGAGCGAGCGGCTTGTCGTGGTCGAGGACGAGGTAGGCGTAGGCGCGGTGTTTGTAGCGACCGACGCGGCCGCGGAGTTGGTGGAGGTCGGCGAGGCCGTAGATTTCCGGCTCGTGGAGGAAGATGGTGTTGGCGTTGGGGATGTCGAGGCCGCTTTCGATGATGGTGGTGGCGACGAGGATATCGACTTCGCGGCGGACAAAGCGGAGCATGGCGCGGTCGAGCTGGTCGCCGGACATCTGGCCGTGGGCGACGGCGATGCGGGCGTCGGGGACGATGGCGCGGAGCCGGTCGGCGACGAATTCGATGTCGTAGACGCGGTTATGGACGAAGAAGACCTGGCCGTCGCGGGTTAGCTCGCGATAGATGGCACGGATGCCCGTGTCGAACCCGGCTTGACGTTGCCCCGAGCAAACTCGGAGGCCAGCTCAAGACGCACATAGTTTCGCTCGTCTTGCCAGAGCAAGAATCCGGCACCGTGATATGCCGACGGCATAATTGCGATTGCCCATATGTT
>JBGSYY010000289.1:0-11488 GCA_041750675.1 Isosphaeraceae bacterium | reverse complement strand
CAGCGCCAGCCGCTGCCCGCGCCGCACCGACCCCGCCGAAATCCTGCCGATGCCGATCCGGCCCACGTATTCCGAGAAATCCAGGGTGGTGCAAAGCATCTGCAATGGCGCGTCGGGCTCGACGATCGGCGGCGGAATCTTCTCCAGGATCAGCTCAAACAACGGTGTGATGTCGCCGCTCGTGGCTGTCGAGTCGTAGCTGGCGAACCCAGAGCGGCCCGAGGCGAAGATGTAGGGGAAATCAAGCTGCCCCTCATCGGCGCCCAGCTCGACGAAGGTGTCGAAGATCTCGTTCAGTACCTCTTCGGGCCGCGCGTCGGGCCGGTCGATCTTGTTGATCACCACAATCGGCCGCAAATGCTGGGCGAACGCCTTGCGCAAAACGTACTTCGTCTGCGGCATCGGCCCTTCGAACGAATCGACCAGAACCAACGCGCCATCGGCCATGGCCAGCGTCCGCTCGACCTCGCCACTGAAATCGGCGTGCCCCGGCGTGTCGATGATGTTGATCTTGGTGTCGCCATACTTCACGGCCACGTTCTTCGCAAGAATCGTGATCCCTCGCTCCCGCTCCTGCGGGTTCGAGTCGAGGATGCAATCCCCCTGTAGCTGGCTGGCGCGAAACTGGCCAGACTGGCGCAGCAACGCATCGACCAGCGTCGTCTTGCCGTGGTCGACGTGGGCGATAATGGCGACATTGCGGATATCGTTGCGGCGCTTCATCTGGGGTTCCGGATTCCGATCAGAGGGGCGTCGCGTCTCGTTCTCGGATCAACCGAGATCTTCGACAACCATGCTTCGCCGGGAGCCCTAAATCATAAGAAATCCTGAACCCATACGGCAAGCCGACTTGCGCGATCGATCAGGATCAAACAGCCCGTAAGCACCAAATCCACAGCACCAATCACCCCCGGGGACGATCCAAAAACCACTCCAGCCAACGCTCCGCCACGCTCCGCGCCTCCTCGGGATAGGCATGACCCCGGCCGTGGTCCAGAAATCCCAGGGCGTCCGAAGCGCCCAGCAACGTCCATGCCGGCCTTGCCGATTCGATGTACGGCCAGCTCCGCGCGCCATCGGCGTCGCCGCCCCCAATCAACAAAAACGCACGCGGGGCCGCCAGCGCCAGCACCTGGGCATGGTCCAGGCCAAACCCCGGCCGCGCGGCCTGTTCGCCCAGATACCACGGCGCGTCCCAGTTGGAATAGCTGATTCCGATTCCCCCCTCGCTGGAAACCGACGCCCGGATTCGCTCGTCAAAGGCCGCCAGGTACAAGACCTCCTTGGCCCCCAGCGAGTGCCCGATCGCCGCCAGTCGCGATTTGTCGACGCCCGGCTGCGCCGCCAGCACGTCCACCGCGCGTCGCGCGTCGTAGAGCATCTTGGCCATCCCGGTCACGCCCGGATGTCGTTTTTTCAGCCATTCGACGGCCGCCTCCAAGCGCCCCGGGCCGCCATACTGCCATAAAAAGTTGTTCGGGCAGAACGTGATATATCCGCGACGCGCCAAGTCCAGGCCGATCCACTTGTCCTCAGGTCCCTCCAGCCCTGCCGGCTGCCGGATCGTGTAATCGACGGTCGAATGAAACACCACCGCGCCCGGCCTGGGCATCTTGCCCAGTTCGGCCGGCCTGAGCAAATAGGCTTCCACTGGTAGCCCCGGTTCCGCCTCATACCGCACCAGCCGTCGCACGATCGCCCCATCGTCGGGGCGGTCCTCCTCAAGCACTTCGACTGCAAGCACGTCTCTCGGCGTCTCAAGCTCGCCCAGCACCTCCAGCCACGCCCGACGCAACACCTCGCGACGCCGCTCCCAACCCGCACGGTCGCGGATCGGCTGGTTCTCCCCGTCAAACAGAACGCCCGGCGGTCGATCCGCCGACTCCGGAATCCGATCCGGCGCGTGATGCAACCGCACCAGCCACGCCGGCCGATCGTTGTCGTCGTCGCCTCCGCGTCGCCTCATGGCTTTCCTTCCTTTTCTCAGTGAAACCATGCTCAACCCTGCTCAAACAAGGCAACGCTCGCTGTGAACCCGTGGACGAAATTCTGCCCGCCGATCGGACCAAACTCGCCCATCGCGAAGAAACCGGCCAGCGGGATGCCGCCCAGCACTTCATGAATCGCCGACACGTCGTGATCCGGCTCCTCGAACATCCGGCTTCCTCGACCATTGCACGTGAACAACAGCGCGCCCGTGGGCTTCCCGCCCTCTTCCACGCTCAGAAGCGCGATCAGGTCCTGATGCGCGGTCTCTGCGTCGCGCACCTGAAATTGCACCGTTTGCCCCACCCGCACCAGGTCGGTGATCCCGATCGACCCGTCTTCCGTCGCCCCCATCACATTGCGGATCAGAAAATCGCCCCGGTCGAAAGTTTCCTGATATTCGTTGATCACCCGCCCCACATGCAGCCCCTTGCGCACCAGCTCCTGCTCCTCCTCCTCCAGCGACTCCACGATCTCCTTCAGGGCCTCGAGCGCCGGCCGCCGGCCCAGTTCATGAATCAGGTTTCGTTCGGCGCGGGTGATCAGGAGCGTCCGTCCGATCGGGCGACAGCCCTGGCTCACCACCGCCCGCACCCGCATCGGCCCCTCAAACCCAATCCCCACCGCGCCATCGCGAAAGACCTGCCCGTCGAGCGCCAATCGGTTCGACCCCGGCTGCCGCCCCGCGCTGGCCATCCCACCCAGCACGGGCATCGTCGGTCGCGCCGTGTTCCAGTGCTTCAGCCATGCATCCGCGGGAAACGTAAACGGATCGCCCAGCAGCAACAGACTTGACGCCTGCGTGCCCGCTAGCGGATCGCTCGCCTCGACCGCCCCTTGATCCGGCTCGATCCGGACCCCATGCAGGGCAACACCCTCAGGAGCGCGCAACGCCCACAAAGCCAGCGCCGGGGCTTCCTCAACCTCGCCCTCACGCCCCGCGATCGACTCCCCGGTGCAGGCCAAAACATGCCGTGCTTTCCCCGCACCCTCCGAGTTCACGATCCAATCCAGGTCGTCGGCTCGATCCGGCGAAGCGAACGCGACCAGCAAATCGGCCGGAGCACCCAGACCAGCCGTCAGCTCATCCAGGGCCGATCTCAGGGCGTCCTCGCTCCGTTTTCCCTTCAGCAGTTTCGAGGCGCAGGCAAGCATGGCGTCGGCTCTCCAAGAAACCAGTGCGATCGTGAGCAATCGCCATCATCGGCACACCCGTCAATCCTGTCGAGCCTTCGCCCATGTCGCGCCGCATGTGGCGATCCTTCATCATTCTCGCCCCGACCGCTCGTCGAATCCGATTGAACAACGCCACTCCTTCGGGATATCGTGGCTCTATCCGCCCCTCTTCGCCGCGGTCGCGGCACCATGTTGCTGTCCAACAAAACACGTCAGCCTTCAAATGACCTCTCTCTCTCCTCACCGGAGCCGGGACCATGAGACGCCGCAATTCACACAGCCACACGTCGACGCGCCCACGACTTGAGGCTCTCGAAGCCCGGCGTCTGCTCAGTCTCACGCCCTCCGCGCTGCCCTTGCCCGCCACGCCTGAACCCGCCCGTAGCCTCGTGCTCCAGGCCGATCGGCCTGCCGACCAGGTCGACTGGGCCACACGCATCCAGGGCGCTCAGCTCATCAAAACCAGCGGCAACTTCGCCTGGATCGAACTCCCCACTCCCGCCGCTCGAAACAGCCTGCTCGCATCCCCGCGCAAGATTCCCGGCCTGGTCGACGCCCAGCCGCTCAGCACCGTCTCCATCGCCGTGACGCCGACCGATCCCAACTTCCCCAGCCTTTGGGGCCTGAACAACACGGGGCAGTCCGGCGGACTCGCCGACGCCGATATCGATGCCACCGAGGCCTGGGATATCACCACCGGCTCGACCACCGTGGTGGTCGGCGTCATCGACACGGGCATCGACTACACTCATCCCGACCTCTACAAGAACATCTGGATCAACCAGGCCGAAATCCCCGCCGCTGTTCGTCCCAATCTAAGAGACACCGACAACGACGGCCTCATCACCTTCTGGGATCTCGCCGAGCCGATCAACCAGGGCCCAGGCAAGATCACCGATCTCGACGGCAACGGCCAGATCGACGCCAAGGATATCCTCCAAACCACAGCCAACGGCGGCTGGGCCAACGGCATCGACAGCGACCGAAACGGCTACAACGACGATCTCGTCGGCTGGGACTTCATCACCGGGTCGAACCGCCCCCCCAACGGCGACAACGATCCCATGGACGATCACAGCCACGGCACCCACGTCGCCGGAACCATCGGTGCCCTGGCCAACAACGGCCGAGGAGTCGCGGGGATCGCCTGGCGCACCCTGCTCATGCCCCTGCGGTTCCTCGACGCCACCGGCAACGGTACCGACTTCGACGGCTCCGTCGCCATCCGCTACGCGACCTCCAAGGGTGTTCGCGTCACCAACAATAGCTGGGGCGGCGGAGGCAGCACCCCGGTCCTCGAAAGCGCCATCAACGACGCCGGAGCCGCCGGCTCAATCTTCGTCGCCGCCGCCGGCAACAGCGGCCGCAACATCGACGCCAACCCCTTCTACCCCGCCGGCTTCGATGCCGCCAACATCATCTCCGTCGCCGCATCCGACCGCCTCGACGCACGAGCCTCCTTTTCCAACTACGGCAAGATCAACGTCGACCTCGCCGCTCCCGGCGTTTCCATCCTCAGCACAACGCCCGGCAACACCTACCGATCCTTCAGCGGCACCTCCATGGCCGCCCCCCACGTCACCGGCACAATCGCGCTCATGCTGGCCCGCGAAAAATCGCTCCCGGCCGAGCAAATCAAATCCCTGCTCCTGAGCTCCGTCAATCCCATCCCCGCCTTCGCAAACATCACCGTCAGCGGCGGACGCCTCAACGCGGCCGCCGCGCTCAACGCCATCGGCGGACAACAGCAGACCGACCTCCAGCTCCTCGACGTCAACGCCGCCGGCTCTCAGCTCAATATCTCTTACACAATCAGCGGCAGCGCTGCTCCAGCCTTCAACATCCGTGTCTACCGCTCCTCCTCAGCCTCCCTCTCGATCCAGGGAACCGAGCAGATCGACTCCATCGCGATCTCCGACGCAAGCCTCCGAACCGTCGGCGCTCACACCCTCAGCATCCCCATCGGCTCCGCCGCCGACGCCATCGCCCTGCCCGGCGCGGGAGCGACTGAGTCCGACCTCGACTACTACCTGATCACCCAGGCCGATGTCGACTCCGACTCAACCCCCTCCAACAACCTGACTCCCCTCACCGGCATCTATCAAGGGGCCGACGGCAGCCTCATCGTCCAGGGCACCGACGGCGACGACATCGTCACCGCCAGCCTGCCCGATGCCACAAACATCGCCCTCACACTCAACTCACAAACTCTCATTGCTCCCCAGTCCGGCGCGACCACCCTGCGCGTGCGCACCCACGGCGGCAATGACCGAATCTCCGCCCGCAACGTACCGCGAACCCTCATGGCCTGGGCCGGGCCTGACGCCGATACCCTCGAAGGCGGTACCGTCTCCGACATCCTCGACGGCGGCTCGGGTCCCGATCTCTACCTCTACTCCGGAACCAGCGGCAACGACATCATCAATCTCACCGTGTTCGACACCCAATCACTCCGCCTCGCTCGCGCCCTCGAAGACGACCGCTTCGCAAGCGACGCCGCCGACCGCTTCGAGATTCAGGGCGGTGCCGGCAACGATACGATCACCGTGAGTCCCAATATCATCAACAACGTCCTCCTCGACGGCGGCGACGGCCGCGATACCCTCAGCGGCGGCGGCGGCAACGACACCCTGATCGGCGGCAACGATAACGACGTGCTCAACGGCGGACTCGGCGATGACCAGATCGACGGCGGTCTCGGAGTCGACCTGACAATCTTCGTCGGCACCTCCGCCGCCGACATTCTCGACCTCGTCGCTCAGCTCACCACCGCCGAACTGCTCTCCCGCCGCCTCGGACCCGGAGGCGAGATTCTCGAGATCGACCGCTCCACGGCCATCGAATCCGCCCAGATCAACGGCGGTGCCGGCGACGACCACATCGATTTCTCGGCAATCTCCACCGCGGATCGCGCCAGCCTGCGAATCTACAACCTGAGCGCCGTGGGCGGTGCGGGCAACGACACCCTGATCGGCAGCGCCGGCAACGACACTCTCGATGGCGGCGCTGGTGACGACCTCCTCGATGGTCGTGGCGGCAGCGACGTTGTGAGCGTCGTGGGAACCGCCGACGCGGACCTCATCGACGCCCTCCTGGCCTCGGCCCTGGTCATCCGGGTTCGCCGGCGACGCGTCGCGGCCCCCCTCGTTCTGCTCGAAACCGACGACATCCTCTTCGACGCCCTCGACCGCCTCAACATCACCGCCTTCTCCGGCAACGACATCGTCAGCGTCGCCGCCGACATCCCAATCCCGGGCACGCTCGACGGCGGCGGCGGCTTCGACACCGCCACCGCGCCCAACTCATGGACGCTTCGCAACATCGAGGGCTAAACCCTCCCCAACACGAACCCGAATCGTCTCCGCGGCACGATCCTCCACCTGCTCGGCATCGACCAAACCCGCCTCACCGACCGCCACGCCTGCCGCGACTACCGCCTCTCACCGACATCCACGGAACCGTCGTCAAGCCAATCCTCGCCTGAGTCCCGTCTCGACACCGGCCCAACAAAACCAAACCGCCGTCCGCCTAAAAAGCGTACGGCGGACAACTCTTCCCAAAAATGGGCGGCACTGGATTCGAACCAGTGACTTCCACCGTGTGAGAGCGTCAGAATACGCTCGCCGAAAACGCCTACAATCCAGACTCCAAGCCCTAGAATACAGACTTATTCGCGTGTTGCAAGTCGATGCATCACCGTAATTCGTCGTTCATCTCCCCCCGTAAACCCGTAGGCAAACCCGGAGGCATCGAGCCCGGCTGCGTGCGGCATCCGCCCGACCTCGTGGGGTTCGACTTACGATCAAATCTCCAGGCTCTTGAGGAACGCGACGTTCTGCTTCGTCAGTTCCCAATTCTGCTCGACGAATTAGTTCGGGACGCCGCCGATCTTCGCTGCGGTGGTCACCGAATCCGTGGATTTCATGAGAAACCTCGCAACCCACCAGGGGTGGTTGCGTTGAAACGTCCGTCTCTCAGCGCATGTTCGAAGCGCGATCGAGCCGTGTCAATGAGTGGCCCGGCCTGTTCCTCCCGACAACCCAGACGGCTCCTTGCACATGGAGGGATCCCGCACACGTGTTATCAAACGGCCTGGAAGAAATCTCGGTTGCGGACCGGCTCGGACGACCAGGAACGTCGGTTTCTTGACAGAACTACGCTCATATGAGAATTTCACAGTATCACTATGACATTAACCATGACCGTGCCATGTGCCCCGGTGTCACTCCGGGTCACGAGCCGGCGATGCGTCGCGGCGATCGTCGATCTCGGCCTCCGCCTCGATTCGATTCGAGCCGACTTGCAGGGGGCCGACATTCTCCTCGACCAGGATGCCCACCGTCTGCGTACGCCCCGAGCCGACCCGCGTCTCTCGGATCACATTGTTCTCGAAGACCAGGCCCGACGGCTCGCCCCGGATTCGGATCCCGGCCGTGCCCGCCTCCCGCCCGTTGTCCTCGACATGGTTGTCTTCCAGACGATTGCGGTGGGGCGACATCGCCGCTGACTCGTTCCGGAAGAAGATCCCCTCGCCGGCGTTCCGGACGACTCGATTGCCGCGCAGAAGGTTGTCGGAGTCCTTGTGCCCGATCGAGATCCCGAACTGCCCGTTCTCTTCCAGCGTGTTGTCCTCAAACAGTCCGTATCGGACCCTCCAACAGAGGAACAGCCCGTCGCTGCCGTTGCGCCTTGCCACACAGCCTCGCACGACCGGCCGCTGCGAGCCGCTCCCCGGATGCAGGCCCAGATGCGTGTTGCCCTCGCTGATGCACTCGACGACCTGCACGTCGTTCGACTGCTGGAAGCTGATCCCGTCGCCGTGATAGTCGCGCACGACGCACCCGCGAATCACCGTGCCGAAGGCACGATACAGGTAGATTCCCGCCCCACGGCAGCCATTCAGGTGCGGGTTCGCGTCCTTGTTCCCCTCTATGATCAGGTCCTCCACCACGGACTCGCGGATGTCTCTACCGCTGACGACAGGGAACACGGTCGCCGCCATGCCGCGGTTGGCCACCATGCAGTCGGCCATCAGGGGAACGTCAATCGAGAACGTGTTGCCCCGACGCCCGGTAATTCGCCCCACCGTGGTGTGAAAGCCGCCGGCCTGGTCGTCCCAGATCGCCACGCCCGTGCCCACGTCGAAGCCCTCGGGATGCTCGACCGTGATCTGCTGTTCGCCGAAATCGCCGTCCAGTGCCAGAGCGGAGACAGCCGCCTCCGCCTTTCGGAGAATCGTCTTGCCCTTGATGCCGCGCACTGTGACGCCGGACCGCAGGTGGAGCGAATCGCGCATCAGGTATTCGCCCTCGCCGATTTCGACCACCCCCCCACCCAGGCCCGCGACGTAGTCGACGGCCGCCTGAAGCGCGCGGTTGTCCGTACCAATCAGATCGGTCTCCGAGCGTCCCACGCGGATCGTGGGCCGTTCGGTCATCTCCGAATGCATGGCATACGGTAGTTGCTGCGCGTCGCGGGCCGGTAGATCGTCGTCCCCGCCCTGTGCGAACGGCGCGGCGAGACCGAGAACGAGTGCAAAGGCGACCGCCCGCGTGCAACCCCCGAGAACGATCCGCGAAATTGTGACCATGAAGACCTCCTGGAAACCTCAGATCGGCGCGGCACTGTCTCTCCGTCCCAGTATCCGACAGCATCCTCGGCGAAGAAAGACGCCGCCAAGGGCCTCCCCGAAGCCCGTTGTCGCAGCCCGATTCTCGCGCGAGAATGCAACCTGGAATGACCGCCTGGTACTCCGCCAGGACACCCCCAAGGAGTCGTCGACATGGCTCGCGTGGCCCTCGCAGCCTTCGCACTGACAATACTCGCTCCCCTGACCTCAGCCGACGATCCGCCGAAGCCGACTCGCGTGCCGCTCGTCCGGGTAGTCGACCTGGATGTCAACGAAGCGCGCGAGGTCCCACTGGCCGACGGCCGGTCCGCCACGATCCGGCTGGTGAGCCTCCAGGAGCAACGCGACGAGATTCGCGGCGCCGTGCGCGAGGCGCGGGTGACAATCGAGGTCAACGGCCGCGAGGCCACCCTCGTCTCGGCCAATTACCGCCTCCCGATCGAGGTCGGCGGCATGCAGGTCGATTGCCCGATCACCGCGGGTTACCGCGGGAACAGCACCGAGGACCACTGGGGTCTGCTCAAGGCCGCCCGGTTCCGGCTCTGGCCGTCCGGCTCCCCCTGGATGGAACCGGGGACGTTCGCCTACCCGGCCCGACAGCGCTGGTTCGCCGACGGCACCCAGATGGCCAACGAGCCTGTTTATGTCGACGGCGGCGAGCGCCCCGACACCACGAATATCTACTACCACAGCGGCCTCGACATCGGCGGCGCCGAGGGTCTCGTGGACGTCCTCGCCGCCACCGGCGGCCTGGTCATCTCCTCGGGCACCGACGTGCTTCCCGGTTACGCGGAGACGCCCGTCCGTCCCCGCTACGATGTCGTCTACCTGCTCGACGACCGCGGCTGGTACTACCGATACAGTCACATGCAATCGATCGACCCGGCGATCCGGCCAGGCCGCACCGTGAAGATCGGGCAACCGCTCGGCGTCCTCGGCAAGGAGGGTGGGAGCGGTGGCTGGTCGCATCTGCACTTCGAAATCGTTAGTCGTCAGCCATCGGGCCAGTGGGGAACGCAGGAAGGCTACGCGTTCCTTTGGGAGGCCTACCGGCGCCAGCACGACCCCGCACTGATCGCAGTCGCCCGTCCCCATCGCCTCGCGCGGACCGGCGATGCGGTCGAGCTGGACGGGAGCCGCTCCTGGAGCCGCTCCGGCCCGATCGCGCGCTTCGGTTGGACCTTCACGGACGGTCGGACGGCCACCGGCCCGAAGGTCGAGCGTACGTACGAGCACCCGGGTCACTACAGCGAAATCCTTGAGGTGCAGGACGACCAGGGCAACGTCGCCTACGACTTCGCCGTCGTGCAGGTCCTCGATCGGGGCCACCCCGATCGGGTCCCACCGTCGATCCAGGCCGCCTACGCTCCGACCACAAACATCAAGCCGGGCGACCCGATCACCTTCAAGGTCCGCACTTTCCGCACCACCGACGGCCAAGAGACCTGGGACTTCGGCGACGGCAGCCCGCCACGGGAGGTCCTCTCGGACGGTAACGTCGATCCGCTGGCGAAGGACGGCTTCGCCGCGACGGTTTACCGCTACGAGAAACCGGGGGATTATCTTGTCAGAGTCGAGCGGACCGATCGCCACGGCGCCACGGCCGTCGCGCACCTGCACGTCCGGGTCGAGCGCGACGAGTAGGACGAACCGCCTGTCATGCCAGCGTCGCCTGCCCCGGAATCGCCACAGGGGGAACGGTCAGCGGGACATCCCAGTCGTATCGCGGCGGGGAGAGATCCTCCACGGACCCGAGCGCCTGCTCCCACGAAACGGCCTGGCCTGTGTACGCCGCCATCCGGCCCATGATCGCCAGCAGCGTGCTCTTCGCCATGTACTCCCCGTTGTTGATCGGCACTCCCCGACGGATGCTGGCAAATAGGGCATCATGCTCGGCCTGATAGACATCCGTCGACGGGCCGTCGTACTGCCAGGGCTCCGCGCCCTCGATCCGGGGGCCGCCCCGGCGGCTGCCGTTCAGCTCGGCCCGCCCCCTGGTCCCGATCACACGGGCGCTGATGTCGTTGGCGCAGCCCACCTGTTGCCGGCAGGTCGCGAACAGCTTCGCCCCGTTCTCGTACTCGTACGTGATCGCGAAGTGGTCGTAGATATGGCCATACTCCGGCTCAATACGTTGCTGCCGGCCTCCGGTGCCGACCGCGCGAACCGGATAGCGATCGCCCAGCGCCCAGGAGCACGTGTCCAGCAGGTGAACATGTTGCTCTACATTGAAGTCGCCCGAGAGCCAGGTGAAGTAGTACCAGTTGCGCATCTGCCAGACCATGTCGCTCCAGTCGCTCTGCCGCGGCTTGACCCAGATCGGCCCGCGGTAATCGTTCGCCTGAAGGACAAGCACCTCGCCGATGGCTCCCTCCTGGATCTTTCCGACCGTCTGCCGGAGCCCCTCGTCGTACCTCATGCCCAGGCCCGAGACGACCGACAGCCCCTTTGCCTTCGCCCGCTCGCAGGTGGCCAGCACCGCTCGGACCCCGGGCGCGTCGACGGCGACGGGCTTCTCCGCGAAGACATGCTTGCCGGCCTCGACCGCCGCCTCCAGGTGGATCGGCCGGAAGTGCGGTGGCGTGCAGAGCAGGACGACATCGGACAGCTCGATCACGCGCTGGTACGCGTCAAAACCGGCAAAGCGGCGCTCCTGCGACACGTCGATCTTGCCCACGATCTCGTCGTCCCTGCCGA
>JBGSYY010000288.1:0-3782 GCA_041750675.1 Isosphaeraceae bacterium | reverse complement strand
GGCCCCGCGGAACGCGTACGACCCCCGCACCTCGCCGTTCCTGAACCTGATCCGCGACCCCGCCCGGCCGTTCCAGGCCAACGCGACGATCCTGGTGAGCGGCGTGGCGACCTTCAACAACACAGGCACGAAGTCGCGCTGGATTCCGTTCCAGGACGCCACCAAGCCCGATCCGTTCCTGGCCGAGTCGACCGACACCTGGAGCCGCTCGACCCGCGGCCATCATCAGATCCTCACGCTCCGCGATCCGCTCACCGGCCGCGCCCGCTTGATCTTCGCCAACGACAACGGCGTGTTCACGGCCGTTGACGAAGGCGACGGCACTCTGGCCGGCTCGATCGGCGGCGTGGTCGATCCCAGCTCGCGGGCGGGCAACGTCCAGATCGTCAACGGCTCGCGCAACGGCAATCTGTCGATTGCCGAGTTCCGCTCAGGCGCGGCGCAGCCGAGCGAGCTGTCGGCGCAAATCGGTACGCTGGTCGGCCGGGGCATGTTCTTCGGCGTCGGCGAGGATACGGGCCAGCCCGCGTCTGATCCGAACATCATCACGCCCGGCTCGTCGGGCTATGGCAACGTGTCGTGGGTGGGGCTGAACGTCGAGGCTCGCGACGCCTTGCAAACCCGCGAAAGCGGCTACGCGGTGGCGACCCAGCAAAACTCGGTCTTCAATCCGGCGACCGGGAAGCTTGAGCCGGACAGCGTGGTCTACCATTTCGTCAATCCCGAGGGTCTGGTCGAGGCCGATTACCCCGGCGACCGTTTCCACTCCAGCACCGACTTCTTCCAGGTCAACGGCGTCAGCCGCACGTTCCGCCTGGTGCAGACCGACTTCGGCGGCGACGTGCCCGACGCCCAGTGGCCCTATCGCCGCGGCTTACCGTTCGCCGTCAACCCGCTCAGCGGCAACCAGCTCATCATTGGCTCAAACTCCGGCCGTGTGTTCGGCTCCGAGACGCAGGGCGGAGAATGGTTCGAGATCGGCAACCCGACCGTGCTCAACGGCCGGCCGATTTCGACGCTCGCCTATGGCGCGCCCCTGCCGACACCGCCCGGCGGCAGCACCAACCTGAATGATTATCTGCTGGTCGGCACCGAGGCCGTCGGCGGCATCGGCGGCACGACGGGCGGGCAAATCTTCGTCACCTTCACCGGCGGCGGCACGCCCGGCGTCGGCAACCAGTGGACGAACCTCTCGGCCGGACTCGACGGCTCGTCGATCCAGGCGATCACCACCACTCCGACCGCCGGCGGCTTCGAAGCCTATGCCGTCACCGAGCGCGGCGTTTATCGGATGGCCAACACATCGCTCAACGGCGCGACCTGGGAGAACATCACCGGCAATCTCTTCTCAATCAAGCAGAGTCCGTTCGGCGATGCGTCGCTTGAACAAAACCGGCTCCGGGTGCTTAGCTCTCTCCAGGTCGACTGGCGCTACGTCATCCCCGATAACTTCAACCAGCCGACCGGTCCAACGCATCCGATTCTCTATGTCGCGGGCGACGGCGGCGTGTTCCGCTCAGTCGACAAGGGCGCGACCTGGTCGTTGTTCCCGGATGTCGCGTTCAACGACGCCCCGCTGGGCGACGGCGGCGGTCTGCCCAACGCGCATATCACCGATCTGGATATGTCGCTCGGTCTGGTCAACCCGACAACCGGACGGCCCGACGTCTCGACCGGGCCGAACATCCTGCTGGCCACCACTTATGGCCGCGGCCAGTTCGCGATCCGTCTGGCCCCACTGGTCTTCCCCAACCCCGCCAACAACACCCCGCGCATCCTGGGCATCGACCAGGCGAGCGACAGCGGGCTTTCCAACACCGACCACGTCACCAACATCCGCACGCCCAACGTCATCGGCCTGTCGGAGCAAACGGCCTTCGGCAACGTCGTCTATATCACGCTGTTCGACCTGACCGATCCGGCCAACCCGCGTTACATCGGCGGGTTCCAGGGCGATCCCAACAGCGCGGCCAACCTCGCCAACACGGCGATCCAGACCGACTCGGCCGGTCGGTTCCGGGTCCAGGTCGACGCCGGCGCGTTGACGCTCGACGGCATCAAGACGATCGGCGTCCAGGCCACGAACCTCTCGGGCACGAAGGGGAACATGGCGACGTTCGAGTTCACGCTCGACACCACCGCGCCGGCCGCTCCTCAGTTGCCCATCCTCACCCTCGCCAGCGACACCGGTCTCAGCACCAGCGACCAGATCACCCGCATCAATGCCGACCTGCAATTCCAGGTCAACTTCGCGGCGGCCGACGCCGGAGCGCGGGTCACGCTGTATCGTGGCGCCAACCCGGTTGGCACTCCGCTGCAGGGGAACGGCTCGGTGCTGCTGTCCGATCCCGGCCCGCTCGGCGACGGGCTTTATTCGTACAAGGCCGCGCTCCGCGACCTCGCCGGCAACGATAGCCCGTTCAGCAGCGTGCTGAACGTGCGGGTCGATGCCACCAAGCCGGCGACGGCCGCCGCGCCCGATCTTCTGGCCGCCGACGATTCGGGCATCAGCAACACCGACAACATCACCAACGTCGTGCAGCCTCGGTTCACGGGCGTCGCCGAGCGAAACCCGTTCCCCGATCCCAACGATCCCGCCGGCACGGCGGCATTAAAGAAGCCGAATCAGGTCCAGTTGCGTGATTCGGCCAACAACATCGTGGGCACGGCCGATATCGACTCGGCAACCGGTCAGTATGTCGTTCAGCCGACCAACCCCCTGGGCAACGGCAGCTTCACGTTCGTGGTGCGGATCGTCGACCGCGCGGGCAACCTCAGCGACGCCAGCACGCCCTTGACCGTTCAGATCCGCAGGGTCGACCTCCAGGCACCGACCCTCAGTCTCCTACCCGACGACGACTCGGGTCTGGTCGGCGACAACATCACCAACAAGACGACCCCCCGGCTTCAGGGCCAGGGCGTTCCGGGGCTGTTCGTGGAGTTGATCGACGTCGACGGCACGATCACCGGCACAGCGGGCGGCGTCATCACACCCACCGGCGGCATGCCCCCGGTGTTCGTCAACGACGATCGAAGCTATCAGATCCAGTTCCCGAACCGGCTGAACGACGGCGTCTACAACGTCAGGACGCGGACCTCCGACACGGCCGGCAACGAATCGTTCAGCCCCGTGCTGACACTCACGATCCAGACCGATGGACCGCTCCAGCAGCCGACCCTGACGCTCCTCCCGGCCGACGACACCGGAATGATCGGCGTGGATTCCTTCGGCGTTTACGTCACCAGCGTGCGTAGTCCCCGGTTCCAGGTGATCGGACCCGCGCTCTCGATCGCGGAACTGATCGATGCGAACGGCAACGTGCTCGACTCCAAGCAGATCGGCATCGACGGCAAGGCCCTTTTGCAAGCGGCTCGAGATCCCCTCAATGGCAGCATCACCCTGCGGGCGCAGCTTCGCGATACCGCCGGCAATACCAGCCCGCCCAGCCTGCCCTTGAAGCTGCGGATCGCCACCACGCCCGGCGACCTCGATACCAACGGGGCGGCCGATTTCGCGACCTATACGCGTGCCAACGGAAACTTCACAGCGCTGGCCTCCAACGGCATCAGCGTGCCCGAACCGGTGGGCGGATCATTTGCCGATATCCCGTTCCAGGGCGACTTCGACGGCGACGGCCGTGTCGACCTGGGCTACTTCCGGCCAGCGACGGCCGAATGGTTCATCCAGCGCAGCCAGCTCGGGTTGCTGAAACGGCAGTTCGGCACCGGCCTGCTTGCGGGCGGCCAGCCGATCCCGGTCAGCGCCGACTACAACGGCGACG
>JBGSYY010000287.1:0-3454 GCA_041750675.1 Isosphaeraceae bacterium | reverse complement strand
AGCAGGACCTGGTTGCTGGCCTCGCGGGCGGCGCCTCCGACTGCGCCGAAGCGGGCACGCTCGCCGCGGCCGTAGAGTGGGGTGAACTCGAAATCGACGTCGGCCTGGGGCGAGATGGTGCCTGCGCCGTGGAAGGTGAGGGTATCGCCGACGATGCGGATGGGGTTGAGCTGGGCCTGGCCGTCCTTGATGGTGAAGGCGAGGTCGGCGCGGTCGAAGGCGGGCTTTTTGCCGTCGCGGGCGAGTTCCAGGGGTGTGATGAGGCGGACGAACCAGGGGAGCTTGCCGAGGTCGCCGTCGCGGAGTGAGGCCTCGCCGGTGCCGTTGAGGCGGCGGAGGTCGGAGCCGACGCCGTTGATTTCGATGGAGCCGGAGACCTTGCCGGCGAGATCCTGGCGGCCGGGAATGGTCTGGGTGAAGTAGGAGAGGTCGGCGTTTTCGACGCGTGCCCAGGCGCGATATTCGGGGGTGGCGGCGAGCGATAGCTCGGCCTGGCCCTGGAGAGTGCCTCCCAGGAACTTGGCGGTGATCTCGGGGAGTTCGGCCTTGCCCTCGCCGACGGTGAGGGGTGTGCGGAGCATGGCGATCTGCTGGCCGGCGACGATGAAGCTGTCGAATTCGAGGAGTCCGGAGAGGGTCAGGCCGCGGCCGTCGGAGCGTCCGGTGATGTCGGTCATTTGGCCCTGGATCTGCTCAACGGCGAGGCCGGTGGCGAGGGCGTTGTTCTGGAAGTAGATGCGGCCGTCGTCCCAGGTGCAAACGGCGGGGTCGTCGGGCAGGCCGCTCCAGCCGATGGAGAGGTTGCCGCCGAAGGAGAAGGGCTTGCCTTCGTCGAGTCGGCGGGCGAACTCGGCCATCAGGGGGGGCATGATGCGGCGCAGTTCGGAATCGAGCCGGAGGCGGCTGACCTGCATATCCTCGATGCGGAGGTCGAACTGGCCGGTGTCGCGAAGGTGGACGCGGCCGCCGCGGACCTGGACGGGGGCCTCTCGGAACGAGAAGGCGACGTCGCTGACGGTGACGACGCCGTTATCGAACTGGAACTGGCCGCGGACATCTTGCATGGCGGGCATTTCGATGGCCTGGCCGGGGGTGACGCCGGGCGTGCCGGCGACGGGCAGGAGGCGGAGCTTGACGCGCGCCTCGTCTTCGCGGTCGATGCGGATGGTGAGCTGGGTGCGGTCGGGTCGATCGGTCCAGCCGGCGACGATATGGGCGTCGACGCTGCTGGTTCCGACGGGGTTGAGCAGGCCCCAGGTGGCCTTCCATTCGGAGGGCAAGGCGTCGCGAAGCTGCTGGTCGAACGGCAGGCGTTCGGCCCGGATCGCCAGATCGGCGGCGAACCGGCCTGGCTCGATCAGTTCGACGCGGCCTGATCCGTTGATCTTGGCCATGTTGTTTTCGCAGTGCATCTCGGTAAATATGCACACATTGGGATGAAATTCGAGCTTGCCTGTGAGACGGCGGAGCGGATAGGGGAGGCCGTCCCAGCGGATGGAGCAGCCTTCGTTCAGCTCGACCGAGGCATCGACGCGTAGTTGCTCCCAGGGTGGAACGTCGATCGCGTCGGCGTTGGCGGTGGGCTGGCGGGTGACCCGGGCGGTTCCTCGGATGCTGCCGGTGGGGTGAAAGCTGGCGACAAGCGCTTTGAGGTCGTCGGGGAGCGCGGCGAGGAAGGGGCTGTCGTCGCCGAGAGGCAGCGAGCCGGCGGTCAACTGGAGGTCGATGACGGGATCGGGGCCGAGATTGTGGATGGTGCCCTGGGCGGTAAACGGCTGGTTGCCGACGAGGGTTTCGACGCGTTCGACGGTGAGGTTGTCGCCCTTGCAGACGACGCGGCCGCGGAGGTGTTCGAGGGGGAACGGGAAGAATCGGTACTGGAGAGCGACGTCGATGAGGTCGAAGGCGACTTCGTGGGTGAGGGGGGCGTTGGGCTCGGAGCGGCCGATTTTGGCGCGGAGGCTGATGCGACCAAGGGCGTCGGTGGCGGGTGGGGCGAGCTCGTCCCAGAGGGCGCGGAGGTCGTCGGGGAGGGTGGATTTGAGGCGGCTGTCGAGCTCGAGGTCGACGACGGAGAGTTCGACGGTCATGGGAGCGAGCAGGGGGTCGGGGGCGTTGAGGTCGAAGAGTGCGCCGTGGATGCGGACGCGGGTTTTGCCGTAGCGACCTTCGAGCCATTCGAGCTGGGCGTGGCCGTTTTCGACGCGGGCCGCGCCGGCGACGTCGCCGAGTGGCCAGGGGAGGGGGCCGGTCCAGGTGCCGTCGTGGATGGAAAGCTCGAAGCGGTGGTGGGCGACCTTGTTGCCGTCCCAGTCGATTTGGTTGGCCTCGATATCGACGATGCCGGAGTTCAGTCCGATGTCGTCGAGGGCGGCGGTCCAGTCGTCGGGGAGGTGTACGCGCAGTTTTTCGGAGAGGTCGAGTGCGGAGACGGAGGCGCGGTCGAGGGCGATGCGTCCGGAATGTGCGTTGAGGGTTCCGTTGATCTGGATGCGATCGAAGAAGCCGCCCTGGGCGGAGCCCTGGAGATGGAAGAGGCCGGCTTCACCGAGGGGTTCGAGGGTGAGGTCGACGTCGTGGACGATCATGGTGATCTGGCTGTTTTCGTCGACCAGTTCGACGATGCCTCGGCTGACTCGGATGATGGGCTGGATGTCGTGGGTGGTGGGCCAGGGGTCGGCGAGTAGACCTTGAAGGTTCCAGGAGCCGTTTTTGCGGCGGACGATACGGAGGGAGGGCTGGGCGATGGTGACTTCGCGAGGCTCGACGAGACCCTTGCCGAGTTTTTGGAGGTCGCACTTGACCTGAATCCAGGGGAAGCGGCCGACGGGGAAGGGCTTGCCGTCGACGGTTTGATAGAGAGTGGCCTGGGTGATGTCGAACTGGCCGATCAGGGGGCGGAGCTGGGCACGCTCAACGCGCAGTCGTGAGCCGGGGAGGAAGCGGGGGAGATGGGCGTTGACGAGGGCGACGAGGGTATCGCTATCGGTGATGTACGTATAAGCGAACGCCAACGATCCGATCAACATGGCGAGCAGGAAGATGGCGGCCCAGCCGACGAGCTTGCGCAGGGGGGGCTTTTTCTTCTGGGTGGGAGACGTCATGTGGCGACCTGCCCGGCCCTGGGCGGCCTGAGACGAAAGGCGACGCCCGCGAGGGCCAAGCCGGCGAAGGCGAGGGCGGGGGTCTGGACGGGGATCCGGTAGCGGATGGAGCTGACGAAGGCCGTATGGAGGAGCGCGGTGTAGAGCAGGGGGCCGGCGAGGAGGAGGAGGGCGCGGGCGTGGTGGCGGTAGTGCCAGGCTCCGAGGAGGGTCAGGAGATAGACGGGCAAGACGACGAGGGTGGTTGCGACGGCCAGCGCGGGCGAGCGGAGCATTTCGGCGTTGGGCCAGGGGCTGAAGAAGCGGCCGAGTTTGACGAGGGCGAGCTGGGCGGCGCGGCCGGGGTGGGT
>JBGSYY010000286.1:0-3429 GCA_041750675.1 Isosphaeraceae bacterium | reverse complement strand
TCGAGAACGGCGTCGAGAAGGCGTTCGGCGGCGTTGACGTCGGAGCCGCCGATGAAGATGGCGGTGGAGGCGAGGTCGGCGGGCGCGCGGGTGAAGATGGCGCCGTGGACGAGATCGCGGACCTGTTCGGCGCCGACGTGGGAGTGGCGGAAGAGGTGATTGACGCCGGCGTCGACGGCGACGACGCCGTCGAAGACGGAAGGCTGGGGGTCGGAATCGAGTTGGATCAGGATGCGGGGTTTCATCGACGTGTGGGTGTTGGTCTTTGAGTGAGTGGAACGGCAATGGGGACGGGACCGCCGATGAGGGGCGGAGCGAGTCGCCATTGTGTTCGCGGTGCTAGGGAGGTCCGGCGTTGCGGGGGCGGGTGACTTGTTGGCAAAGCTCGTGAGCGGCGAAGGTGGCGGCACCGAGCAGGATCATGTAGAGGCCGGAGGTGGCGATGCGGGTGACGACGCGCTGGTGGTGTTCGGCGTTGTGGCGGGTGTAAAGGGGTGTGTTGGGGCTGTTGACGTGGCCCAGGGAGAAGGCGGCGTGAATGGGTGCGACGAGGCCGAGACCGATGCCGGAAAGGGCGAAGCCGAGAGCGCTGAGGCGGATGAAGTTGGCGAGAGGGGAGCGAGGGTGGCGGCGAAGCGGAGGGGAGTCGGGAGGACGCGCGGTGGACATGGGGGGTCGCGCCTCGATGTCTCAAGGATGAGCACGACGAACGGGGCGGAAGTCGATCGCGGAAAAAGGCGACGAGGCGGGTTGACGGAGCAGTGGCGGGGGGAATTAGCGGGTGATGCGGCCCCCCTCCCCGACCCTCCCCACGAAGGGGGAGGGAGATTGCTGGGCGGGATTGCCAGGGGGAAGGAGCCCGCTCACTCGGGGAGCTTAGACCTTGTTGGGCGCGAACGGGTGAGTGGCGGTGTCCTTGCTGGAGACCATCTCGTCGACGGTGGGCTTGCCGTGCATGGCGGCGGCGATGGCCTGGAGGGTGGCCTCGTAGTTGTATTTTTCGATCTTGGCGTCGTCGGTGGCTTCGGGGTGGATGAAGACGCCGCAGACGATGACGAGATCCTCGGCCTTGTTTTTGGGGATGACGCCCTTGGCGACGCTATCGGCGACGGCCTTGGCGACGGCCTTCTGGGCGGGGCCGAACATCTGGGCGGCCTGGCGCATCCCCTTGATGGTGACCTTGGTAATGAGGACGGTGGCCGGCTTGATGGCGAGGTTGGGGGCGAGGACGGCGAGGAGATTGGTGTGGCCGGCGGACTGGGTGGCCAGGGCGTGGGCGAAGGCGGAGCCGACCGGGCCGGTCTTGAGGCCGATGAGCAGGTCGATATGCGCGATCTCGTTGCCGTCGCCCACGAGGGCCTCGCCCACCATCATCGTCAAGTCGGACATTCGCGTATTCTCCGAAGGAAAGGTCGAGAAACCTCGAAGCCGCGGGAAGTTGAGAGGGAACGCGGCCCGGCTCCCGAAGACGTTTGGCATCATAACAGCGCCAAGGGAAGCCGCAACAGTCGGGGGGCGGACGGGAGGGAGAACGGAATTGTTGTTGAATCGGGGAGCGGGGTATGGCTCTAATGCTCACATGGACCAAAAGGCCCATGCTCTTGCGGTTGGCCCGGGCCGAGATGTTCGGCTCGGGCGTGCTCTGGTCAGGATAGACCTATTCTCAGGGGGGTGTTCTCCGATGCGTAAGTTGCTGCCCATGTTGGCGGTCGGGCTGATGTTGGTTGGTGTTTCGGCCGTGATCGCGGCCGAGGACAAGACGGTGGTGGGCCAGGCACAGTGCGCCAAGTGCGCTCTGAAGGAAGCCCCGGCATGCCAGAACGTGGTGGTCGCGACCGAGGATGGCAAGGAAGTGAAGTACTACCTGGCGCAGAACGACGTGGCCAAGGCCGCGCACCAGAAGCTGGGCTTCTGCACCGCGCCGAAGGGCGAAGGGCCGACGGTGAAGGTGACCGGCTCGTGCGTGAAGGAAGACGACAAGCTGATGTTGACGGCGACGAAGATCGAAGCCGTCGAGGAATGAGCGAGTTGAGAGGTCGGCGGCCTGGCCGCCGGGTTCGTCAGGATTAGACGATTGACGAGGCGGCGGCCGTGGGACGGGTGTCCATGGGCCGCCGTTTTGCTTTGTGTTGAATACGGGGCCGAAAGGCGATGAGTGAGGAGGCGACACTGCTGGTGGTGGGTGGTAGTGTTCGCGCGGCGGCGATGTCGGCGCGGCGGGCGGGGTTTGCGGTGGAGGCCGTGGATCGGTTCGCGGATGTGGATCTGGAGCGGTTGGGGCGCGTGAGGCGGGCCGCGATGGAAGGCTGGCCCGGGTCGATTGTGGGGGAGGTGGAGGATCAGCCCGAACGATCGATCGTCTGGACGGGGCCGCTGGAGAATTTTCCGGACGTGCTGGAAACGCTTGCTGACCGAGGCCGGTTGCTAGGGAATGGGCCGGATGTGGTGCGGGCGGTTCGCGACCCGGAGCGACTCCATCGCGAGATGAGCGGCGCGGGCTGGGCGAGTCCTGAGGTGCGATTGGATCCGGCCGATGTGCCCGGCGATGGATCGTGGCTTGTGAAGCCTTTGAGGTCGAGTGGAGGGATCGGAATACGGCGGGTTGGACGAGACTCGACGGCGGGACAGGCAAGTGGGGACGTTTACTATCAGCGTTGGGTGGCGGGACGGAGACGATCGGCGGTTTTCCTTGGGAGCGCGGCGAATGTGGAGCTGGTCGGGGTGACGATGGCGTTGAGCGGGCGGGCGGGGACGGAGCGGTTCGCGTATCGAGGGAGCGTGGGGCCTATCGACGTGGATCAGGAGGCCCGCCAGAGACTTTCGGGGATAGGGCGTACATTGGTCGGGGTGTTTGGGTTGCGGGGGCTGTTTGGAGTCGATCTGATTGTCGATGGAGAGGGGCGATGGTGGGTGATCGAGATCAATCCGAGGTACACGGCGTCGGTTGAGGTGATGGAGCTGGCGACGGGGCGAGCGTTGATGGCCGAACATGCGATTGTGTGTGGATTAAATTATGGTGTCGACGGGCGAGTCAGGGCGGGGCGAGGATTGGGCTGCGTTGGCAAGCGGGTGATTTATGCGCGGGGGCGGTTCGGCTGGCCTGCGCGGTTTGGCCTGGGTGGTGATCGAGAGTTTGCCGGCTGGCGGGTTCCGCGGTGGGCGGATGTTCCGCATGTAGGAACGTGTTTCGAGGTAGGCGATCCGGTGTTGACCTTGATGGACTGGGGCGAGGATGCGGCGGAGTGTGTGCGGCGGCTCAGGCGACGCGAACGGCGGTGGATGAACCGGCTGGGGGGCTTGTATGAACAAGGTGCCGAGCGGGTAGCATCGACGGGATGATGATGACGCTGCTCTATCGATTGCTGGAGACGCCGCTCTGGATATGGGTGGCGGTGGGGGTCGCGATCGGGCTGGGGTTGCGGGCGCGGT
>JBGSYY010000285.1:0-5029 GCA_041750675.1 Isosphaeraceae bacterium | reverse complement strand
GGCGGCGGCGTTGGTGCTGCTGGGCGGGGTGCTGGCCTGGCAGATTGGGCGGCATTATCAGCTTGTACTGGGTCTGCGACCGCGATCGAGCATCGCGCGGGTCCACAAAAATCCGGTCTTTCGGCCGACCCCGCCACCATTTGCCGAACGTTCGGCGGCCTCCGACACTAGCCTGCGAAGCGCCGAAACGGACCGGCGAGAGCTGGCCCGCACGCCGGCGACGGCGGGAGCAAGCCGAGACCGGCGTGTGACGGCGGTGCCAACGAACTGAGCCGGTGAAGCGAGCGGCGACGGGAAGAAGGTGGGCGATGCCCACTATCTACGCCATGGTTGTTGATGCGTGGATGTTTTGTGATGTCGATGGCGGAGTGCCATCGTCGCCTGGGTCGCGAGCTTTGCGCGACTGGCTCCAGGCGATCAGGCGTTCGCCGAGGACGAAATAGACGGGAATGACGAAGCGGCCCAGGATGGTGCTGACGAGCATGCCCATGGCGATGACGATGCCGAGGGAGTTGCGGCTATAGGCCCCCGCGCCGGTGGCTCGGGCCATCGGCAACACGCCCATGATGAAGGCGAAGGACGTCATCAGGATCGGGCGGAGGCGTTCGCGGGCGGCGATCTTGGCGGCCTCGATGATGGTCTTATCGTGCTTGCGCATCTGGTCGACGCCGGCCTCGACGATGAGGATCGCGTTTTTGGTTTCCAGGCCGATGAGCATGACGAGGCCGATCTGGCCGAAGACGTCGAGCGGCATGTTAAACATCCAGAGGCCGAGCAAAGCGCCGAAGGTGGCGAGGGGGACCGTGAGGATGATGACCAGGGGCCGGATCCAGCTTTCGTAAAGGGCGGCCATGAAGAGGAAGCAGCAGATGATGGAAAGGGCGAAGATGACGATGGCGAGGTTGCCGGTTTTCTGCTCCTGGAAGGTGGTTCCGGTCCACTCGTAGGCGAAGCCGGAGGGGAGGGTTTCGTCGGCGACCTGCTGCATGGCCTGGATGGCCTGTCCGGAGCTATAGCCGGCGGCGGGCTGGCCGGAGATTCTGGCCGCGGTGTAGAGGTTGTAATGGGGGATATCGATGGGCGCGACGATGGAACGGACGGTGCCCAGCGAGGCGAGGGGGACGCTGCCGCCGGTTCGATTGAGGACGCGGAGGGAGAGGATGTCGTCGGCCCTGGTGCGGCGGCTGCCCTCGGCCTGGACATAGACGCGCCAGGTTTTGCCGAAGCGGTTGAAGTCGTTGACATAGAGGCCGCCGAGGTAGACCTGGAGGGTCTGGAAGACGTTTTCGACGGGGACTTCGAGGGTGCGGGCCTTGGTGCGGTCGAGCTCGAAGCGAAGCTGGGGGACGCGTGTGGAGAATGGGGTGTAGAGGCTGGCCAGCTCGGGGCGGGCGGCGGCGGCGGCGAGGAAGCGGTCGACGACACCGCCGAGGGCCTCGGCACCGGCGCCTTCGCGGTCTTCGAGCATGAACTCGAAGCCGCCGGTTGCTCCCAGGCCCTGAATGGGCGGGGGCGGGAAGACGAGGGCCATGGCGTCGCTGATCTCGGCGCGGAGTCGGGCCTGGAGGGCGGGGACCAGGGCACGGGCACGTTCGGCCTCGGCCTTGCGTTCTTCCCAGGGCTTGAGCACGACGTAGATCGCGCCGGCGTTGGGCTGATTGACCTGGGTGATGGGGTTGAGGCCGTCGAACCGGACGGTGTCGGCGACGCCGGGCATTTCGAGGGCGATCTGTTCGACGCGATCCATGACCTCGCGGGTGGGGGCCTGGGTGGTGCCGTCGGGGGTTTGCACGGTGATGAAGACGTAGCCCTGATCCTCGATGGGGATAAACCCCTTGGGGCGCTGGATCAGCATCCAGCCGGTGAGGGCGAGCAGGCCGAGCGCTGGGGCGACGATGAGCCACCAGTTTTTGGCGGTGTATTCGAGGAAGGAGTCGTACGAGTTTTCGATCCAGCGGAGACCGGCGTTGAACGCGCCGAAGAAGAGGGTGAGCAGGCGGTTGACCGGGGCGCTGAGGAGTGCGCCGAGGGCTGCTCCGGCGGCGATGGCGGCGACGGTGCGGCCGATTTCGCCCAGGGCTTCGGGAATCCAGGGACGCACGAACATATGGGAAAGCACGGCGAAGATCAGGGCGACGACGAACATGGGCATCGGCTTCTCGGGTTTACCGCCGTGCTCGTGACCCTTGAGGAACAGCCGCGACATGGCGGGGCTGAAGGTGAGCGAGTTGAGGGCTGAGAACAGGAACGAGAAGACGATGGTGAGGGCGAACTGGTTGTAAAGGCGGCCGGTGAGTCCCGGAATGAAGGAGACGGGGACGAAGACGGCGGCGAGGACGAGGGTGATGGTGATGATGGGGGTGGTGATTTCGGCCATAGCGGACTGGGCGGCGGCGAGTGGTTTGTAGCCGCGATCGAGGTATTTTTCGACGTTTTCGACGACGATGATGGCGTCGTCGACGACGAGGCCGATGGCCAGGACGAGGCCGAGCAGGGTGAGGGTGTTGATGGAGAAGCCGAAGGCCATCATCAGGGCGAAGGTGGCGACGAGCGAGACGGGGATCGCGACCATCGGAATGAGGGTGGTGCGGAGCTTCTGGAGGAAGACGAAGACGACGATGAGGACGAGGAGGAACGCCTCGACGAGGGTGTGCTCGACCTCGGCGACGTTTTCTTCGACATATTTGGTGGTGTCGAACCCGATCCGGTATTCCATGCCTGGGGGGAAGGTTTTGGAGAGGCGTTCCATCTCGGTTTTGACCTGCTCGACGACGCTCAGGGCGTTGGCGTCGGAGAGCTGGTAGATCGGCAATGTGGCGGCGGGCTTGCCGCTGAAATAGCCGGATTGCTCGTAGTTTTCGCTGCCCAGTTCGACGCGGCCGATATCGCGAATTCGGACGATGGAGCCATCGGGCCGGGCGAGGACGATGATTTCCTCGAACTCGGGGGCGAGGGTGAGACGGCCCTTGGCGGTGACGGGATACTCGAAGCGCTGGCCGGCGGGGACTGGCTCGGCGCCGATTTTGCCGGCGGCGGCGGGGCGGTTTTCGGACTTGATGGCGGCGACGACGTCGTCGGGGCGGATACCCTGATTGGCCATGCGGTCGGGGTCGAGCCAGATGCGCATGGCATACTTCTGGCCGAAGACTCTGGCCTCGCTGACGCCCTTGATGCGTTTGAGGACGTCGACGAGGTTGATCTGGGCATAGTTGTCGAGGTAGTTGGCGGCGAAGGTGCCGTCGGGGCTGACGAGGTTGACGACGCAGACCATGTTGGTGGTCGTCTTTTTGGATTCGACGCCGATCTGGGTGACTTCGGGGGGGAGTGTGGGCTTGGCGGTATCGACCTTGTTCTGGACGTCGATGGCGGCGATGTCCTGGTTATAGCCGACGTCGAAGGTGACGAGGATTCGGCTGACGCCCTGGCTGGTGCTGTCGGAGGAGATATAAATCATGCCCTTGACGCCGTTGATCTTGGCTTCGATGGGCGTGGTGACGGCATCGGCGACGGTTTGGGCGTCGCCGCCGGTGTAGGTGGCGATGACCTCGACCTGGGCGGGGACGAGGTCGGGATAGAGGGAGATCGGTAGCAAAAAGAGACAGATGCCGCCGACGAGCAGGAGCAGCAGCGCGATGACCGTGGCGAAGATGGGTCGGCGGATGAAGAAGTTGACCATGATTGGGGGGGTTGGAGTTTAGATTTTGGATATGAGTGAAGCGGTGCGTTGCTCGGGCTTTCGCCCGATGACGCACCCTACAGGGGGGGTTCGGGCTTTCGACCGTTGACGCACGACGTCAGGCGAGTGGGATTACTGGGTTTGCTCTCGGGGGGTGACGGTTTGGCCGGGGCGGACCATTTGGAGGCCGCCGACGATGACTTTCTGGCCGGCTTCGAGGCCGGACTCGATGACGCGCATGCCGCGAGAGATGGCGTCGCCGGTGACTCGGAGCATCTGCACGGTGTCCTTGGGATCGACGACGTAGACCACCGGGCCGGCCTGGGTTTCGACGACGGCTTGCTCGGGGACGACGACGCCTTCGAGCTTGCCGACGATCAAATCGAGCTTCACGTATTCGCCGGGGAGGAGAACTTCGTCGGGGTTGGGGACGGAGGCGCGCATGAGGACGGTGGAGGTGCTGGGATCGATGCGGTTGTCGATGAAGATGGCTTTGCCGACCTGGGGATGCCTGATCGGCTCGCCCTTAGTGCTTGTGCGGATGATGTGGACATCAAGGCCTTCGCGGATCAGGCGTGTCGCCTTTTCGAGGTAGCGTGAGCTGGCCTGGATGTCGACGCCCATGGGGTCGAGCTGTTCGATGGTGGCGAGTTCGGTGTAGTCGCCGCTGGAGCTGCTGGTCATGGGACCGACGAGGTTGCCGACCTTGACCTTGGCCTCGCCGATACGGCCGTCGATGGGGGCGTGGATGGTGCAGTAGCTGAGGTCGAGGGCGGCCTGATCGACGTCGGCCTGGGCGGATTTGACGGCGGCCTCGGCGGTTTGGACGCCGACGGCGTAGTCGACCCTGGTCTGGGCGAGCGAGGCGGTGTCGGCCTCGACCTGGGCCTGGTTTTTCTCGCGCATGGCGATGCGCTGGTCGAGGTCGGACTGGCTGGCGGCATTGCGGGCGACGAGGGGGCGGTAGCGGTTTTCCTCGATCTGGGCCAGGCCGAGGGAAGCGGTGTCGACCTTCACCTGGGCTTCGGCGACCTGGACGGCCTGGGAGTCCTGGGCTTTTTTGAGTGCGGCCTGGGCTTCGGCCAGGTGGGCCTGGGCGATCGCGAGCTTGTTCTGGAAGGGTTGCTTCTCGATCTCGAACAGGAGCTGCCCGGCCTTGACGTTCGCGCCTTCGAGGAAGTGCATTTTCTCCAGAACGCCGCGGACGCGGGCACGGATGGAGACGGAATTCAAGGCGCGGGTGGTGCCGTTGGGTTCGGCGGTTTGGTCGACGGTGGCCTGCCGCGCGAGGACGACATCGACGGGCATCGGCTTGGCGACGGCGGCGGACTTTTCGCGGGCGGAAGCGCCGGC
>JBGSYY010000284.1:0-1843 GCA_041750675.1 Isosphaeraceae bacterium | reverse complement strand
CGCAGAGCGACACCGCCGCCCGTCACCTCGACCGGCCAGGCCGCGCCGGTCGCGCCGCGTTGATAGACGAACGAAAGCTCCTGGGCGACGAACGCGAGCGGGGCGAGACTCTCCGGAATGGGGGCCGGGTGATCGACGGGTGTCGCCGCAGGTGGTGGACTCGATGGATTCGCTCCACAGCCGATGCAAGGCAATACGGCGAGCATCAGCGGGAGCCAGCACCGGCGCAATTCGCAACTCCTTCGAAGGTGGATGGAGTCGGCTTCCGAAGGGAGGCCGTCACTTACTCGCGTCGTCCCCGCACACCTTGATTGAAGGCGACTGCCAGAACGACCACCAGGCCCAGCACGAGGCCCTCGATCTGGGTGCTATCGATGCCGCGGATGACCTGGCCCGTGCCCTTGATAACGCACTGGATCAGGATCAGGCCCAGGACCGTGCCCCGGATGGTGCCGACGCCGCCTGTCAGACTGCACCCGCCGACTACGGCCGCCGTGATCGCGAACAACTCGTAGCTCACGCCCATTGTTGCCTGGCCCTGGCCGCTCTTGCCCGTGAACAGGATGCCGCCTAGAGCCGAGAGGAAGCCGGCGAGGCCGTAGACGATCCGCTTCAAGCGACGTGGCTCGAGACCGCTCAACCGCGCGGCGGCTTCGTTTCCGCCCAATGCGTAAATATGCCTGCCGAGCACGGTGCGGCTCATCATGATATGAGCGACCAGCGCCACGGACAGAAAGATGCCGACGGTCCAACGAGGGTCGTAGCCGAACATCCGGAAGGCGTCGATGTTGACGGTTTTGGGGCGGTTGTTGGAGAGAATCATCGCCAGGCTGCGCAGGCCGGCCATCGTGGCGAGAGTGGCGATGAACGGGGGCAGACGCAGGCTATTGATCATCGCGGCATGAGCCAGGCCGATCAGGTAGCCCATCGCGAGTGTGAACACGATAGCGACCGCGACAATCCAGGGCGCGGGGTCCGATCCCGCCGTTGCACCGCTCAGCTTGGGCAACCACTCGGTGATCAGCATCGACGAGACGACCGACGACAGGGCGACGACCGAGCCAACTGAGAGGTCGATCCCGCCGGCGATGATGACCAGCGCGGCGCCCAGCGACAGGACACCGAACATGGCGGCCTGGTGGACGAGCGTGCGGAGGCTGCGGGGATCGAAAAACCCGCCCTGGCGGTCGAGCGTGTAGATCAGGCCGAGAACTGCGACGATGGCGACCAATAGGCCCAGTTCGGGCCATCGGGCCAGCGGGTTGCGTCGCGACGGCGACAGAGAGTTTTTGGGGCGCTCGGTCACGACGACTTGAGGCCCTTGCTCTGAAGCCATGTTTTCATCTCATCGATCGTGATGACGTTGTCGCCCTTCACGGGCGAATCGGCCGACGGCACAATCACACGGACGCCGGTATCTCGGGTCTTGCCGTCGGGCAGAATCTCGGCCACGGTCGCCTCGTCTTTTTGAATCAGGGCTTTGAGCAGGCGAACGCCCTGGAAGCCCATTTCGTAAGGGTTCTGGCAGACGGAGACGTCGATGTTCCCCTTTTCCAGGTGGCCAACGGCCAGCTCGTCGAGGTCGAAGGTGACGATGGTCATGCCCTTGCGGCGGTCGGGGTCGGCGGCAGCCTGTTCGGCGATCCTGGGCGCGTTGTAAGACCAGAGGCCGAGCAGGCAGCCGACGTCGCGATACTTGGAAAGTGCGGTATCGACGTTGGACGCGGCGCGGGCCTTGTCGCCGCCGTCATCAAAGGTTTCGGCCTCGATGAACGCCGGCCCCGCCCCCTCGAAGAATCCCTGACGGCGCTCGCGGGCGTTGGCGGCGGACGAGGTGCCGACA
>JBGSYY010000283.1:0-1953 GCA_041750675.1 Isosphaeraceae bacterium | reverse complement strand
GACCAGCTCGTTGCCGACGCACCACCGCACGAATTGCCGGACGCGGCCGACGGTCCGGTTGATGGTCGAGCGGGCCAGGCCGGCCTTCACGAGACTGGCTCGCAGCTCCCGGAGCCGGTTGGGGCTGAAGTGCTCCAGCGGCAAAGGACCGAACATGAGACGGAGCGGCCGGATCGCGATCCGCAAACTCTCTGCCTCGCCGGTTGGCGAGCCGTCTGGAGCCCGGTAACGGGCCTTCGCCCACTCATAGAACTTGATGGCCGCCATCGCTACAGTGATGGCCGCTTGAGGCTCCGCGGGGCGAGTCGCTCCAGTAGCCTCATCGACCCGGCCCGACGCCCACGCGACCACGAAGTCGCGGTACTTGCGATCGGCGTCTGGCGAGCCATAGCGACCGAGGTAGCGAGCTTGGCCACGAACGTAGACGCAGGCCTGGCCGTTGGGGTGGCGGCAAAGTCGGGGCGGTCCCTGGGAACGTCTCGGCATGAGGGGCTCCGATGGGGTTTACCTGTCGGCTCGACAGGTATTCCTCGACGGGTTGCCGCTCACGTCGCCGGGACGTGGTACGCCTAACTGGCGTCGGCTGAAGGGTTAAAGCGGAGTGGGCGATACAGGGCTCGAACCTGTGACCTCATGCGTGTCGAGCATGCGCTCTAGCCAACTGAGCTAATCGCCCCGAACATTCGATAAACTAGCGATCCTGGTCGGTCCATGTCAAGTAAGGCGACACGAACAAAACCGCATGAACTTTGCGGATCACCCTGCCAGCCGATACTCTGGAGGAACTGAATCATCCAGGGCGCGCCTGAGCTGCGGAACGTGCCCGCATTGCCTCCAGATCACAGAGACACCACCATGGCAACACGAGTTCGCTGGCTTGGTCATTCCGCCCTACATATCGAGACCGACGGCACCCACCTTCTCATCGACCCCTTCTTGACCGACAACCCCAAAGCCGCCCTCCGCGCCGATGAGCTACCTGCTCACTTCATCCTGGTCTCTCATGGCCATGGCGACCACGTCGGCGACTCAGTCGCCATCGCCAACCGCACCGGTGCCACCGTCATCGCCAACTACGAAGTTGCCACCTGGCTCGAAAAACAGGGCGTTTCCAAGACCCACGGCATGAACCTCGGCGGCGCGCACGACTTCTCCTTCGGCCGAGTGAAGCTCACGATCGCCCACCACAGCTCCGTCCTTCCTGACGGCTCGCCCGGCGGCAACCCGGCGGGCTTCCACCTCTTTCTCAACGATGGCACCAAGATCTACGACGCCGCGGACACCGCGCTCTTCGGCGACATGCGCCTTATCGGCGAGGAAGGCATCGACCTCGCCATCCTCCCTATAGGCGACAACTTTACCATGAGCCCTAACGACTCGATCCGCGCCATCAATCTGCTCGCACCACGCCAGGTCATGCCCATCCACTACAACACCTGGGACTTGATCGCCCAGGACGCCCAGGTCTGGGCCTCCCGTGTCCGCGAGACGACTCACGCCACACCCATCGTCCTCGAACCGGGCGGCAGCGTCCAGGTTAGCTGAGCGATCAGCTCAACCGTTTTCGGCCCAGCCCATGCGTCCAGAACAGATAAAACGGAACCCCCACCAGGATACTACCTAGCGAGAGAGCCGAGGCTACCGGTTCCTGGCTGAACGCCGCCGCCGTCAAAAGAGCCGTGCCGAGTAAGAAAATCAAAGGCGGGAGTGGATACCAGGGAACCCGAAACGGTCGGGCCAGATCGGGGCGTCGCCGCCGCAACACCATCACCGAAGAGACCGTCAACATGGAAAACAACGCCAGACCCACACTCGAATAAATCAAAATCTCTCGAAACGTTCCCCACCAAAGCACCACCAGGGCCCAGGCCGCCTGCAACGCAATCGCGACAGCCGGCGTGCCGCGCCCAGGCAAAAGCCGCCCGGCGACTTGCGGAAACTGCCCCGCCAGAT
>JBGSYY010000282.1:0-1783 GCA_041750675.1 Isosphaeraceae bacterium | reverse complement strand
CGCACGCGGCTCGCTCCAGCGCCGGGTTCCGAGCCAGCCCGAGCACATAGCCGACGTCGTTCGAGTCGCACCACCGCATCAGCCGCCAGCGGCAAAACCCGCTGTCGCCGCGAATCGTGAGCTTCACGTTCGGCCAGGCGGTCCGCAGCTTGCGCGTCAACAACTTCAGGATCGCGCGGCTGTGCTTGGAGGCGTCGATGTTGCTGGGCCGCAGGTAGGCCGTCAGCAGTTCGTCGCCGCAGAAGACGTATAAGGGAAGATAGCAATGATGATCATAGTATCCATGGAAGAATCGGCCTTCCTGCGTGCCGTGGACCGGGTCGTCGGTGGCGTCGAAGTCAAGAATCAGATGTTCGGGCGGCTGGGGATGCGCGGCGAGGAACTGATCGACGAGAACCTCGGCCATCTTGACCAGGGTGCGTCGCTCGATGCGGTTTTCGAGCCGGCACAAGGTGGGTGGCGAGGCCAGCGGCCGATCGTCGTCCGGCACGCAACCGGCGATCAATTGCAACCCGGGATCGGTCCGCAAGGTTTGGTGGTCGTTGAGGTCTTCGTAGCCCAGAGCGATCGCGGTGATCCGCTGAGCCAGCATGCCCCGCTGGTCATGGGTGAGCAGGGCGGGGTCGCGGGGGTCGGGGATGACGGCGTCGAGGGCATCGAACAGGCCCATGCGGCCTACGATCTCGCGGAGCAGGAGGACGCCGGCGTCGGTGGTGAGGCGTCCACCCTGAAAATCGGCGACCACCCGCTGGGAACCAAGGCTGGCGAAGGAGAGGGCGGCAGGGTTACAGTCTATCATGGCGGCGGCCTCGCTCGTGAAGGCTTGGGTTGTGTAGTTACCTCAAACCGTATAACGAGATAGGCCGCCGCTCTACCATCGACCCACTGAAACGGATGTAATTTCCGGGCTAGAACGCCCGTGTTCGGCAAGTTGACGATCCGCACGTCGGCGATGATCTGGGGCGATCTGGAATCCGACGGACTGCCCTATAAAGACGCCTCGGGGCGGGTGGCGGACTTCCACGCCTTGTGACATAGCTACATTACGGCCCTGGCCCGTGCGAACACGCCGGTCAAGATGATGCAATCCTTGGCGCGCCATTCCACCCCGGTCCTGACGCTCGGCACATACGCGCACGTCGGTTTATATGACGAGTCGGCCGCGATGGATTCCTTGCTCGATTTGACCACCCCCACCGAGCGCCCCGAGGCCCCGGCCCTGGCCGCCACCGGAACCGACCCCAGTGACACCACCCTGTCATTTCGCGCAGCGCATGCGCAGCAGATTGCGGGCGGGAGGGGCCGGGTAGGGTCGGACCTGTGCGAGATAGGCGATATGTCAGGATCAAACTATCCGATCCTGAACATGATTCGAGAACCGCTACAATTTAAGGGGATTTTCGCATCCGTGCGAGATTAGTCGGCCCCTTTCGGGGGAACGGGAGCGTATGGGAATCGAACCCACCCACGACCTGTCTCCAGGCCGTACAGCGGTTTTGAAGACCGTGCCGGGCACCAGCCGCGGTAACGCTCCCCAGTGGTTGCGTGAGGGTGCATGGTAGGGGGGAGTGTGCGGTGGTGGCAAGTTGGCGGTGGCGGGTCGGTTTGATTCTTCAAAGGGCGTGGGCGGCGTTGACCAATGCGCGGACGTGCTGGGGATCGACCTGGCCACCAGGGCCAACGACGGCGGAGCCGGCATGGGCCTCGGTGATGCCCGTGGCGGCGAGCGCGGGCAGGTCGTCAGAGTTGACGCTGCCGGCGGCGAGGATGGTGAGGTGCCCTT
>JBGSYY010000281.1:0-19933 GCA_041750675.1 Isosphaeraceae bacterium | reverse complement strand
CGGCGGCGGCAACGTCGACGCGGATCGCGCCGGGGATGTGGCCCTCGGCATAGACGGCCTCGGGGCGGGCGTCCAAAATGCGCAGGTTGGGGTTGTCGAGCTGGGCCCTGAGATCGGCGAAGCTCCAGAGCTGGGCGGTGTGGGGAATTGGGGTTTTCTCCTGCGCGGCGTGGGCGAGTGTGGTAAGACAGAACAAAATCACGATCAGCGAGATCGGTCGTGTTGGAAATGTCATGAAAAGTCTCCTGGGGAGAAAGGCAGACGGCATGGGCGTGAGAGACGTTATTTGGGACCGCGATCGAATTCTGCATAAGCCGACGATCCGACCATGGAAGCATAGGCTTGCTCGCACCGGCGTGGCCAGTGGCACGCGGGGGTGTGGGTGGGGCATCGGTGTCAGGGTCGTGATCGTTGCGGCGGCGCTGGTTTCGGGTGCTCGTGGGCAGGAAGCTGGTAACGCTGAATCGCTGGTAGTGGTTCCACTGCATGTGCATGTGTTGAAGGCGGAGGGCATGGAGGATATCGACTGCGTACTGTCGGACGCGGACCTGGATCGTATCGTGGCGAAGGTGAATCAGGTGTGGCGGCCTGCGGGGGTGTATTTTCGTGAGGCTTCGCGACGGCGCGAGACGGCGGCGGGGTTGGAAGCGTATCGGGCGTTGCGTGAGCGGCTGGGCGAACGCGAGATGCCGCTGGGACGGTATCGGCGGCTGGTGCCGCGGGAGACGCTGACGGACGACGGGCTGCATGTCTATTACGTGCATCGGCTGCCGGTAAACGGAGTGTATCTTGGGCAGCGTGTGGCGATGGTGCAGGAGACGGCGGCGTTGCGGGAAGTGGCGGGCGGTATCGACGAGCCGCTGCCGAGGGTGACGTCGCACGAGATCGGCCATGCGCTCGGGTTGCCGCATCGGCAGGATCGCACCAATTTGATGGCGTCGGGAACGACGGGAACGTCGCTGAACGAGGCGGAGGTCGAGAAAGCCCACGGGGATGCGGCGGAGGTGCCGGGGGCGAGGAGCCTCGACGGGATACGATCGCAGGCGAGGCTGGCGCGAGAGCGGGGGGACGAGTCGGAGGCGATTGAAATGGAGGCGTTTCTGGAGGAGTTGGGAAGGGATGGGGGGTAGAAGTTCGCTGTCCGTGGTCCGTGCCCAAGAGTTTCGCGCAAAGTCGCAAAGGGTAGAGAAGACCGCAAGCAGACGGGGGAGGACACGGGGGGCGATGGTTGCAAAGCGAAGGCTCTTGGCGGTGCACCGTGGCTTTGCGTGAGACGGTTCTGATCAAGGTGAACGAAGAGGGGAGGGAGCTGAGACGATGCCGAGCCGATTTCGGGGAGCGGTCGATTGGATTGACCGGATGGCGGGGGGTCGGGGAGAATCCGTCGTCGTTCGTTGACGATGAGTAAGGGTGTGACAGGGCTTTGGTTCTTTGAGGCTTGTTCGCGATGCACATGCATGAGTTGATTCGTTCGATTCGTGAGCCGAACACGACGAAGATTGTTTTGCTGGTGGCCGACGGGCTGGGCGGGCTGCCGATCGAGCCGGGCGGGAAGACGGAGCTGGAGACGGCGCGGACGCCGAATCTGGACCGGCTGGCGACGGAGGGGACGGTGGGCCTGAGCGTGCCGGTGGCGCCGGGGATAACGCCGGGGTCGGGGCCGGGCCATCTGGGGCTGTTTGGATACGACCCCATGGAGCATCCGATCGGGCGCGGGGTGCTGGAGGCGCTGGGGATCGGGGTCGAGGTCGGGCCGCGGGACGTGGCGATTCGTGGTAATTTTTGCACGATCGACGCCGAGGGGCGCGTGACCGATCGACGCGCCGGGCGGATTCCGACTGAGACGTGCGTGAAGCTGGTCGAGAAGCTGCGTGGTGCGGTGTCGATCGCCGGAGTCGAGACGTTGATCGAGCCGGTCAAGGATTACCGGTTCGTGGTTCGGTTCCGGGGTGATGGGCTGGGTGACGGCGTCGATGACACCGATCCGGGGCGCACCGGCGAATTGACGCTGGAGCCTCGAGCGAAAGTCGCTGGCGACGCAGCTTCGGAGAAGACGGCGCGGATCGCCGCAGAGTTTCTCAAGCAGGCGCGGCAGATCTTGAAGGACGAGCATCCGGCCAATTTTGCGACCTTTCGCGGGTTCGCGCGGCACCCGGACATTTCGTCGTTGCATGATGTGTATGGATTGAAAGCGGCGGCGATCGCCGTTTATCCGATGTATCGCGGGCTGGCGCGGCTGGTGGGGATGACGATTCTGGACCCAGGGACGACAGTCGACGACCAGATGGCGGCGCTCAAAGCAAACTGGGAGAAGTATGATTTCTTCTTCATCCACTACAAGTACACGGACAGCACGGGCGAGGATGGCAACTTCCCCAAGAAGGTGGAGATGATTGAGGCCCTGGACGCGGCTTTGCCGAAGCTGATGGCGTGCGGGCCGGACGTGGTGATGGTGACCGGAGATCACTCGACGCCGAGCCGGATGAAGTCGCATAGCTGGCATCCGGTGCCGCTGTTGATCTGGGCGCCGGCGACCACGCGGCCGGACGACGTGACTGAGTTTGGCGAGCGGCCGTGTGGTCGCGGCGGGCTGGGTCAGATCCTGGCCAAGAGCATCATGCCGCTGGCGATGGCTCATGCGCAGCGTTTGGGCAAGTATGGGGCGTGAGCGGAACGCGGAGCGGAGTGGGGTGGGTGGGCGATGCCCACCCTACGGGGTGGCGGCGAGGTAGGCGAGGAGGTCCTTGAGCTGCTGGTCGCCGATTACGCCGGTGAGGCCGACGGGCATGATCGAGGTGGCGCTGGGGCGGATGTCGTCGATCTCGGCGCGGGGGATTCGAGTGATCTGGGCAGCGGTGTCGATGACGTTGAGGTGGTCGGGGCCGTCAGATTGGATGATGCCGGCGAGGACCCGGCCGTCGTCGAGTGAGACGGTGTAAGGGACGAAGTCGGGATGGATGGTGGCGCTTGGCTCGGCGATTTCGCGGGCGATCCAGGCGATATCGTGAGAGCGGAAGTCGGCGACGGCCGGTCCCACCTTGCCGCCACGGTCGCCGACGCGGTGGCAGGTGGAGCATTTCGACTCCTCGGCGAAGAAGATGGTCTCGCCGCGCTGGGGATCGCCGCCGGCGAGTCGGTCGGGGAGGGGGGACGGAGCGGTTGCGACAGGCGGGGGCGGGGGTGACCAGGGGAGTTGAAGCTCCGAGGGCTGGAGCGGGCGTGCGGGGCGGCCGAGAGTTTCGACGGTGGCCGACAGGGTGGGAGGGGCATCGTTAGGCTCGACACCGGTGCGGACGATAAGAAAGAGTTCGGGTGGGATCTGCGCGATCTCGGCGTTGAAGGTCAGTCGGCGGCCGTCGTTTTCGAGTGTGCCGTCGAGGCCGTCGAGTGTGGAGGGATCGAATCGAACGGGACCGTCGGCTTCGAGATGAATGATGGCGCGACCAGGAGGCAAGGCGAGAAAGGTGCGGAGCGTGAGCAACCCCGGACGATCGAGACTGGTGAGAAAGGCCTTGTGAGCGGCTGATTTTTCTGTGCGTTGGCGAACCGAGTTGAGGTCGAGCGCGGGCCACCAGATGGGGAGAGTCGCGGCGTTGGGGTCGGGGGCGTTCGGCTCCCAGGCAGCCTCGACGCCGTCGAGGGTGTAGTTCATGCCGACGAAGGGGGCGGGTAGGGTGAAGCGGGTGTTCCAGGCGTGGGGGTCGGTGGCAAGAATGAGGGTGCGGCCATTGTCTTCGAGTCGCGCGGCGGCGATGACGAGGGAGACATCGCGAGCGGGCAGGCCGGGTGGAACCGGGAGATTGAGGGAGATTCGGCGCGTGGTGAGAGGTAGGAGTGCAGCAGGGTCGAGGGGCGCGTCGAGCGCGACGCGAACTTCGAGGGGACTCGATGGCCAGGCCAGCAGAGGATGAGGACCGTCGTCGAGGCGTATCATCACAGTAGTTACACACAAGCACACTTGCATAAGTACACACAAAGACATTGGCTACCACCTGGAAAGCTGCGTAGTGGCGAATCAAGGGAATTTGATGGTATCCGAGTCGGGTGGATTGGCTCAAGCGGCGCGAGGAACGGCCCGCGAGCGGTGGGCGAGGGTGAACTCGTCGGGCCGGCTCGCGGGCGCGTCATTTTCCCGGGTTTATTGAGAAAGTGCTTCGATGGGAATCAGATGACGATCTCGTTGCGCTTGCGATCTGTGAGAAGGTCGCCGACGCCGACGAAGAAGAGATCGAGGTCGCCACTGCCCACGAAGAAGTCGACCACGAGGTCGTCCTTGATGGTGGAGGCGTTGAGGATGGCGGAGACGCCTGTGACCCGGCTCTGATAGGAGCGATTGGCGCTCCAGATGTCGAGCACTGCGTCGAGCACGTCGACGTTATCGTCGAACGTGGTCGAGCCGCCCACGAGGAGGTCGCTGGCGGTCGAGCCCATGAGGACGTCGACACCCGCGCCGCCGATCAGAATGTTGCGTCCGCCGCCGCCCTGGATGAAGTCGTTGCCGAATCCGCCGAGGATGATGGCGTCGACCTTGACGCTCTTGGCAACGCCGATGACGTCGTCGCCGTAGGAGCCGTTGATGTGGAAGCGAGAGACCTCGCGCCTATCGAACGTGCCGAGGTCCTGGCCGTTGACGACGACACTGATCTCCTTACCGTCGCGACTGACCTCGATCTGATCGTTGTTGACGGTGGCGTCGATGGTGAGCGTCCCATATTCGTCGAGGGTCGCGGTCGGCGCGTTGGTGTTCATGATCAGGAGCTGACCGCCTTCGACCAGCTCGTCGGGGTTGTCGAAGCCGTTGGGGTTCGCGCTGTTGATCGCGTAGTGGGCCTGGGCGTTGACCATGTAATAACCAGGGCCCAGGATATCGGTCAGGTCGATGACGCCTGAGGATTCCTCGTTGTTGGTACGGAACTGGGAGCCACCCGGGGCGAACACATCCGGATTGTGCTGAGCCAGCTCAACGTACGACTTGGAGGCGATGTTGTACTGGGCGATCTTGGCGAGGTAGTCGTTCGTGCCCGGATCTTCCTGAATGATCACGTTGCCGAAGGAGTCGACGGTGATGTTATCGAACATCTCACCGGGGACGGCGGCGGGGGAATTGATGAGGACTTCGAGACGGCCGCCAATCTCGGGGCGGGTGACGTCGGTGAAGCGGAGCCGCCAAAGGCGAGTGGACTGGCCGAAGCTGTTGGTGGTCACCCAGTAGAAGTCGTTGGGTTTGGCAGGATCCCAGTGGCCGTCTTCGGGACGGAGGAACTTGGTGACACCGGCGGCGGTGCTATCGGCTTCCAGTTGAGCGCCGGTCTTGGTGGAGGCGTTGCCAAGGTCGGCCAGCGCGAAATTCTTGCTGATGGCGCCGATGCCGGCGACTGAATCCTCGACCGGAGTGCCGTTGACGGCGACGCCATAGAGCGTGCCGCCAGTGAGGCCGGCGCGGTCGATGGTCGATCCAGTCGACTGCTTGTTGCCGATGTAGACATAAAGCTGGCCGCCCGACGAATCGTCGAGGCCGATGACGATTGTCTTATCCTGGGGGAACGGGCTGGCGACCGAGTTTTCCCAGCTGAACTTGCCGAGATAGGGCAACTCATAGGCAGTGCCCGTGGAGACGACCGTGCCGAAGGCGCGGCCCTCGGCACCGGCTTCCTCGCCATTCATGAAGATGCGTTCTTGCGTGCCCAGCCCGGAAGCGGGGTTGAAGAAGGCGGTCTGGGAAGGAAGGTCGGCGGAGCAAAGGCGATTAATGGCAGTGGTTCCGGAAACATAAGTTCCGGTGGACGAATCGAAGAGCATCATCGACTGGATGAGGTCGTCACCGCTGAGGATCGTGCGGGTTTCCTTGTCGATGATCCATTTGGAGACGAACGCGCCTGCGCTGCCGTGCTCGCGAACGGTGCCTTGGTTGGGCCGGAGTTCGTGGTTCACCAGAAGAGTGAAAGTTCCGTCGCCGTTATCGAAGGCACCCATGCCGTCGGGGATGCCGACCAAGCGGTAGGTTTCGGACGGGGTCGAGGTTTCGGGGACGCCTTCGCCGACGGTGATGAGCGGCTCGAAATTGACGCCGGGGGCCAAGGGCACGAGAAAGGGAGTAGCCGATGTGGTGAGAAGCTGGCGGGATTCGAGGGCGGAGCAAGCGGGAAGCAAGTTGAGCGCGCGGCGCGGACGAGCCGCCCGGGCTGGGCGGTTCCACAGAGGGTGTCGCATCGTGATGACAGCTCCAGAAGGAGAGAGGGCGAACGAAAGAGAACGTGGCTAATTACCACGAGTCGCAGGTTAGCCCACTCGTTTGAAGAACCGGTGAGCGACCGGTTTACTTTTGCAGAAACTTGTTCATTTTAATTGCTCACGATCTCTTCATTCAATTTGCACGCGATTCACTCAGGCGCGGCTCCAGCGCCTCGGGGGTGCGCCGTCGAACTTGCCCGCGGGGGGGCTGAAGCGAACGCCCAGCTTCCAGAGCAGGTCGGGATTGTGCTTGGCGAGCAGGTATTTCATGACGACTTCATCGGAGGGAGGCATCCCCGGATCTTGAAAAACGACGCAGAGCCGTGAGAGGCCGCGGAGGGTGCGGGCGTCCCAGACCTCGATGAGCGCGTGCGAGCGGCGTGGGATGCGATAATGCTTGTCGCCATGAGTGACGGTGACGCGATCGAAGGCACAGAACTCGGCGAACTCGTTCGGCTCGACGACGTCGCGAACCAGCTCGGCGGCGACCAACTCGGGGATGCCGGACTTCTGCGCCGAGGCGTCGATGCGCATCGGTTCGGCCTCGTCGGTGGGCCCGGGGGTGCTGCGGCCGTCGATAACGCGGAAGATCTCGGACTCGACAAGGCGCGCGTAGCCGGCGCGGAGTGCGGGGCTGGCGATGACGAGCTGAGGAAATCGCGCGGCGGCGTGGACGACTTCGTGGGCGAAGGCGCTGGCCTCGCGCTGAAGCTTGGCGAGCCAGAATCGGAAGGTGGCGTCGCGATCGGACTCGCTGTAGCGGAAGTGGCGCGGGCCGACGTCGGGGATGGAAAGCTCGCCCTCGACGTGGTCGCTTTCGGCGCGGCGGAGGACATCGGCGTAGCCGGCCTCGCCGCGGACGAATTGCTCGGCGGCGTTGTGATAAGCCTGGTTGCGAACGATGACCCGGCGGTAGCTGGGCCGGGCGAGGAAGGCGACCTCGCGTGCCTGATAATCGACGACCGAGCGTTCGTCGGTGACGTCGATCTCCCAGCGCAGATAGCCAGTACGGATCATGGTGCTGGGCTACGCGAGGGGGCGACGGGTCGGGAGCCAAGCATATCAGCCGCCCTGAATGGCCGGGACGATGAGGATCTCGGGGGCCTGGGCGTCGAAGCGGTCGAGCGGACGAGTGGCACCGGGGCCGTCGACTCGGAATGCGAGGCGGCCGGCGGTGAAGTTTTCGCGAAAGGCGGCGGCGGCCTCGTCGATAGTTTCGGGCCGAGCGACATCCCATTCGGCGAGGCAGAGATCGCCGTGGCCGGTCTTGAGCAGTCTGAGTTTCGCCATGGCATGCTCCGTCCGGGCTGGCGAGAAATTTGGATTCCCATGAGGCCGAAAACTGTCTCGGCCTCGTTACCCAGATTCTACACAAGGCAGACCGAAACGCCAACCGGAGGCGGGACGGAGATTACCAGGAATCGAGCAGATCGCGGCAGGCGCGGCGGGCGGCGCGCCAGGCGTCGGGAAATTGGCGGTCGGCGTCAAGAATGATGGGTTGTTGGCGGTCGATCAGAGACTCGACGGTCGCATGGAGTTCGGGAGGATGGGTGGGGTCGAGGCCGTCGGCGAGGACTTCGACGATCCGGGAGGCGACGACGGCATCCTGGCGATCGCCGAGCATGGCGAGCAATCGGGAGAGGCGGATATCGAGGCGTTTGACCTTTTTGCGTCGTCCGATGTCGGGCGCGGCGGCGTCGAGGCCAAGACGGAGATCTTTCGCGCGACGGCGAAGCCGATGATATGCCTCGTCGGTGGGTTCGAGCGTGAGAGCGTCGTGAGCGTTTCGAACTTTGTCGGCGAGTTTTTTCACGCGGCGGCGGAGTGTTTTTCGAGCCGGGTCGGCTGCGTCGCCCTTGAGCCAGGGGTGGCGTGCGGCTTCGCGGAGTTTGTCGAGCAGAACGGTGTAGCGTCGGCTGGAGAGCGTTTCGGCCAGAGCGAGCCGGGCCAGGCGGTGGTTCTCGTCGAAGGCGTCGCGAAGGAGGTTGAAATGAGGATTGTGGTTATCCTCATCCTCGATGTCGGGCGCGTCGGGGTGGGGACCGAATAACTCCTCGCGGACGACGTCGAGATCGCGCACCGTGCCGAGATGGTGGGCGAGCCAGCGGACCTCGTCGAAGAGGCTGCCGGCCCAGAGGCTATCGAGCGTGGGCCGAAAGAGACGGAGAGTGGCGCGGAGGCGGCGCGTGGCTCGGCGCATCTGGTGGATGCCGTTGGGATCGAGGGCCGCGGCGGGTCGCTGCCAGGCGAGCAGGGCGTTGATGTCGGATGTCAGTCGATCGCGAATCGCTCGAGAAAGAGTGCGGCGCGCTTTGCGGCGCGGTGGTTTGGGATCAGGTTTGGGATGGTGGAGGCGTGAGGGCGGGGTTGCCGGCGGTGTCGAGCTCGTGGCCAAGGCATCGAGTTCCGAATCGCCGCAAAGGCCGCCATTTTGGTTGATATGATCACTCATCGCGAGATTCCGAATGTCATCCGATTTATGAGGCGAAGGAATCCATTCGGCAGACGTTATTGTGCGCCGCGTCCGGCTTGTTGGTTGCCTCGACCGATGTCGACCATGCGGTCGCGAGCGGTTGGGGTGGAATCGTTGAGCGCCTGACGAGCCTCAGCCTGCTCGCGCTGCTGCTGGAGGGTCGATCCTGGAGCCTTGAATTTGCTCGGGCTGGACCCGGGCGACTTTCGCGGAGATTTGGACATGACCATTCTCCTGCTTGGTTGATGGATCGAGGTTTCTGAGTAAGTTGGGCGAAAACGAAATCGATCCATCTACCTCAACACTATGCCGAAGTCAGCCACAGAGCAAGGATCGGGCGGTGTGGGCCGCGAAGGAATTGACGACTGCGGAACGGTCGGATAATATTCGTTTATGCGAATACAGCAAAGCCCAAAGCGGACTCAAGTTCAAGACGATTCGACGCGTGTGCTCAAGGTGTTTGCCGATCCGGTGCGGCTGCGGTTGCTGAACCTGCTGAAGGGAGACGCAGGTGAGGTGTGTGTCTGTCATCTGCATGTGGCACTGGGGCTGCCGCAACCGACGGTCTCGCGGCACCTCGGGTATTTGAGGCGGAATGGCCTGGTACACTGTCGCAAGGACGGATTGTGGGTGCATTATCGACTGGCGCGGCCCGAAGAGGGTTTGGCTGGAATCCTGGTGGGATGTCTTGGAGTGTGCCTGGGAGATCCGCAAGTGTTTCAGGCAGACCGGGAGCGATTGGCAAAACAGCGCTCGTGTCGTGACGACCGAGAGCGACCGATTCCCGTTCCTCTTGAATTAGCTTAGACGAATATACTGGCGAAGGAGAACCAAGAATGAACTCGATCAATCCCGCCTGCAATACGAGTGGTCGCAAGCAACTGGGGTTTCTCGACCGCTATTTGACGATTTGGATTTTTTTGGCGATGGCGATCGGGGTTACATTGGGCAATGTGGCACCGGGGTTGGTGGAGGGGATCACGAAGCTGTCAATCGGAACGACCTCGATACCCATCGCCGTGGGTTTGATCCTGATGATGTATCCCCCACTGGCGAAGGTGCGATACGAAGAACTGGGTCGCGTGTTTCGTGATGTCCGCGTGCTTTCGATCTCTCTGCTGCTCAACTGGGTGGTGGGGCCGCTGTTGATGTTTGGGCTGGCCCTGGCATTTCTTGGCGACAAGCCCGAGTACGCGATCGGACTGATCCTGATCGGGCTGGCACGGTGCATCGCGATGGTGATTGTCTGGAACGACCTGGCGGGCGGGGACACCGAATACGCGGCAGGTCTGGTGGCGTTCAATTCGGTTTTCCAGGTCTTCTTTTACTCGATATTCGCGTATCTCTTTGTGAAGGTTCTGCCACCGTTGGTGGGCTACTCGTTCGGCGATGTCGACCTCTCGGGGATTACGATCCGAACGATCGGTGAGAGCGTTCTCATCTATCTGGGAATTCCCTTTCTGGCTGGTATGATCACGCGCTGGACTCTGTTGCGGTCAAGAGGGCGGGAGTGGTACGAGAAGACGTTTCTACCGGCGATTAGTCCGGTGACTCTGATTGCGCTGTTGTTCACGATCGTCGTCATGTTTTCCCTGCAGGGAGCGAACATTGTTCGCATTCCTCTGGATGCCTTACGAGTTGCGATACCGTTGTTGTTTTATTTCGTTGCGATGTTCTTCATCTCGTTCTGGATCGGCCGAAGACTGGGTACGGGCGATTCGAAGGCGACGACGCTGGCGTTTACGGCGGCAAGCAATAACTTCGAGCTGGGGATCGCCGTCGCGGTCGCGGTTTTTGGGATTGGATCGGGGGCGGCGTTCGCGGCGGTCATTGGGCCGCTTGTGGAAGTACCAGTCATGATCGGACTGGTTAACGTGGCTCGCGCTTTTAGTCTTCACGATCGCGACGGACTCGGAAAGGGCGAGCCCGCCGCCGGGGCGAGTGGACCGACAGCTCTCGCTGAGGCAAGTCGAGCGGATGCGGTTGAGGGGAAAGAGGGATCGTGATTTCGAGGATGGGAAGGACGTCGCGCCACACCACCACTACGATGCAAGTCGTGTTTGAGAGGAAGCAGAATGAAGGGGACATCCGGGCGATTATTCGAACCGATATCGAAACACCTGGACAAACTGTCCGAGTCGATTCGATCCCATGAAAGCAACGCCACCGAGACCAGTGAACAACTTGCCGCGTGGATTTTGGGGCGATTGCAGTCTGGAGGCACCGCGCCGATTGTCGTGATCTGCACGGGCAACAGCCGACGGAGCATGCTGGCATCCGTCATGGGAAACCTTGCCGCGGCGTATCTTGAACTCCCGGAAATTCGATTTCATAGTGGCGGAACCGCACCATCGGCGTTTAACGAGCGGACGGTCGCGGCGCTGGAGGCGATCGGTGTCGAGATCGCCTCGACGGGTGAGGAGGCGCCGCGGGGGGAGCCGAATGTGGCCAACCCCATTTACCAAGTACGCTGGGGCCGGGCAGGAGAGCCGCCCATGGAAATGATCGAGTTCTCCAAACGCTACGATGACAGTGTGAATCCAAAAACGGGCTTCGCGGCACTGCTCGTCTGCAACGAGGCGGACGATGCGTGTCCCGCTGTATTTGGAGCAGCCCTTAGGATTGCCATGCCGTTTGAAGATCCGAAGTGGCGTGATGGGCAATCCGACGAGGCGGCGACGTACGCTGCGCGGCGGGATGAAATCGGGCGAGTCTTGCTCAGTGTCCTGAGGAGTGTGAAGGAACACAGGGACAACGGCGCTTAATCGGCGTGAACCGCGCCTGGTAGAGAGGCGTCGCTGAGACGATGACGCGGGTTGTCAAATCAAAGTACGGCTCTGTGGCGGAGAGCGATATCGGGGTGGCCGCATCGCCTGGAGACGATGATGCTCGCGATCGACAAAACGACGGGTCAATGGTTCACTTGTCTCTGAGTGGCGGCTATGCTCATCGGGTAACGACTGCCTGGCGTCGGCCTTGTGACGAGGGTGAACCGGCGTGAGACGGTGCGGTCGCGGCTGTTGATGCTGGGAGGCGGCTTCCATGAGGGAGGCGCGAGGGATCAAGATCGGGTTGGCGGTGTTCCTGATACTGAGCCTGACTCTGAGCCCGGCTGGGGCGCGGCGGGCCTGGGGCCTGGCGAAACAAGAGCCGGGTGGTTTGCCATCGGGTTATGATGATTTGGCGGTTGGTGCCGAGGAACCTCCGCGAAAGCTCGATCTGAACCGGGCGAGTGCGGAGCAAATGCTGCGTGTGCCGCATTTGGGGCGTTCGACGGTCGAGCGGATCATTCGCGGTCGGCCGTATCGGACTGTCGACGAGCTGGCGAAGGTGGGGGTCTCGGCTCGGACGATCGAGAAACTCAAGCCGATCGTGGTGTTTGGCCCACCCTCGGCGGAGGGGCCGCGGGTTGTGCGCCGGCCGGTGGTTCCCAGGGAGGCAATCCCGGAGGGGAAGATCGACCTCAACTCCGCCGAATCGGAGAGTCTGCAAGAGCTGCCGGGAGTGGGGCCGACGCTGGCGCGCGAGATCGTTGCGGGGCGGCCGTATCGGTCGATCGCGGACCTGGGACGGGTGCGCGGGCTGACCCCGTCGAAGTTCGCGGCATTTCGCGATCGGGTTGTGGTGATCGCTGCCGAATCCCCAGTTGACAACATCGAGACCGCCTCGAATCCAAACGCGCGGCCCGTGGACAACACAGGGCCATCGACCAATTCGCCGACAACCGCACCGCTGATTGACCTGAACTCAGCCAGTCAGCAGCAACTGGAGACGCTACCCTCGATCGGCCCGGCAAAAGCGAAGGCAATCATCGAGCATCGGCCGTATCGGACGATCGAGGACGTTATGAAGGTTCCCGGAATCAAACAGGGGACATTTGATCGGATCAAGGCGCAGGTGACTGTGGGAAACTGATTGAGGTGGTAGTGAGTGACCCTCGGGTTGTTCGGTCCCGATAGGGGTTTGCACGAAGTCATCCCCGCAACGGCGGGGATCCAATGCGAAAGCGGTGAATACTCTGGATCCCCGCCTGCGCGGGAATGACATCAGCGGAATCTCGGACTGGCTAAAGCTGAATACGACGCCCAGGGGTGTCTCGAACTTCAGAATTTGACGGTGAGTTGCGTGTAGAAGAAGTTTGAATCGTCGGCCTGGGAGGGTGTCGCCGCGGTGCGCTGGATGAACGAGCCGGCCCAGAGATGGGCGACGCCGAACTGCCATTCGGTGTTGGGGTTCATGAAGATGCTGAGCGCGATATCCAGTTCGTTGCCAACGTTGCGGCCGGCGCGGCCGGTGGGGTCGATTCGCTCGAGCGCGCCGCCTGCGGTGAAAAGACCGTCACGAGCGGATGCGAGCTGGAAGTTGTAGTACCAAAAGAGGAGTTGAGCACGCTTGCCAAGGAAGAGCTTGAGGTTCACATTGGGCGAGAGGATGTTTTGCCGGGCGACGACGTCCATGTATCCCAGGTACTTGTGGCCGAGCGGGAAAAGTTGGTTGAAACGGTTATAGCTGCCGGCGTCGGGACGACGATTCCCTGAAGCGTAGTCGTAATAGAACCAGAGTTCGGGCTTGAAAGGCGCATCGGCGAAGCGGCGGCCGAAGCCGGCAGTGGCCATGCCTGCGCTTCGAGCAACGAGATCGCCGAAGGGCGCGTTCGTATGGCCGCCGAATTGGTAGGCGGCCTCGCCTTCCCAGAGCCAGTCATTCTGTTCGCCCTGAAAGCGGAAGCCCAGGGTTTGGACCTGAAACTCGCCGGTTTCGCCGTTTGTGGGCGTGGTGTTCTCGCGGTCGGCGAGTAGACCCAAATAGTACAAGTCATAGAGGCGGTTGGGTGTGCCTTTGTAGGTTAAGTAGCTGCCGAAGAACTGCTGGTTGTAATTTGGTTGATTGAGCTGGCGAGCGAAGATGATGTTGGGGCGGCTCCAGAACAGGTCGACGTTCCAGTGCTTGCCACGATGGAGCAGGTGGGGGATGAGGTCGAATGTGCGCCGCACGTTGGCCCAATCGAGGGGAGAAACCAGACGCTGATTGCCGAACAGAAGTTCTTCGTGCCAGCCGTAGCGGAACGACCACCAGCCGTCGAGCGACTCAAAGAGCTTCATCTCGCCGAAGAAGTTGTTGACGTCGCCATGGTCGAGGTCCGCGAAGATCGGCGGGACGGTCTGCTCGGAGCCGTCGGCCCAGTAAACTTCGCCATAGAACCGGAAGGTCTCGAAAAGCCAGGTGTCGAGATAGAGACGCTCGCGAAATAGGTTGAAGTTGTTTTGCTCGCCGGTGAGTCGGCGGTTATCTTCGCCGCGAGCCTGCCAGCGGAACTCACCGCCGAAGCTGGAGACGAGGGCGTCGTCAAAAAACCCGCGCCTCTTGAGAAAATCGAAGGTGTTGCGGTAGGGGCTATCGGGTTTGTCGACGTAGGAGAAATCGTTTTCGAAGTAGAGCGGCTTCCAGGGGATGGGCGGCTTGGGCTTGGGGGTCTCGCCGGGCCTGGGTGGGACCGGAGGCAGCGGGGGGACGACGATGATCCAACCGCTGGGACTGGGAGCCACCTGGTCGGGCTGGCCCAGGCGGAACAAGCCGGTCTCGGAGGAGATGGAGCACCAGCCGGAACAGAGGGGCGAGCTGCATTCGGCACAGTCGTGAGCCGGCGTGAGAGGCTCTTGTGCGCCGACAGAGGAGACGGGCGATACCAGGAATGTGACGAGAAGACCGACGGCAAGATGACTGCGAAGAGACATGAGGACGTCCCCTTGACGTGGGAGAGACGCGGGAGGACGGGGGGAGGCAAGACAGAGCCACCGCAGGGATTGCGGCAAGGCCACTCGATGGGCTTGTGGACGACGAAGCGAGCGAACAAGGCCGCGTGCGCGTATGCGCCACGATCATCCTATTCGTCATAAATCTGATCATCGTCACAATAGAATGCCCGACTTAAGGCGGTTACGGGTAAGTCACGGCCATAATCCGAGGCCTGGAGTGCAAGGGGCGTGGATGTGAAGTCTGGCTGATCGGTGGGTGGATGAACGAGGTTGGGTCACGCTAGGATCGTTGTATGTGGTTCCCGAGGCTGAGTTTTGAACAATTGAGGCGACGGCCAAGGTTCGTTCGCGGTTGTCGCATCGAGCCTGGCTCTTTATTTTTCTTATGTTGACTTATTCACAGAAAGGACTGTGATGACATTCGGCTACACAGACATCTCCAAGATGATCGATCATTCGTTGCTCAACCCGACGTTGACCTGGGAGCAGCTTGAGGAGGGATGCCGGTTGGCTCGGGCCTACGACGTGGGCAGTGTTTGCATCATGCCGTTTGCCTTGAAGCGATGCGCCCAGATGCTCAAGGGATCGACCGTGAAGGCCAGCACAACGATCGGCTTCCCGCACGGCGGGCATACCACGGCGATCAAGGTGGCCGAGACGCGGCAAGCCCTCGCCGACGGCGGCGAAGAGCTGGACATGGTGGTGAACATTTCCCAGGTGCTGAGCGGTCATTGGGATTACGTTCGCGACGATATCCGCGCCGTGATCGAACCGACCCACGCGGCAGGGCAGAAGGTCAAGGTGATCTTCGAAAACTGCTATTTGAATGATCAGCAAAAGATTCGCCTTTGCGAGATTTGCGGCGAGCTGAACGCGGATTGGGTCAAGACCTCAACCGGATACGGAACCGGCGGCGCGACGCACGAGGATCTGCGATTGATGCGGAAACACTCCCCGGCGGGAGTGCAGGTTAAGGCGGCTGGCGGTGTGCGCGACCTTGATGGATTGCTGGCAGTGCGTGAACTGGGCGTCACCCGTGTGGGGGCGAGCCGAACCCGCGATATGCTCGACGAATGCCGCAAGCGGCTGGGCCTGAATGCGATCGGCGATCTTCCCAAGACAAGCGGCGTTGTGACCGGATATTGAAGTAGCACGATGCGACACGAGCGAGGGATGCCGGCGATGAACGGTCAACGATGGGTGTGGATTGGGGTGTCACTGGTGGCGGTTCTCGGGGCAGGTGGTTCCGACGCCGCCGAGGAGCCGGTGACGCCGCAGATCATGATCGACCAGTTCGGCTGGCAGCCCGAAGCGCGCAAGGTCGCGATCTTCGCCGAGGCCGTGAAGGGCCAGAACGCGAACGCGGGCTACCGTCCGAGCGGTCGGTTTGAGGTGGTGCGGGTCGGCGATGGCAAGGTCGTCGCTCAGGATGTATTGACGCCATGGAATGGAGGGGCGGTAAGCGAAACAGCCGGCGACCGGGTCTGGTATGCCGATTTCCGTATGCTGAAAACGCCAGGCGAATATCGGGTGCGCGATCCCGAGAACCATGTCGTTTCGTCGCCATTCCGAATCGCCGACGACGTTTACCGCCCGGTGCTTCGCGATGCGGTGCGGGTCTTTTACTATCAGAGAAGCGGCACAGCGATTACACCCGAACATGGGGGAAACTGGAACCACACGGGCGGGCATCTGGGGCCGAATCAGGACCGCGATGCGCCGTTGACTCAAGGCGGTAAGTCGCTGGGCGATGCCCGCGAGCTGCTCGGAGGATGGTTTGACGCAGGCGACTTGAATAAATATGTGCCGTATTTGGAGACGACATTGTTCGACCTGCTCTGGGCCTATGAACTGAACCCCACGGCCTTCGGCGACGACACAAATATCCCGGAGAGCCGTAACGGCGTTCCCGACTTGCTGGACGAGCTCAAGTGGGAGCTGGACTGGCTTCTCAAGATGCAGGACGCCGACGGCGGGGTGTTCAACCGCGTCGCCGGGCGCAGCTTCAACAATGGCGACGGCCCGCCCAACGCAGACACTCAACCACGGTTTCACACGGCCAAGACCACCTGGGCAACAGCCGTCGCCGCCGCAAGCTGGGCGCACGCCGCGCGGGTTTACGCGAACTTTGAGAAGCCCTTTCCGGGCTATTGCGAACGACTGCTTGCCGCGTCGCGTCGGGCATGGACTTATCTCGAAACGCATCCGCAGATGAGCCCCGCCGATGGCACTGACAGCGACACCACACTGGCCGCCACGCCTGCCGGCAGCAACCCGAATGGAGATCGGCGTTCCCGTGTGTACGCTGCGGCGCAGATGTTCCGCGCGACGGGCGAGCCGTCGTTTCAAACATTTGTCGACCGCTGGGCCGCGGATATCGAGGCAACGGCCGAAAGCGGCCTTCATCCGCTCAGGCCGGGCAGCCTGGTCGATCCGCTCAACCACGTCGGTCTGACGCAGGCACTGTTCGTCTACGCGAGCAGCCCTGGGGCAAGTCCGTCGGTTGTAAAGCCGTTTCAGGCGGCGCTCGGGCGCACGGCCGAAATGATTCGCGCGGCGCATGGAGGACCCGACGATCCGTATCTGGCCTATCACTACGAGGGCCATTACTGCTGGGGCAGCAACCAATCGAAGGGTCGCTGGGGGCGAGTGCTGATGATGACGATCGCGCTGGGGCTCAACCAAGAGCACCACGCGGCTTATCGCGACATCATCGCCGGCTACTTGCACTTCTTGCACGGTCGCAATCCGCTCTCGCTTTGCTATCTGACGGCGATGGAGCAAGCGGGCGGCGACCGCTGCATCACCGAGATTTATCACCAGTGGTTTCGGGACGGGTCGCCGCTCTATGACGGCCGCTCCAGCCGCTTCGGCGCTCCGCCCGGGTATCTGGCGGGTGGTCCCAACATGTATTTTGGCGTGGATTGGATCGCTCCGCCGTTCGGCGAACCGGCGATGAAGGCATACCGTGATTGGAACGGGGCCTGGAACGCCCAGCGGAAGGCGAACGAGGCGTCGTGGGAGATCACCGAGCCGGCAATTTACTACCAGGCGGCGTATGTGCTGATGCTCAGTCCGTTCGTACCGCCGTCGGCTTGAGTTGACGCGGGCGGAGGATCAAGGGGTTGTGGGAGCGGCGGCGTCCTTGTCAGTGAGCAGGGCGCTGATCGCCTCGCGCAACTGATCTTCGAGCTTTGATCCACCGCCGACGAACAGCCGGGCGATCTTGCCCTCCGCGTCGATAATGACGGTCTGCGGGATGGCATCGGCTGCATATTTCCGGGCGACGGCACCATCGATGTCGAGGACGACCTCGGGATCGAGCTGGTGTCGCTCGAGCATGGCTCGGATTTCGTCGGGCGATTCTTGGAGATTGACGGCGATCAGTCGCACACCGCGATCTTTGAACTCCTCAGCGACGCGTTCGACCTGAGGCATTGCCTGAATACAGGGACCGCACCAGGTGGCCCAGAAATCGAGCACCACGATATGGCCTTTTTCCTTGGCGAGCTGGAACGTTCCGCCTTCGAGGAGCTCGAGTGAGAAATCGGGCGCGGGCTGGCCCACCAGGGTCGATTCCGTGCCGGCGGACCCGCCGCCTTCGTCGCCGGCGTTGACGAATCGCGGCTCGGGGGCGTGCGTGAGTTTCCAGCGCTGAGCGGATAGCGTGGCTGCCTCTTCGGCGATGGCCGAACCGAAGGTGATGCGATCCACGCCTGTGATGGCGACTCGGCAGGGGCCGAGCACATCGCTGACACCGGCAAGAGCACCGTCGGCGAATCGATCGGCGATGAAGGTGAGGCGGGTGCCGTCATTGCGCACGGTTTGCACACGGGTTCCCGCAGGTTGCGGGTCGGGTTGAGGAGACGAGGCGGGCTCCTCGGTCGACTTCGCGGGCACTAGCTCGTCGGAGTGCAGCCAAATGATGTAGGCGATGAGCTTGCGTTCGACCTCGCGGGTGTCGAGCCGCAGCTCGAACTGGAGCTTGGCGTCGTCCATGGAGAGAAGCCGGCCGCGAATCGTATCGCCTTCGCGCGAGCGGATGAGATGCGTCGGCGGGTTGTCACGCTGCATCCGAGGCAGGGTCAGTAGGCGCTCACGCTTGCTCTTGCCTACCAGCACGCGAGGATTGAGCGGCTGCATATCCAGCGCCTTAATCTTGGCATGCGGTACGAAGGTGCTCTCGGTCATCGGGCTGCGGAAGTGGACACCCTGCTCGTCGATGGATGTCACCTCGCAGGGAATGGTGTCGCCGTCGCGGAGATAGAGTGTGGGGCCGCTCGACGCTGTCGGGGTCGCGCGCGCGGCCGCCAGTGAGTTGCGAAAGCGATCGAGCACGCCCAGAGCGCCGCCACGCTGGACCCGCTGAGCACGGGCCATGATCATCGCCTGGCGACGTTGCTGCATCGACGCTTCAGACGGGAGTTGCTGTGGGGGCTCACGAAACAGAACACGGCCCGCCAGACCAGGTTTCAAAGCGCTTGCATTGGTGCTGCCCTCGGGCTTCCACGCCAGGCAGCTGGCACCTGGGGCCGAAGCCGCGTCGGCAAGCTGACCGACCAGCGAGACGCCTTCCATTTCGAGCCGGACCTTATCGGCGGGGGGAGTCGTCTCGGCGACATTGGTGGCGCTCTCTCCAGAGGAGACGGCGGGAGTCTCCGACGCGGGAGCTGGAGGCGGGTTGCTGAGCGAGAGCGAGCGGAGGCCCGCGCGAGGGAGTTCCAAAGTCGAGTCGACGCCAGTGCGCTCCAGACGGAACGTAGCGTCGCCGACTGAAAGCAAGCGACCGCTGATCCGCGTGCCATCCTGATAAAGCAGGGAAAGGCCTCCAACAGGAGCGCGTGCTGCCGTGGCGAGATTTAGCCCGGCGACCTGATCGAGAGGAACCCGGGTCGCTTCGTCGTTCGCATTGCCCGATCGAAGAATAATCTCTTGTTTTTCGGTATCGAAGCGGATGACCGTACCCTCGGCGATCGAGCCGTCGCGCTTTACGAGCTGGCCGCCGGCCGACTCGGGGCGAGGTAGGGTGCCATCCCACTGAGCGATCTGAAGACGATCGAGCCGAATGTCACCCTGCACGTTTTTGAGCTCGACCCCTGGGCCGGGCAGCGGGTTGCGGGCGGGAACCTTCAGATCGGCCAGCTCGCGGCCCTCGGCCGAGTGAACGAGCAATCGGCCGGCTTCCTGGTCGAGAAAAAGCCGCAGGGTGAGTCGACCCGGACCGGCCGGTAGGGTTCCGATCTCCGCCAGATCGACGTCGTTCTCAGTCTCGCGCAGGGCGACCAGGGCCGCACCCCAGACTTCCAGACGAAACGCGCGACGAGTGGAGCGATCGTCGCTGCCGGTCCCGAGAATGAGCACGAAATCGCCGCGAGTTTCCCAGGACAGCTCGAATTCGACGGCGGCGTGCGCGGGCAGGCCGAGCTCGGCCCTGATCGCCGCGCCGGGTTTGTCCGTCGTGGGGGTGCCGCCG
>JBGSYY010000280.1:0-2095 GCA_041750675.1 Isosphaeraceae bacterium | reverse complement strand
GTTCGTTCGTTCAGTCGGCGCTGGCGCGATTGCCGGCGGCGGGGCTTGCCGCGTACCGATTGCGCGTGGACGCACGCGCCGCCGATCTCTATGAGCGCGGCGAGCAAGGCGACGAGGCTGCGTTGCGGCAGATTGTCGACGAATTTTTCGCGAGCCGCTGGGGCGACCAGGCGCTTGACCAGCTCGGGGACGCGGCGTTTCGGGACGGCCGTTTCAATCAGGCCCTTGCCTATTATCGCGGGTTGATTCCGGCACCCGACGCTGCCGCCGAACAGGCGGTCTATCCTGATCCCGACGTCGATCGATCGCGAGTGGCGGCGAAGATCTTGCTTTGCGAGGCCGCACTGGGAAACCCGCCGACGAGCGGGGAACTCGAGGCGTACCGCGTGGAGTATCCGGATGCTCGTGGAAAGCTGGCGGGTCGTGAGGGATTCCTTGCTGATGTGCTGGCGTCGGCCTTGGCGGAGGATCGACTCGGGCCGGGTTCGGAAAGCCTGACCGGCTGGCGAACCTTTGGTGGATCGCCGGCGCGTGATGGAATTGCCGTCGATCCGGTCGAGGTCGGGTCGTTCCAGTGGAAGGTTGGTCTGGCCCCGACCCGGGCGGAATCGACAGCCGGGTTCGACGATTTCCGAGGCGCGACCATAGGTCGCAGAGCCGGGTCGAACGAGAGTCAATCGCCTCAGGTCTTTCCGATCATTGTGGGCGACCTTGTGGCGGTGGCCGAGGACGACCGCGTGACGGCGTATCGAATGAGCGCGCGTCCGACCGAGGCGGGTGATGAAGTCGTGCGTCGAGATGCGATTGCCTGGGAGCAACGGCTTCCCGGGATGGCGTCGCAGCCGAGCCGGGGCGTACCGGCGGCCGTTCCGGCACCTCAGACCTTGACGGCATCGGGCGATCGCGTTTTCGCCTGTCTGGGGGCGAATCGGCGGGGTGGTGGAGTCTTGATGGCGATTCGCAGCAATACGGAAGTCGAGGGCAAGCTGATCTGGAAGAAGTCGGCATCCGAGATCAACCTGCCGGTTCGGCGGCAGGCGGGTTTTGATAAGGGAAGCGCGTCGTATGAGGGGACGCCGGTCGCCGACGAGCGTCGGGTTTATGTGGCGCTGACCGATGCCAGCACCGAGACCTGGGTATTCATCGCGTGCCTCGATGCCGAAACTGGTCAGACCCTCTGGGTGCGTTATCTGGGGAACGCGACGCTCGCGGCCCAACCGGGTCGAGCGGGGGCGAGCATTGCTCATCGCCTGCTGTCGCTTGAGGCGGATCGGCTTTACTACCAGACGAACATGGGAGGGCTGGCCTGCCTCGATGCCCAGACCGGGGCGATTCGCTGGTTGGCGACGTATCCCACACGCGATCGCCAGGCGCTGCCGGAGATTCAGCGGATGCCCAATCCGGCGATCGTTCACGGTGGTCGAGTGATCGTCGCGCCGGCGGACGCGGCGGAGCTATTCGCTTTTGACGCGGCGAGCGGCCGGCCGCTCTGGCAATCGCCGCCGCTGCCTCAGATCGCGCATGTTCTGGGTGTCGCCGGGGGAAAGCTGTTCGGTACGGGCGACCGGCTTTACACGCTTGACGTCACGAGTGGACGTGTGGTGCGCGCCTGGCCCGAGGTGGGTGGCTTTGAGGGGTTTGGCCGGGGTTTGCTGGCGGGCGACCGGATCTACTGGCCGACGCGAACCGAGATTCTGGTGCTCGATCAGGCGACAGGCGGAGATTCGCGATCGTCGATCCCGCTCTGGCAGCAGTTTGGCCACGGTGGCGGCAACCTGGCGGCCGGCAATGGTTATCTGGCGGTAGCTCAACGGGATCGACTGGTTGTGTACTGTCAGAGTCGTCGGTTGATCGACGAATATCGGATGCAACTCGCTGCGAATCCGGATCAGGCGGATCGGCATTATGCGTTGGGGCGTCTGGAGGAAGCGACCGGGCAATGGGCCGAGGCGCTTTCGAGCTACGAACAGGCAATGCGAACGGCGAAGCCCGGCGAGACGGCCGATGGCCGGCCGCTCGCGGAGGCGTCGCGGGGGCGTCGGCACCTGATCTTGATGAGCCTGGGTGGCGAGGCGGCGGGGCGACTCGATTGGTC
>JBGSYY010000279.1:0-1983 GCA_041750675.1 Isosphaeraceae bacterium | reverse complement strand
CCAGAACCACCACGGGCGTCAACGTCTCGGAGTCGCGGGGCGCGGACATGTCGGCCACAAACTCCGGGAGAATACGGGAGGCGAGGGGCTCTGGCTTGCGCTCAGCGACCAGGGATGATCAAACGCGGCTTATCGCTGGGCGGCGATGACGGCGATCCCGTCGGTGACGCAGGACCGGGCATCGGCTGTCCGGGCGTCCACAGCCCGCCCGACGGTGCGCCTGGCTCGCTGCCCGGAGTCCAAACCTGCGGTTTCGTGGCCGAAATTCCCAATTCACCCGTGGCCGTCGTGATCCGAGGCCCGTATTTGGCGAGCACTGTTTGCAGAGGTCGGGTATCGAGCAAAATTTCGCCCGGCCGGTCGGGATTGGGAACTCCTCGAACCAGGCCCAGTCGCACCAGCGTCAGCAGCACGGCGCGCTGCGATTCCTCGCCGTCGCGATGCCGCTCGAGCATCGCGGCCATCATCGGCACCCAGCTCTCCGGCGGCTCGCTGATGGCCCGAGTGCGTAGTTCGAGCAAGTCCCAATGCACGGCATTCGCACCACGACGCGCGACGGTGTCCGACTTCCGCCCGCGCTCGATCCACTCCAGAGCTTCCGCCGATCGACGCTCGTTGAGGGCTTCATTGGTTAGGGCCGAATAAGCCAGCACGCGCGAAACACCGCCGGGCACGTCGAGCAAGGCAGGACGCTCGATCAGCACCCGCGCTGCTCGCGCGATCGGTCGAGTCAGCCCGAACCGATTGGCCCGCGCGAAATAAGTGACCAGTGCCTCGTCGTTCAGCGCCGCCGGGTCAAGCTGATGAAGCCGGCCGATATGGACGGCGTTAACATCGGTCGCCGGGTCGATCGGCGGCTCCTCGGGAACCCCTAGCGATTCCCGAAGCTTTGAGTAATCGGCGAGCTTCGTGTCTCCAGGAAGATCACGCTCGAGCAACAGAAGGCTGGCTCGAAGCGGAACTAGTAGTCCCGGCTCCTTGGCGGCCTGCTCAGGGGTCCGCCCGTTCAGGGCCGGATGCGGGAGCGTTGCCCAGACCTCCTCGATCATTTTCCGCGTTTCGCCCCGAGTCAGGGCCTCGGCCTGGCTTTCGGTGGTACCGGGCGGCAGCAACCACTCGGCTCGCATCGACAGCATATGACGACTGGCCGAACCGACCAGCTTGCTCCTTGGGTGCGCCGGCGGAATCGAATCGCCGGCCCGCGCCTTGAGCCATTCCGAGAGGCGATCGAGTCGCCCATCGTCGAACGCCTCCAGGACGACAATCTCCTGACCCACCACCAAGCGCCCCTGGATGACCGGGAGCGTGCCCGACTCAACCGCCGCACCCGCTTCAGCGGCCGGCTTGTCGAGCAGATGATAAACCTCGACCTCCGGTGACGCGGGATCGCCGGGATCGAGCGGTTGACGGCCAGCCGCCACCGCGCGTGGCTCCTCGCTCAAAATCTTGATCAACCGTTCGCGGTTCCGCAACGGCCAGATCCACTGCACCAGATCGACCCGGTCACCTTCCCGGATCGGCTCGATGAGCTGGCAAAGCGCCTCCAGGTCGACGTTGTCCGTGCTTGCTCCAACCCATGAGGTGTAACGGCGTAGCGCCTCCACGGCTCCTTCGTGATCGGCTAGCCACAGCCGACACAGGCCCAGGTTGCGATCCGACTCCGGCGTGGATTCGGCCGAAAGCGTGTCAAACGCGGCCGCCGCCGATGCCCACAGGCCCTGGTCGGCCCAATCCAGCGCTTGCTGGAAACGGACACGCCGTGCGTCGTCCAAACCCTCCGGCACCGGCGAGAGCCGATACGGATTGCGAAGCCACGGAGAAACCTCGGCGCTGCCTTCAATCTGGCGAATCGGCTCGGTCGCGGCGTCGGCGTCTTCGGGATCGAGCCGATCCGACAGCCGCAAGTGGGCCACCGCCGCCGGCACGGCGTCGATCTCGGCCAGCACGCTGCCAATCTCCTCGGTCACCGCCGACAACGCCCGC
>JBGSYY010000278.1:0-4062 GCA_041750675.1 Isosphaeraceae bacterium | reverse complement strand
ATCCGAAGAGCCACCCCAGAACCGACCGAAGGCACGCGATTTCGACGCTCCAGGCCGGTTCGACTCATCCCGACACCATCTGGTGAAGATGGCGGAACGGGTCGAACCGGCCTGTCCTGTCTGTTGCAGTTGCTGAAGGAGATACGCCGCAAACAGGTCTTTGGTTCGCACCAAAAACCAAGTCGTCAGGCAAACATCTCGTTTCTAACCACCGACACGCCAGCCGAGGCCGGACACGTCAGCGACAGGAGTCATAATAACGCCTCCCGCCCCGAGGTCAACAGGCTGGTGAGAAAAAATTCATGATTCGGTTGGAATGCGGCCTCACGCTCAGGGATCGGCTAGACTGGAGGGCTGGTGAGTCGTTGCGAGAGTCATGGAGATATCGTGACGGCCCACGCCCCCCAGCGGGCAAGTTGCCCGCAAGGCGAGCCGAACGGTTTCAAACGAAGAGACACGACCAAGGAGGCCCGTTGCCATGTCAACCTCCGCTCCAGCGCCGGTGCCTGCCCCGGTTCAGGCCGATTGGCTACAGGATCTGCTCTTCAACCGGGGTTATCTGGCCCGGATCAAGGGCGAGGCGATCAAGGTTTACTTGGTGATGGTTCAGGCCTGCGGCGGCCGGCCGGATCGGAGCGTGCGCCTGAGCCTGGCTCAGCTTACCGAGCGAACGCGGCTCTCGTGCCCGACGGTGATCGACAGCCTGAAACGCCTTGAGGGCCTGGGCTTGGTTGTCTCGACGACCCGCGACCCTGGCCGCGCCAAGACCTATTACGTCCCCAACCCGCCCGCCACGCCCTGACCGCAGCGGCGTCTGTTTGATCGTTTTTCCACTCCCCAGCCGACCCGAGAATCGCACAGAGCGCGCCGAGACGCCCCCTCTCATGGACCGCTATTTTTTCCGCGTTGAACACGAATTGCTACGGTCGAGCGCGTTCAAATCGCTCGGCGGGTCCGCGATCAAGGTCTATCTGGTTCTGGGGCTATATTCCGATTTTGGGACGGGCTGGGCATTTCCGAGCATCCGGACGATCGCCGCGCAGGCGGGATTGAGTCGGCAGACGGTGCTGGACGCCCTGGAGGAGATCGTCGCGGCCGGATTGGTCGCCGTGCAGCGGGAACAGGGGAAACCGAACGCGTATCGGCTCTTGCAGCCGACACCGCCACGGCCGACCAGCCCACGCCGCAAACCGTCCCAATCGGCTCAACGCACTGGTCCAATTCTTTTCGAGGACCGCCCTTCTGCTGGTCCAGAATCTTTAGAGGTTGGCCGGTCAACCGGTCCAGAATCTTTAGAGGCTCTGTCCCAGTTTTTCGACCGGCCTGGCCGCGAGGCTAGGCCCAAACAAGAACTATTAACGAGAGAGAAGATTAACGACAACACGAGCCTGCCGATTCCGGGGACGCCGTTTCGGCTGTCGGCGGAGGGTCGGCTCTTGATTGCCGTGGATCTACAGGAACTGCTGACCGACCAAGGACTGCCCAAGCGAACGGCGGAGCGTTTGGTTTCGCAGAAGGATCCGGAAGCGGTTGCCAAGGTGTTGTTGAATGCCTTTTATCTCAGAAGTCAGGGGAAATTGCAGAACGGGCCGGGGTATATCCGAGCTGGGATTGAGGAAGGGTATGATCTTTTGCCCCAGGTGGCTGACCGGCTGGAGAGTCGGCGTCGGGAACTTCAGACCCAGCTTCGGACGGTGGCGAGCCGGCAGGAGCGGAAACGGGCGGAGTCGGACGGTGACGAGGAGGAGGCGGCGATCCGGATGATGCTTGAGCAGATTCCCCATGATGAGTTGCAAAATTTGATTGAGCAAGCAGTTGCGTCTTTGCCGGCACCGCTGGTGCGACGCAATCCGACGCTTTCGAACCCATTCGTCCGGGCTCGCGTGTATGAGCTGGCCGGGGGCGAGCCGATCGCCTGAACTTGCGTCGATGCAAGACGGGTGTCCCGCGAGTGGGACGAATCGAGCGATCCAGGGATATTGTGTTAAGCCAATGGCTTATTGAGGTTTGCGTCCGATGAGCAGGTCTCGCACGAGGCCCAGCATGCGGCCGTCGCGGCGAGCCCGGATGATTTGCTGAGGAAGGTAAGCGCCGCTCATGGGGCAAGAGATCCGGCGCTCGGGGAGGAAGCCGGCGGAGCGGATGGCTTGGTAGCCAAAAAAGGCGTGATCGAGATAGCCGTGGCCTGCGGGTAGATCCTTCTCGGTTTGGTTGGCGAGGAGGAGGGCGAAGTGGCCGCCGGGCCGAAGGGTGGCGAAGGCATCGCGGGCAAGTTGTTCGAGGAAGGCGAGCCAGCCGGCGAGCGGTTCCTCGCCTGCGCCGTGGGTGAGGTAGCGGCGGGCGCGAAGGGTGTGGTAGGGCGGATCGACGAATATCAGGTCGCATCCGCCGCATTCGGGCGTAAAACTGTCTTTTACGTCGTGTTGTGCGATCTCGGGCCGTACTGGGGCGAGGTCGAACGCCAAGCAGCGTCGGCCCATCGATAGGCAAACGTCGAGCGTGGTTCCGCCGCCGGCCATGGGATCGACAACCAGGGCGTTTGGTTCGGTGTAGTAGTGCAGCAGGTGGGCGATGATGCCGGCGGGAATCGCGCCGGGGTGGGGAATGCCGTAGGCCGTGTCGTGCCGCAGAGGCCAGACATCGTATGGGGTGGGGCGGAAGCCGGCGGTGAATCGGTCGCGACGCCGCAGGTCCTTGTGGGCGGCGTGGATCGTCTTGCCGCCCGAATCGAGCTGGGCGACGGCCGCTCTGGCCCGCGGGTCGTCGGCCTGGGCGGCTTTCCAGACGGCTCGGGCCTGTCGATAGGCGTCCTTGCCCCCCAGGCCGATGGCTCGCGCCACGGCCACGTCGGTTCTGCCTGCCGAATTTGCGTGACCGCTTCGATCGTCGGAATTCCGACGATCGGGAGAGTCGTCCTGGCTTGCCGGTTTACCCAGGTTAGCCAGCCTGCGTTGTTGTGCGTCTTCCGCGTGATGCCGTTCGAGGCTATCGGCCTCGCGCATCATTTGGCTGAAGGTCTTGCGACGCTGTCGGTTGTAGGCGAGGACGACCTGCTCGCGGGGTGGGCCTGGGGGGATATTGGTCCGGATTTGGCAGGGAACGGTTTTCCAGCCCAGGAGTTGGGCGCAGGTGAGGCGACGATGTCCTGAGAGAAGCTCGAAGGTGAGCGAGTCGTCGTCGTGGGGGGTGACCACGAGGGGGACCAGGATGCCGCGTTCGGTGATGCTGGCGAGCAGGTCGTCGCACTCCAGGGCTGGCTCGCCGTAAACGCCTAGGCTGAAGGCGTTGGGTTGGAGCTCGGAGATAGGGATGTGGTGAATAAGAGCATCGCCGTCGGGTGTCGAGGCTGGGACCTCGAAGTGGGGGCGAGGCGATCCAAGCCGACGATACGGACGATGACGACGACGCACCGTGAAAGGCGACGAGCTGGGCGCGGACATCGTGAGTGCATCGCCTCCGAAAAAAGATGAGAAGCCAACGGGAACCCAAGAATCGGACGGCAGCGAGGCGTTTGGGTTCACTCTGGATATTCGTGAATGACGGCGTGGTTGAAACCTTAGTCCGCGTGAGATTTTCGGTCTAGTTCGAATCGCGGGAGGGTTGATGTCCGCGAATGTGGCCTGATGGTGACGCCGCCGAGCGGATCGGCGTGAAATGCCAAAGTAAGGAGGGGGTGGGATTCGATGTAGGTTGTCGCGTGGCTCATGCTGGGTGGTGGGAGTAGCCGATCAAAAATTGGTCTAGTCGGTTTGGACGGCACGGGGCAGAATCCCGCGTGCCGGGCCAGGATGGCTCCCGTCTTGTGGGGAACCGGGCAAGCGGGTGGGAGCAAAGTTCTTGCCGTTAGGGGAATCCGGTTTCCGTGAGCGGGGATGAGGCGATTGGGTGGGTTGAATCGAGAGCGCGTCGGCTTGAGAGCGGGGCGCGCGGTTGAGAGCGAGGGCGGCAAGGAGGCCGGGTCATGTCGACGTTCGTGAGGCAAGACGCATCGCACGGCGGTCGAACGGCCGAGTCGGTCTCGGCGTCGGTGGGAACGGTGGGCGGGCCGTTGCGGCTGGTGGC
>JBGSYY010000277.1:0-3958 GCA_041750675.1 Isosphaeraceae bacterium | reverse complement strand
GACCGCGCCGAGGTCGTTATGGCCGTGGATCAGCTCGTCCATGCAGGCCGGGCTGGCAGGATCGACGGCGGCGAAGAAGAGGAGGCGGTCGGGTGCGGCCGACACATGGGCGGCGACGAACTCGTTCGGGATGTTCCAGCCGGTGGCCTGGGCCTTGAGGCCGAAGACGACGGCGACATCGGCTGCACGAGTGGTCTCGAGGTGACGCTCGGCGACGTGACCCCAACTGGCCGGATCGACGCCGCAGCGCGACATATCGGCGCGGAGCGCGGGGCCGAAGTGCTGGTCGGGCCGAAAGACGTGGGTGTGGATGTCGATGATCATGGCGCGGACCCGTCAGGGAGGGCCTGGGTGGGGAGCGAGGCGTGCGGGGTGAAATCGGGGCCGTGGGCATAACGGATGAGCTGGTCGAGCAGGAAGGCGGCGGCCGGGTCCTGCGAATCGAGGGCCCTGTCGAAATTGAAACTGCTGACCAGGAGCTTGCCCCGGCCGACGGCGACCTCGAAGAGATAAGCGCGGTCGGCGAGGCGCGTAGGACGGTCGATACAGCGGACAAGAGGCTCGATTTTCACGGAAAGCCCGCTGAGCAGAGTGGTTTTGGAGTCCTGGATCAGGGGATAGAACTGGAGGTCGCACCAGCCTTCGGTGGGCATGGCGCGGAGTGCCGGGTGCGTTGTATCGATGACCGTTCCGGAGGGGCCGCCGCCGTCCCATGAGGAGAGGCGGAAGTTCGTCGGCTCGACGGCGAACGTCGGCGCGGGGTCCAGCAGGAGAACACGGCCTCCCTCTTCGAGAAAGTGCCTGGCGTCGGGATCGAGCGTCGTGGTCACGAGCAGGTTCGTGTCGGTGGGAATGGGACCCGTGGGAATGTCGATGGCCTCGGGGAGGATCGCGCGGAGGGGGAGGAAGCCGGAGACGCGCAGGCCGTCGAGAGGTGGTTGCTCCGTGCGGCGCGGGTAGACCCAGAGGTTCCAGGAGTTGGCGATCGTGGTGGGGCCGTCGACAAGCTCGGCGTGAAGGGTGAGGGTTGCCGCGTGGTCGAGGGCCGGCAGATCGAGCGAGATGGGAGGCAGTTCCTGGAGTCCGCCGGAGGGAATCACGAGATTGGCGAGCTGGCCGGAGGCGAGGGTCTGGCCGGCCTCGTCGAGGTGCCAGCGGAGCGTGGAGGCGGCGGACGGCGGGTCCTCGAACCGCGAGACGACGAAGCGAGGCTCCAGCGTTTCGCCGCACCAGGCGTTGCGCCTGGGGATGTCGAGCAGGAGAACGGTGGGGGCATTGAAGGCGCGGAAGGCTTCGGGCGTGAGGCCCTTGGCCTGGCCGAACATGGAGACGACCCCCTCGGCGCAGTTGGGGTAGTCGTGGAAGAGCCAGATCGAGGTGCCCGAGAGCCGCGAGCGGCGGGCCGCCTCGATGTTGGTCTTGAGGCAGGCCGCCTGGAGGCGGTAGGAGGCTGAGAGCCATTCGGGGTACTCGGCGAGGACGCCGTTTCGGTTCGCGAGGTCGCGGGTCTGGTGAAGCCAGTAGGGGCGAAGACCGCGCTCGAAACGATCGATCTGGCCCAGATCATGGAGCGTGACAAAATAGCCCATTTCGTGCGCGATGACCGGTTTGGTGATCGTGGGCGGGATGTCGTACTTGCCGTCGCCATGGCCGATGGAGCGTCCCTCGTCGAACTGAACGACCAGGTAGTCGAGCGTGTCGCGGTCGGCGTGCTGAAAGCCGCAGCCGTCGGAATCGATGACCGGTCGGGTCGGGTCGAGGCGCTTGGCGACGCTGTACATCGCCGGGGCGAGCGGGAAGGAGTCGTACTGTTCGTTGCCCATGCACCAGGAGACGATCGAGGGGTGATTGCGGTTGAGACGGATGAGGGACTCCCACTGCTCGAGTGCGGAGCGCTGGGCTTCGGGAGTGGTGGGAAGGTCCCAGCGGTAGGCGAAGGGGAATTCGGGCTGGAGCATTATGCCGAGCTCGTCGGCCGCTTCGAGGTAGGCCTCGGGGGGCGTCCAGCTATGGTGACGGACGAAGTTGAAGCCGAACTCGCGAGCGCGGGCGAGGCGGGCGCGGAACTCGTCCTTGTCCGCGGGTGGAGCGATCGTGTTGGGGAAGATGGCGTCGTCGCCGTAGCCGCGCAGGAAGATCGGCTGGCCGTTCAGGAGGAAACGGCCGTCAACGACCCGGAACTCGCGCATGCCGAACCGGACCGACCGAGTGTCGATCTCGATACCGGCGGATTGGAGCGTGACCCGTGTCCGGTAGAGGTGCGGCGAGGCGGGGGACCAGTGCCGGGCGTTTGGAATGGGTGCTACGAGCACGGTTTCCGACGCATCGGCCTCGACGCGACGGTGGACCGAGGAAACCTGAGTGCCATCGGCGTCGAAGATCTCGATGGCGACCTCGAGGTCGTCCGGCTTCGGGCCTTCGACCGTGATGCGGGCCTCGGCGGCGCTGGCGTTCAGATCCGGGATGAGGAAGACGTCGCTGATGCGCGTCGGTGAGATCCCTTCCAAGTAGACGGGTTGATGGATGCCGCCCCAGGTGACATAGAGGAAATCAAGGGTATCGAGGCAGCCCATGAGGGGATCGAGGTCGCGGTCGCGGCGAGCATCAACGCGGGCGGTGATGGTCAGGGTCTGACCGGTTTCGGCCGCGAATTCGGGGCTTGAGAGGTCGATGCGGAAGGGAATCAGATAAGAGCGATGGAGACCGGCGGGATGACCGTTGATCCAGACCTCGACCTCGCGATGGACGCCGTTGAAGACGAGCCAGGGCGTCTTGCCGGCCCAATCAACGGGGATCGTCACGTCGCGGCGGTACCATGCGGGACCGGGGAAGGTGTGGAAAAGTCGTTCGGACTCGCGCTGGACGCCGAGGATGCCGCGATCGTTGAGGGACGTTTGCTCGGCCAGGCGCTGGGCCTCGTAGGCATCGAGGTCGTCCGGCGATTCGAAGGAGAACCCCTGGGCGTTCCATGCGCCGGGGACCTGGATGGAGTGCGTAAAGGGCACGCCGGGCTGGAACCAGCCCTGAGCGCGGCCGACATCATGGGGATCGGTGCGAAACTCCCAGGTGCCGTTGAGATCCCGGGCGGGGCGGTCAGCGGCGGTGCAGGTGGCCGCGGCCAGCATGAGCAGGAATCCACAGCGGCGGAAGTCACCGAGCATCGGTCGTCTCCTGATTCTGAGGGGGTTCCTGAGTGGGCAAAGGCACGGCTTGCCAGCCTTCGAGACCCAGGCGGATGTCGCGTTCGACGAATTCCCAGACGACCACCTTAGCGCGGCGGAGAAGTCGCGGGCGACGGAAGAGATCCTGGCGGACGAGGGTCGAAGCGCCGCCGTCGCTGATGAGGCCGCCGGTGGGGCGGCCGAGTAAGCGGGCGAGGTGGGCAACGAAGCCCGCGCTGCCGGGCGCGTCGCGTTCGTAGATGCGCAGGAAGCTGTCGCCCAGGACGAGAACTTCAGGCTCGGGGGCGTTGGTGAAGGGAGCGCCGGTGTCGCGGCGGACGATCTGTCGGGTGGCGATGCTCTCCGGCCGCACACGAGATTCGATCAGGGGGGAGCGGACCATGCGAAGGAGGTCGCCGAGAGCCTGGATCGGCTTGAGCCGAGCGTCGTAGGGGCTTGGCGAAGGGTCGAGCCAGCCGCGCTGGTGGATGCGGTCCGCGATGGCGTCGGCGGCGATCTCCATGCCGGCGGGCGACCAGTGGCTATCCTGCGCGAGGTAGAGAGGGTCCGGGGAAGTCAGGCGGGCGCGGCGATCGAGCGTGAAGAGATCGACGACCTCGACACCGGCCTCCTGGCAGAGAGCGAGGAAGGCTCGTGTCTCGGGGTCGGGTGGTTGATCGGGAGGCGACGCGAAGCACCAGAGTCGGTCGAGGTAGATGCTCTCCTTGTTCGGGGCGGGCATGACGAGAAGATGGATGCCGCGGGCGGCGAGGTCGTCGCGCATGCGGCAGACGGCG
>JBGSYY010000276.1:0-3150 GCA_041750675.1 Isosphaeraceae bacterium | reverse complement strand
GCGTCGTCGACGATGGCGACGCGGCGACCGCCGCGCATGGGGCGGAGGGAGAGGTCGTGGCAGAGGTCGCGAATGGCCTGGATCGGCAGCTCGTGGCGATCGGCGGGACGGGTGACGGTCAGGACGTCGGGATGCACGCCGGCCTCGACCTGTTGACAGGCCGGACAGATGCCGCAAGGCTCGAAGGCGGCGATGGGGTTGCGTTCGCAGACCAGGACCTGGGCCAGAGTTCGCGCGAAGCGGCGCTTGCCGATGCCTTCCGGGCCGACGAACAAGAGCGCGTGCGGGAGCCGACCCTGCTCGGCGGAGCGTTTGAGGTCGGCGACGACCCGGTCATGTCCGCGCACGCCACTCCAGGGCACGGGTTACCTCGTTCTGAATTTTGGCGGCCACCGTGTCGGCGTCAACCGAAGCGTCGATCAACAGGAAAGGAGCCCGCTGAGTCTTAAGCTCGCGCAGGAAGCCGGATCGAACACGTCGATGATAGTCGACCGGGCGGGACTCCATGCGATCCCGGGGCGTGCCGACGCGAGCGGAGGCCAGTTCGGAGGGGATATCGAGGACGAGCGTGAGGTCGGGAAGCAGACCGCCGGTGGCGACCATGCCAACGCCCCAGATATCGCCCGGAGGAAGTCCGCCGGCGTGACCCTGGTAGACCACGTTGGCCAGCAGGAAGCGGTCGGAGACGACCACCTGGCCGGCTTCGAGGGCGGGTCGAATGAGCTGATCGACGAGCTGCGCCCGACTTGCCATATAAAGCAGCATCTCGGCGCGGAGGCTGATCTCGAGGTTGGTGTTGTTGTGGTCGAGCAGGATGGAGCGGAGGCGGTCGCCCAGGGGTGTTGCCCCTGGGTCGCGGCAGGCGAGGACGGAATGGCCGCGTTCGCGGAGCCAGTCGACCAGGCGGGCAGCCTGAGTGGTTTTGCCGGCACCGTCAGGACCATCGAGCGACAGAAAGAGACCAGGCCGGCGACCGGGCTTGCTCGGGCCGGTTGGGGTCGCGGAATCGGTCGTCCTGTCGGGCATGGGTTTATAAGGTTCGGCTGACGGCTGGGTGAGTGGGAGAGCCGGACGGTCTCGAAGATTCAGCCTGGGGAAGGTTGGGACGTGGGAAGGGTTCCCGGAGTCGGACCGCGGGGATCGTCGTGATCCTGGTCGAGCGTTTGAGCGGGCGGCGGCTCGCCGCGGAGCCAGGCGTCGGCCCGGGCGAACAGTTGCCGAATCCGGATGTGATAGAGCATACCGGTGATTTCGTCGAAGCTGCCCCAGTGGCACCACCGGCCATGCTGGTCTTCGGCGTGCTCGGAGGAGCGGCACAGACCGGTGTTTTCGTAAACCTCGACGACGTAATACGTGACGTGCTTGAAGACCTTTCGGCCCCGGCGCATGTAGGTGTAGGTTAGACCGTCCTCGAAGCCCTCTCGAAAGCCCCATTCGGTGAGGCTGGTTTCCTCGTGAAATTCACGGGCGGCGGTCTGACGGGGAGTTTCGCCCGGCTCCATGCCACCCTTGGGGAACTCCCAGCGTGCGCGCGGGTTGCGCACGGTGGCCGAGTGGAGAAGAAAATACGAGAGCGAGCCGTCGGACTCGACGCGATAGGGGATGACCCCGGCGGAATATTCGTAGAGGGGCGTCATGGAGGCGTGGTGTCCCCCGGCGGGCCGTGCGACTCGTCGTCGACCGCCAGATGGGCCAAAATCTGACCGGGCTGGACACGCTGATCCTCGCGGACGCGAATCCGAACCAGGCGGCCACTCGCCGGAGACGAAACGTCGAAGGTCGCCGCGCCGATCAATAGCTCAACCAGTCGGTCGCCTTGCCAGACTTCCTCGCCTTGCCGAGCATACCAATGGCTGACCAGAATTGGGTCATCCGAAGCCAAGCCAAGCTCGGGCAAGATCACAGCATGCATGCGCATGGCGAAACCGACAGTCAAAGCCGCTGTCGAACGCGAGCAACCACCCCGGAACGGGCAGCAACTCAATCACAAGGATTCTACCTGTCGCAAACAGTGGACGCCAGACTTTGGCCAGGCCTCGTTGCAGAATTCGCACCTTCAAAAGCGGCAAACCGCGTAGTCTTACATTTGTCGCATGGACGGTGCTTCGACGATCTGGGAAACTTGGTGTCGTGGCGACGGGTAGTCAGGGTAGATTGTGTCGAACCGTGCCGGAGACGGTCGTCCATCGGCGGCTGGGGCCTGATTGCGATTGTGGCAGGCCTTGGAAACTTCAGTTCTTTCAGGGAGCGCGTGCCCATGCGGGTCTTTGGTCTGTTTCGACCCCTTTTGACGCTGGCCTTGTTGGTCGCACCCTGGACGGCCCGAGCGGGTGACGAGAAGCCGATCGACCGGCTCTTGGGCGAGACCGTCTCTGATTTCACGCTGACGAACGCACGCGATGGCAAGCCGTTCCGGCTTTACGACCTGGAAGGCCACAAGGCGGCCGTTCTGGTGTTTACCGGGATCGAGTGCCCGATTGGCGACCTGTATCTTCCTCGCCTGGTGGAGCTTCAAAAGAAGTATGCCGATCAGGGCGTGGCTGTTGTGGCCATTAATAGCAATACAACGGAGGGAAATGAAGCGGTCGCGCGGCATGCCGAGGAGTTCGGCCTGAACTTTCCGGTGCTTCAGGACAAGGACGGGCAGGTCGCCGGTCGGCTGGAGGTTGTGCGGACCTGCGAGGCGATCCTCGTGGATGGAGAGGCGAGGATTCGCTACCGGGGGGCGATCGACGATCAGTATGGCTACGGAACGCGAAAGGACCGGCCGGTTCGGCCCTACCTGGTCGAGGCCGTGGAAGCAGTGCTGGCGAACAAGGAACCCGAGACGACGGCCACTAGTGTTGCCGGCTGTCCGATCGACTGGGTGGAGACGAAGGTCCGGCCTCTGCCTCGAATCAGCGCTGCGCCCGAGGTGGTGGTTGAAGCGATGCGTGAAGCAGACCCGGATATCGACGCGTCGAGCTTGGGCGAGGTTACCTACTCCAAGGATGTCGCTTCGTTGTTGCAGAATCGGTGTCAGTCGTGCCATCGTCCGGGACAGGTGGGACCGTTCTCGCTGTTGACGTACGACGACGCGAAGCGGCACGCCGACGGCATTCATGAGGTGGTCGACGCGCGTCGGATGCCGCCCTGGCACGCCGACCCGCG
>JBGSYY010000275.1:0-5420 GCA_041750675.1 Isosphaeraceae bacterium | reverse complement strand
GCCGGCGGACGCGCGGTTCGTGATTCTTGATGGCACGCCCGACGACAATGAGGCGGCCGGGTGCCTGGCTGAGGTGGCTGGCGCGCTTCCGCACGAGATTGAGGTTGGCACGCCGGCTGATTTGAAGGCGTTGCTGTCGGGTGTCGCCGAGGAGCTGGCGCGGCGGATGAGCGCGCCGAGGCCGGCGCCGTCGATCTTCGTATTTCTCTTTGACGGTTCACGGTTTCGCGATTTGCGGCGATCGGATGAGTTTTCGTTTGGATCGCGTGAGGCGGAGGTGAATCCGGCCGATCAACTGGCAGAGCTGTTGCGCGAGGGGCCGGCGGTAGGGATACACGTGATCGCGTGGTTCGACACGGTAAATAATCTCCAGCGGGTGATCGATCGAAGCGGCTTGCGTGAGTTTGAGATGCGGGTGCTGTTTCAGATGTCAGCGAATGATTCGACGAATTTGATCGATACGCCGGTCGCGAACCGATTGGGAACGCACCGGGCGCTGTTCGCCAGCGAAGAGCTGGGAACGCTGGAGAAATTCCGGCCATATCATGTGCCGGATTCGGAGTGGTTGGGGATAGTGAAAGAGCGATTGAGGAGGGCGGAATTGGGCGAATGAGAAGAATTCAGGATCCCATGTGCGAAGACTGCGGATGGGGGTGGATGAAGGGGAGGATTTCGACGTTCTCGCTGGGTTGCGAGGCATTTGTAAAGAAGGGCTGTGACGGCGGGCGGCCGAGATGGGGTGAAGAGGGTACTCAACGGCGGGCGGCTTGGCTTGGTGTATGGCCTGCGAGATGTTAGATTCTTGTTGGACAATGAAGGGCCTTGAGGAGTGGGGCACATGGGGACGATGGCGATGAGGTATTGCGATGGGCGCTCACGTCGGTCGTTCTTGCGGGTTGGGGCGCTCTCGTTCGGGTCGATGACGCTGGGGCTACCCGAGTTGTTGCGAGCGGAAGGGACGGGTGGGTCTGATGGACGGCACAAGTCGGTGATTCTGGTTTACCTCTCGGGTGGGCTTTCTCATCTGGAGACGTTCGATCTCAAGCCCGACGCGCCCGCGGAGATTCGGGGTGAAGTGAAGGGAATCGACACGGTGGTTCCGGGAATGCGGTTTGGCGAGCATTTGCCGAGGCTGGCGAGGGTGGCCGACAAACTGGCAGTGGTCAGGTCGCTGGTCGGGCAAAAGGATGAGCATTCCAGTTTTCAGACGATGACCGGCACGTTGATGGCGGTGGCGGAGCGCGAGGGGCGGCCGCATTTTGGATCGCTTGTTTCGAGGGTGTTAGGACCCGTTGATCCGGTTGTACCGCCGTTCGTGGATTTGTTTCCGACGATGCAGCATCGGCCGTACAACAGTCCGGGGCCGGGGCGACTGGGGTCTGCGTATCGCGCGGCGCGATTGAGCGGTGAGGATGTCGAACTGATGCGTCCGGCGGGATTGGGCGCGGGGCGTGTGGAGCGGCGGCATTCGTTGTTGAGCCAGTTCGACTCGTGGCGACGGGACGTCGACGCGGCTCCGATGGCGGGGATGGAGACGACGATGGATCGCGCGTTCGATGTGTTGTCGTCGCGGAAGGTGGCGGACGCGCTTGATCTGGAGAGGGAAGACCCGAAGATACGCGATCGCTATGGGTATGGATCGCCGAAGCACATGGGCGATGGCGCGCCTTTGTGGAACGACCAGTTGCTGGCGGCGCGGCGGTTGGTGGAGGCGGGGGCGCGGGTGGTTACTGTTGCCTATGGATTCTGGGATACGCATGCGAACAACTTTGAGCATTTGCGATTGAACTTGCCCACTTTCGACCAGGGTTTGGCGGCACTGGTGGAGGATCTGCACATGCGGGGCCTGGACCGCGACGTGAGCGTCGTCGTGTGGGGTGAATTCAGCCGAACGCCAAAGATCAACAAGGATGCGGGACGCGACCACTGGGCGCCGGTCAACTTCGCGTTGTTCGCCGGAGGTGGGATGAGGACGGGGCAGACGATCGGGTCGACCGATCGAACCGGAGCGCAGGCGGTGGCGATGCCGATCCATTATGTGGATGTGCTGGCCACAGTTTATCGCCATCTGGGGATCGATCCGTCGACGATGGTCGAGGATCGGACGGGTCGGCCGTCGTTTGTGCTACCGCCGACGGCGCGGGCGATCGCGCCGCTTTATGGATCGGTCTGAATGGGTTGAGGCTCGGCCCTGGGTTGTGGGGAGGCGACAGGCTGGTTACTCGAGGCGAGCGCGAGTAGCTGCTCGATGGGGGCGACAACGAGGATCTCATCGCCGGGGTCGAGAGCGATGGCGTGGTCTGGATTCGCGTTGACCCCGGTTCGGCCGCTGTGCATCACGACGTTCACCTGGTGCCGGGACTGCAACTCGCCGACGGAGAGGCCGGCGAGGCGACCGCCGGCGTCGATGGTCAGGTCGGTCAGGCTGAGTTTCTGGTCGGCGAGCTGGAGGTCCTGATAGATCTTGCGTCCGGTCGCGGCGGCGACGAAGGCGGGGGCGGCGACGCGCGAGGTGGAAATTGCCGGCAAGGCGAATGCGCCGCGGACTTTTTTGGCGAGCGATTCGTCGAACAGGCGGAGGATGATTCGGGCCTTGGGATTGAGATCGAAGGCGGTGAGACCGGCGTCGAGATTCGCGAGATCGTCGCTGGTGGCGAGCACGACGGCGCGGGCATGAGCGACGCCTGCGCGTTCGAGGGTGAGTCGGGCGCGTCCGTCGCCGTGGAGGATCGGCACCTGGAGGTGGATGATCTCATCGATCAGGGTGGAGTCGGTTCCGGGCCGTTCGATGGCGACGACCGGCTCGCGGAGATCGAGCAGGCCCTTGATAATCTCGTAACCGACCTTGCCGATGCCGACCACGACGGTGTGGTCTCGATAGAGCGCGGCGACCATACGTTGCCACTCCGGGAGGTTTTGCTTGCGTGCGAACATGAGGTAGGCCAGCCGCACGAGGGAATCGGCGACCGCGCCCAGGCCGATAATCGGCAGGAGGAAGAACAGGGGCTGGAGATAGGCTTCGCGAGGGAACTTCAGGTACGACTCAAGGAAGATGGCGAGGAAGATTCCGTAGCAGGCTTCGCCGTAGCTGAGGAGGCGATTGCCGTCGCCATCGTGATAGAAGAGGAAGAGAATGAGGCCGCCGCCAAGGACGAGGCTCCAGAAAATGAGCAACGACCAGCGAAACTCCCAGAGGAGGTAAGCGGCGTAGCGGGTCAGGATTCTGAGGTTGTGAGGGCGGCGTGGCCGCGACATAACGCGCGTCTCGATCGGGGAACTGCGTTCAGGCGATGAGCTTGGTGACCAGCTCGCCGTGGACGTCGGTGAGGCGGTAGTCACGGCCCTGGAAGCGATAGGTGAGGCGTGTGTGATCGAGGCCGAGTTGATTGAGAATGGTGGCCTGAAGGTCGTGAACGTGGACAGGGTCGTCGACGACATGAAAGCCAAGCTCGTCGGTCGAGCCCAGGGAGATGCCTGGTTGGATTCCACCGCCCGCGAGCCACATGGTGAAGGCCTGAGGGTGGTGGTCGCGGCCCATGCTGCGGCCGAGGGAGGCGTTGGATTCGACCATGGGGGTGCGGCCGAATTCGCCACCCCAAACGACGAGCGTTTCGCCGAGCAGGCCGCGGCGCTTGAGGTCGAAGACCAAGGCGGCGGTGGCCTGGTCGGTCTGGCCGCATTGCGCTTTGAGGCCGCCGAGAACGTCGGAGTGGTGGTCCCAGCCTTCGTGGTAGAGGTTGATGAAGCGAACGCCGCGTTCGACCATGCGGCGGGCGAGCAGGCAGTTGGCGGCGAAGGAGGGTTTGCCTGGCTCGACGCCATAGAGGGCGAGCGTTTCGGGCGTTTCGCCGGAGAGGTCCATTAGCTCCGGGGCGCTTGATTGCATGCGATAGGCCATCTCGTAGGAGGCGATGCGGGTCTGGATTTCGGGATCGCCGACGGATTCGTAATGGTCTTGATTGAGGGTGCGGAGCAGGTCCAGTGAATCGCGCTGGAGGCGGTCGTCGACGCCCGAGGGGTTGGAGACATTGAGGATTGGATCGCCTTTGGAGCGAAAGACGACCCCTTGATAGGCGGTGGGCAGGAAACCGCTGGACCAATTGGCCGCGCCGCCGCTGATGCCCGCACCTGAGGAAAGAACGACGAAGCCGGGGAGGTCTTGGGATTCGCTGCCGAGGCCGTAGGTGACCCACGAGCCCATTGAGGGGCGGCCGGGCAGGGGGGAGCCAGTGTTGAGGAAGATCTGCGCGGGAGCGTGGTTGAACTGGGTGGTGTGGACGGAACGGACGATGGCGATGTCGTCGGCGACGCGGGCAAGGTGGGGGATGATCGAGGATAGCTCTGCGCCGGACTGGCCGTGGCGGGCGAATTCATAGCGTGCGGACATGAGCTTGGAGTCGGGCCGGATGAAGGCGTAGCGCTGATCCTTGACGACGGAGGCGGGGATGGGCTGGCCGTCGTGTTTGACGAGTTCGGGCTTGGGGTCGAAGAGATCGAGCTGGCTGGGCGCGCCGGCCATGAAGAGATAGATGACGTGCTTGGCCCTCGGGGCGATGTGAGGCGGACGGGGGGCCATGGGGTTGAGTGAATCGTCGGCGCGGGCGGTTTGCGAAGCGCGGCCCAGCAGCAGCGAGGCGAGAGCGATTTTGCCGACGCCGAGGCCGCAATCTTGGAAGAAGTGGCGGCGCGTGACCGTGAGCGGATGGGAATGGGCATTGCGAGCGTGCTGGCAGTTCATCAGTGGCCTCTCATGTGATCGTCACTCTGACGTGATCATTCGCGAGTGATGGTCTCGTCGAGATTGAGGAGGACGCGAGCGATTGCGGTCCATGTGGCGTGGTCGATGGGGTCGAGCCCGGTCGGGGTGTCGCCGGCGAGGGCCTTGGGGTCGAGCGTGCCGGAGTTCAAGCGTCCGCGCAGGGCCTCGTGAAAGTCGCGAAGGGCGATGGCGAGCGGGTCGGAGGCTGAGGCGTGGCGACCGAGGATGAGCAGCGAGGCGTGGTCGATGCGAGCATCGAGATCGGCGGGGCTGGGTACTTCGCGGAGGACGCGGAGGGCGAGAGCGCGGGCGGCTTCGAGAAAGGCGGTGTCGTTGAGCAAGGTGAGAGATTGGAGCGGTGTGTTGGAGCGATCGCGGCGGGCGCAGGTGGTTTCGGAGGTCGGCATGTCGAAGGTCGTGAATGCGGCGAAGGGTGCGGTTCGCTTGGTGAAGGTGTAAAGGGCGCGGCGGTAACGATCGGGACCGGTGCTGGTGGGCCAGGTCGCGCCGCCGTAGGCGAGAGCGGTGACGGCTTCGGGCTGGGGGGGATAGACGGAGGGGCCGCCGAGACGTTGGTCGAGCAGGCCGGAGGCTGCGAGTGCGATATCGCGGACGGCCTCGGCGTCGACGCGGAAGCGAGCGCCGCGGGCGAGCAGGGCGT
>JBGSYY010000274.1:0-26175 GCA_041750675.1 Isosphaeraceae bacterium | reverse complement strand
GGGGCGTCGGCGGCGAGCCGTGGTGCTCTGGCGGCGGACACGATGCAATCGATGCAACATCAGTGGTCAGGCGCGGTGCTCGACTTGCTGAAGAAGCACCGGCAGACGCTGGATGCGCAGTACGAAGCGGGCCTGCGGACGATCGAGGACGCGTTCAAGGTCGGCGAGGCTCGCGATCCGGAGCAGTTTCGACGGCTCTCGGAGGAACTCTGGCGGCACAGTTTTGATGCGCTCAAAACGGTGACCGAGGATCAAATGAAAGAGCTGGAGATCGCCGGCCGGAAGTGGATGCAAGCGGCCTCGGGTAGTTGATGAAGCGACCAGTCGTCATGACGCATGGTCGCCCGGAAATGTGGTGGTGGGGATCTCGACAAGGGGAGGAGACTGGCCTCGCTCGGCGGGTTGTCGCGCGGGCCGTTTCCCGGAAGAGGGTTGACGCCGATGGCAAGTAGCAGGGAGACGTTGATCGTGGCGGGGGTGCGGACGCCGGTGGGTGCCATGGGTGGCTCGTTGGCGGCAGTGCCGGCTCCACAGCTCGGGGCAGGTTGTATCAAGGCTCTGGTGGAGCGTACTGGCGTGCCGCCAGAGAAAATCGACGAAGTGATCATGGGCAACGTCGTGAGTGCGGGGATTGGCCAGAACCCGGCGCGGCAGGCGGCGATTCATGGCGGCTTGCCGACTTCGGTGGGCGCGACGACGCTCAACAAGGTCTGCGGATCGGGCTTAAAAGCGGTGATGCTGGCGGACCAGGCGATTCGGCTGGGTGATGCGGATGTGGTGGTCGCCGGCGGGATGGAGAACATGAGCCGCGCGCCGTACTTACTGATGAAAGCCCGCGAGGGGTATCGGATGGGCAATGGCGAACTGGTGGACGCGATGATCCACGATGGGCTTTGGGATATTTACGGCGGCAAGCACATGGGGACGTACGGCGACCGCTGCGCGGCGAAGTACGGCTTCAGCAAACAGGATCAGGACGACTTCGCGGTGCGGACGCACACTCGTGCGAAGCAAGCCGCGGAGTCGGGCGCATTTGCCGAGGAGATGATCCCGGTGGATGTGACGGTGCGTGGAAAGACGACGAGCGTGACCGCCGACGAGGGTCCGACGCGGTTTGACGAGGCGAAGCTGAGGTCGCTCAAGCCGGCGTTCGGTGCCGAGGGTACGGTCACGGCGGGAAACGCGTCGAGCATCAACGATGGGGCGGCGGCGCTCTTGCTGGCGTCCAAGGCCGCCTGTGACGAGTTGAAACTGAAGCCGATCGCCCGGGTGGTGGGAGCGGCGACCTACAGCCAGGATCCCGAGTGGTTCACGACAGCGCCGATTGGTGCGATTCGCAAGCTGTTTGAAAGGACCGGCTGGACGGTGGAAACGACCGATCTCTTTGAGATCAATGAAGCGTTCGCCGCTGTGACGATGGCGGCGGAGAAGGACCTGAAGATTCCGGCCGAGAAGGTGAACATTTACGGCGGCGCGGTGGCGCTGGGTCATCCGATCGGATGCAGCGGGGCGCGGCTGCTGGTCACCTTGTTGAATGCGTTGCGCAGGACGGGTGGAAAGCGGGGCATCGCCTCTCTGTGCATTGGCGGTGGTGAGGCCGTGGCGGTTGCGGTGGAGAGGCTGAGCTAAGAGCCGGATCACCGGGAGGGAGAGACCATGTCAGGCGATCGAATGAAGAACAATGGATCGGATCGAGCGGGGGCGGCGACCGTGCCGCCGAATCCCGTGATGGAGTTCTGGAATGAGTATTTCCAGAAGTCGGGAGATCAATCGCGGGCGTTCCTCGAGAGCCTGCAATCGATGGCCGACCCGCAGCGGCTGCAGCAGAAGTGGCTGGACGTGCTGGGTCAGAATTTTGACGAGTTCATGCGGAGTCCGGCCTTTCTGGAAATGATGCGGCAGAACGTCAAGACGATGACGGATCTGAAGAAAACGCAGGACCAGGCGATCGAGGAGACATCGCGGCATTTTGGCGCTCCGCTGGCGAGTGACATCCACGGCTTGTTTGAGCGATTAAGCATCATCGAGCGTGGGTTGCTGAGTCGGCTGGAATCGATCGAGGAGCGTTTGGAGGCGATCACCCGGGGTGGTGGCGTGGGGGTCGAGGCGAAAGCGCCGGCGACTCCGGCCCGACCGAAGGCGAAATCGTTACCGACGCGAACGCGACCGAAGGCGGTGAAGCCGAAGACGACGCGGAGGAAGTGATCGAAGATGTGTCGATCACTTGAGTGAGCCGGAACAGACCCCTGGGGAAAACGGGAGAGAGGCTAGGCCATGACGGAAGGTGCAATGGGAGGTGTGGTGATGGACTCGGATTTGCCGAACTTTCGGCTGGACGGAAAGACGGCGTTCGTGACCGGAAGCTCGCGGGGGATCGGACGTTCGATCGCACTGGCGCTGGCTTCGGCGGGGGCGGATGTGGCAATCAGCTGCAACACGGGAGGCGTGGCGGCGGAGGAGGTCGTGGAGCTCATCCGCACGATGGGACGCAAGGCGAATTTCTACGCGCACAACATCGCCGTCGAAGCGGAGGTTGAGGCGATGTGCGGGGAGGTCAAACGGGATTTCGGCCAGGTGGACGTGCTGGTGAACAATGCGGGGATCACACGCGACAGGTCGTTCAAGAAACTGACGAAGGATGCCTGGGACGAGGTCATCAACACGGATCTCACGAGCGTGTTCCTGGTGACGAAACAATTCATCGACGCGATGTCGGAACGGGGATGGGGGCGGGTCGTCAACATCTCGAGCATCGTGGGCGAGATTGGCAACTTTGGGCAGGCGAATTACGCGGCCGCGAAAGCGGGCTTGATTGGCCTGACGAAAACGCTGGCTCGGGAATACGCACGCAAGGGCGTGACGGTGAACGCGGTAGCTCCCGGGTTCATCAAGACGCGAATGACCGAGCCGATTCCGGAGAAGGCGATCGAGCAGGTGGTGGGGATGACACCGGCGGGTCGGCTGGGTGAACCGGCGGAGATCGCCGCCGGAGTGTTGTATCTGGCGTCGCCCGCGAGCGGGTTCGTGACCGGGACGGTGCTGGACATCAATGGTGGGCTTTCCATGTGAGAGCCGCCGCGTACCACATTCGCGGAGTCTCGGTCGGGCGGTGGCAACACCTGGCCAGGCCGAGACGTTCGGAAGCGAGGCTGCGAGAGAAAGGGGGCGGAGATGACGACGCAAATGCTCGAGATGTTTCTGGATCAGCAGAAGAACGCGTATGACGAGGCGATGAAGATGTGGCAACGGGTACTGAGCGTGCCCCGCGTCGCCGAGCATGCGCGGAATAATCAGGTTCTGATGACGCCACATGAAGTGGTGTATGAGGAGGGTCAGCTTCGGTTGTTGCGTTACGAACGGGAGACGCCGGCGGAATATGCCGAGCCGCTGTTGATTTGCTATGCGTTGGTCAATCGGCCCTACATTCTGGATCTGCAGCCGCCACGGAGCGTGGTGAAGCAGTATCTGGCGCGAGGGTTTGACGTGTACCTGATTGACTGGGGGATTGCGACGGCCGCGGATCGAAGTTTGCGTCTGGACGATTACATCCGGGGGCAGATGAAGAACGTGACCAACTTCCTGGTTGATCACGCGGACGGTTCGGCGATCAACCTGCTGGGTTACTGCATGGGCGGCACGATGTCGGCGATGTTCACGGCGACCTATCCGGAACTGGTGAACACCCTGTCGTTGATGGCGGCGCCGATCGACTTCGGCACGAAGGAGTCACTATTACAGGTGTGGACGGACGAGAAGTGCTTTGATGTGGACGCCCTGGTGGATACGTTCGGGAATTGCCCGGCGGCATTCTTGCAGTATGCGTTTCAATTGATGAAGCCGCTGCAGAACTACTACACGAAGTACACGGGATTTGTTGAGAAGATGTACGACGACCGGTTCGTCGAGAATTACTTCGCGATGGAGAAGTGGACGAACGACAACATCCCGGTCGCCGGGGAGACCTTTCGTGAGTTCGTCAAAAAGCTGTACCAGCGAAACGAGCTGGTGAAGGGCGAATACCGTTTCGCGATGGGCGAGAAGCCGGTTGATCTCAAGAAGATTGAGTGCCCGCTGCTGCTGCTGGCAGCTTCAGGCGACCACTTGGTGCCGCCGTCGCAGACCTTGGGGATCTTGCCGCACGTCGGGTCGAAGGACACGAAGGTGATGGAGATCCAGGCGGGGCACGTGGGTTTGGCGGTCAGCTCCAAGGCGCACAAGTCGTTCTGGCCGCAAGCGACCGCATGGGTGGCCGAACGGTCGACGCCAGTTGAGGACTAAGGGGACAAGGCGGAGGCACGGCCGCGAGGCGGTTTGAGCTGAGCGGCCCAGATGGGTCACGAGAGAAAAAAGGAGAAGCCATCATGAAAGTTCGCGACAAGATCGCCGTGATTACCGGGGCCGCGAGCGGGATCGGCCAGGCCGTGGCCACCGAGCTCGCCGAGCGCGAAATCCGCGCTCTGGCTCTCGTCGACAAGAGCGACAGCGTCATCAAGACGGCCGACATGATTAACGACCAGGTGGGCGAGAAGATCGCCGAAGCGTTCATCGGCGATGTGACGGACGACGCGTTCCGGCGGCGGGTGTTCGATCTCATCGAGGCCCGGCATGGAACGGCTCGAATCTGTATTCCGGCGGCGGGAATCACTCGAGACCAGCTTTCCGTGAAGATGAACAAGGAAACAGGTCGTTGCGAGGTTTACCCGGCTGAGATGTTTCAGCAAGTGACGGAGGTGAACCTTATTGCACCGACGTACTGGGCGCTGGAGATGGTCGCTCGGATTGCCGAGGAGCGGGCGCGGACCGGGCTCAAGCGGTGGACCCCCGCCGAGGACATTCAAGGGACGATCATCTTCATTGGATCGATCTCGTCGCAGGGGATTCCTGGACAGATCTCGTATTCGGCGACAAAGGCGGGTCTGGAGGGGGTCGCGGCGACGCTCTCAAAGGAAGCGATTTATTACGGCGTCCGCGCGGCCGTAATCCACCCCGGTTTCACCGACACTCCGATGGTGCGCTCGCTGGGCGAGAAGTACATCAACGAGAACATTTTGCCGCATACGCAGTTGAAGCGGTTGATCAAGCCGGAGGAGATCGCGGACGCGATCTACTTCCTGATATGCAACTCGGCTGTGAGCGGCGCGCTTTGGGCAGACGCGGGCTGGCATCCCTCGGCGTGAACAATCTGGCGCGTTCGCCGCGTGACCGAGTCCGAACACGCGGCGTTGCGTCGTCTCCGGAGGACGCCCAGGCCCATCGCGTTTCTTTGGAAAACGCATGGCGGATTATTCCATAGTGTTCTAGGAAACTTCCGAGCAAGTCGTTTCCGTTGCGCGCCGGCAGGTTCCGGAGAGCCGTGCCGTTGGCCTGGCTCGAGCGATCGGGGCATCGCAAGCTGAATCGAGGAGGCGACCGTGAACGGGCTAAGCATGCAGTTGGTGCGTGTGACCGAGGCGGCGGCGATCGCCGCGTCTGAGTGGATCGGCACAGGTCAAAAGGAAGAGGCGGATCGGGCGGCGACGGAGGCGATCCGTGACCGACTGAATCGAATGGATTTCGCGGGGCGGATCGTGATCGGCGAGGGGGAGAAGGACAAGAGCTACGGGTTGTTCCACGGCGAGATGGTGGGCGGTCGACGCGCGGAGGCAGTGGATGGCCGCGAGCTGATCTACGAGATTTGCGTTGACCCGATCGAAGGGACGCGGCCGGTAGTGACCTCCGGGCCAGGTGCCCTCAGTGTGCTGGGTGTGGCAAGCCTGGCCGAGGCCTTGCTGCCGAGCAAGCACTTTTATGCACTCAAGCTGGCGTATGGCCCCAAGATCGCCAAGAACGCAGATGTGCGTGTGGACGCGCCGTTGTCGGAGACGATTTGCCAGGCGTCGCGGGCCTTGGGGAAGCCCGTGGACCACATGGTCGTGTGCATTCTGGATCGGCCTCGACATGTGGACTATATCCAGCAACTGCGGCGGATCGGAGTCCGAATCAAATTGATTCAGGACTGCGACCTGTCGGGGGCGCTGGCGACGTGCCTACCGGACTCGGGCGTCGACTTGCTTTTCGGAATCGGCGGCACTCCCGAGAGCGTGATCACGGCGTGCGCGATGAAGTGCCTAGGTGGAAACATCCAGACCCAGCTCGCGGATAACGACGGGCGGGCTCAGCCGGGCCGGATTTACATGGCGGATGACCTGGTGCGTGGCGATTGCGTGTTCGCGGCGACGGGCATCACGAGTGGTTCCTTGCTGCGTGGAATCCGGTTCACGGAGCGCGGGACGGTAACGCATTCGGTTTTCATGCGGTCGAAGTCGGGGACTGTGCGGTGGTTGAGAACCGAACACGGGAACTGAGGCTCGACAACGAATCGGAAATCGATAGCTACGGTCACCTACTGCCCAACGGGATATTCACGCAAATGAGTGATGATGTGTTTATCGCGGCGGGAGCTGTGGTGGTGGGGCGGGTGAGAATCGGGGCGGGGGCCAGTGTTTGGTACAACGCGGTGGTTCGCGGGGATGCCGAGGAAGTTGAGATCGGCGAGGGCGTGAATATTCAGGATCTGGCGATGCTGCATGCGGACCCGGGTTACCCGTGTCGAGTGGGTGCGCGGGTGACGGTGGGTCATCGGGCGATCTTGCACGGCTGCGTGGTCGAGGAAGATTGCCTGATCGGGATGGGCGCGATCTTGCTCAACGGCGTAGTGGTGGGGCGGGGGTCGATCGTCGGGGCGGGTGCGTTGTTGACGGAGGGAACGCGGGTCGAGCCCGGGTCGCTCATGGTCGGTGTGCCCGCGCGCAGGGTTCGCGATGTGCAGGAGACGCAACAGGAAGGTATTGAGTCGTCCTGGCGGCATTATGTGGAGATGGCGAAACGGCACGCCAAGGGGGAGTTCAGACGAGTCGGCAACTTTGCGTGAAAGAAACAGTCCCGCACCACTCAAATGTTGGCAAGCCCGGCAGAGCGACCTTTGCTCAGGCGTGGCTCTGACCGGCCTTTACGCGATTGGTATCTAAATCCATCGATTATTTTCTTGACAGCGCGCGTCAAATCGAGAATTCTAAGAAATGACGACGTGCTCATGGCGGGCAAAGAGTCGGGCCGTGATGGCCAGGTGTGCCTCCTCCCTTCGTATTTCACCTCCTAGCGCCTGAGCAACCGTGAATTCGTGTGTGCGTGCGTCACTCGCCCTCTCCCGGGGTGGTTCGAACGGTCACGTCGCCAGCTTTTGGCTTTCCATCAGAGAGCTGGCTGCGGTGGGGCCGTTGCTTCTTCCCTCTTCGGGTGGTTGGAGAGGTCTGAGCGTCGGGTACGATTCACCGGCCAGCCGCGTGAAGGTGAGTGATTGGGAGGCCGGCTTGCCCAGACAATGAGGCATTCGCTCGGGCGGTACGACGTTCCGTCGCCTCGTCGTATCTCGAGACCGCCGGAGTCATCACGATTCTGACCTTGTCGCCGGAGTGCGGCGGGGAAACTCGGAGGGGAGACTCGAAGATGACCAGGATTCATTCGCAGCATTCCTCGAAGGTCGACCTGAGTGGACTGGCACGCTCGCGGCACGCACTCGACCCGGTCTTCCGGCCGGAGTCGGTGGTGGTGCTGGGGGCCATGGATGACCCGGATGATGCGGCGGGGGCCTATTTGCAGAGCCTGCTCTCGGGATCGTACGTGGGAGAGGTTTATCGAGTCGGGCCATCGGATGGATTGCTTCGCGGAATCAGGCAGTACCGCCGCGTGGGTGAGATACCCGAGGGAGTGGATCTGGCAATCATCACGGAGCGTGCGGGGGCGGTTCCTGAGCTTGTGGGTGAGTGTGTGGACGCCGGTGTGAAGGCGGCGGTGATCGCCTCGACGGGGATTTGGGCGGGCAGCCCGGTGGGTGCGGAGCTTCAGCGTTGGATCGAGGTCGAGCTGGCCCAGGGCGGAATGCGGGTGCTCGGGCCGAATAGTTTCGGGGTGATGTGCCCGTACAGCGGTTTGAACGCAACGCCTTCGGCATTGACGCCAAGGCCGGGAAGCGTGGCGTTCTTGAGCCAGAGCGCGGGGCTGTGCAATGCGATTTTGGACTGGAGCTTGCGCGAGCGGGTGGGTCTCAGTGCTCTAGTCTCCGTGGGTTCGATGCTCGACGTGGGCTGGGGCGACCTGATCGACTATCTGGGGCAGGACCCGGACACACAGAGCATCGTGATTTACATGGAGACGCTCGATGATCCGGTGTCGTTCGTCGAGGCGGCAACCCGGGTGGCGTTGACGAAGCCGATCATCGTGCTGAAAGCAGGGCGGGCGACGACGACGGCGAAGGCTGCGTCGCAGTCGCACGGCTCGCCGTTCAGCAATGACGAGGTGCTGGATTGCGTCTTCAAGCGGTGCGGATTACTGCGAGTGCGTCGACTGTCAGACCTGTTTGCCATGGCTGAAGTGCTAGGCCACCAGGCGCGTCCGCGTGGTCCGCGGCTGGCGATCTTGACCAATTCCGGTGGACCGGGCGTGATCGCCGCGGACGCGCTCGTGGAATCGGGCGGCAAGCTGGCGCGGTTGTCGGCGGAGACAGTAGCGTCGCTCGATGGCCTCTTGCCGGAACACTGGAGCCACACGAATCCGATCGACGTCCTGGACGACGCGGACCCGGAACGGTTCTCCAGAGCCGCGGAACTCGTCGTCGCTGATCCGGGGGTGGACGGGCATCTGGTGATTTTGACTCCGAACGCGATGGCTGATCCGACGTGTACCGCAGCGCGACTCCGAGCGATGGGAGTCAGCGACAAGCCGATCCTGGCAAGTTGGATGGGCGGTACAGGCGTACTGGCGGGCACGGAACTGCTGAACCGTGCGGGCATCTCCACGTTCTCCCATCCGGACACGGCGGCTCGGGCATTTCGTTACATGTGGAAGTTCAGCCGAAATCTGGACGGGCTGTGCGAGTCGCTCACGTCCGAGGCCGTGGGAACGGAGCCGGACACGGGACCGAACACCTCCTTGGTTGAGCCGCTGGCACAGTCACTCCGAGTGACGGGGCGGCCTACCCTGGACGACGCGGAGGCGCGCGGCTTACTGGCCGCCTACGACCTGCCGGCGGTTCCTACGTTCGCACACGGGCTGGAGGAGGCTGTTCGGCTGGCGCGCGAGCTGGGTTATCCGGTCTCGCTAAAATCGTTGGCCAAGGATTCGTCGCGTCAGATGGCGAGCCGGCTCGTGCGTCGGGATCTGACCGACGAGGCAGCGCTGCGGATGGCGTATGCGTCAATCGTGACGGCAACGGCCGAGGCGTATGGGCCGGATAGCTTCCTGGGTGTGAGCGTTTGGCCGGTGGTCGAACCTCATGGATATGAATTGGCGGTTTCGAGCCGCATTGATCCGCATTTCGGGCCGGTGTTGATGTTCGGTCTGGGTGGATCGCTGGGGCCGGTGTTTCGAGATCACGCGTTGAGCCTACCGCCACTCAGTCCGAGGCGGGCGCGACAGATGATCGATGAGACGCGGATCGCGGCCGCGCTGCGTGGGGAGTCGGGTTCGACGGCGGTCAACCTTACCGAGTTGGAACGGTTTCTGGTTCGGTTCAGCCGGCTGGCCGTCGAGCAGCGGTGGATCAAGGAAATCGAGATCAACCCATTGATCGCATCCGGAAGCCGCCTAATGGCGCTGGATGTCCACGTGACGGCCTGGGATGGCTCGACACCCGAGGAGGACCAGCCTCGGCCGGTGTTGCTGGGCTAGTTCCAGCATGAATCGCCGAGTTGGGCCTCGCTCCCGTTGGGGGCAACTCCTCTGTTCAAGGAGCTTGTCCTTGGCATAGAGGAGGTGCCCCGTTTGCGTCGGCAACAGAGTGAGGCTCCAACGCTTCTGGCTCGTCACGCGGTCCGGATTCAGCGGCGAGCGTTCGGCCCTACAAACTGTAGTTTGACAAAAGATACAGGGCGATGAGGAACGGTGAGGAATGCCGCGACGGGTGCAACCAGGTTGTGAGGCGGTTAGGATGGCTCTTTTGAGTGATGAGATTCCGTGCCCCGGGCTGGAGTACACGCGATGTCGGACCTTCGATCGATCGGATGGAAACTGGCTACGATTTGTGTCGCCGGTTTGCTGATGGGGACGCAGGCCCGAGCCTGGGGAGAGGGTGAGCCGACGCGGGTCGGGATCATCGGCTGTGACACCTCGCACGTGATCGCCTTTACTGAGATTTTGAACAATCCAGAGGCGAAGGGGGATCTGGCCGGGTTCCGAGTGGTCGCGGCTTTTCCCGGCGGGAGCGCAGATATTCCGTCGAGCCAGGATCGGGTCGAGGGGTATGTGAAGGAACTGCGGGATCGGTTCAATGTGGAGATCGTGGATTCGATCGAGGCGGTCATCGAGAAGTCGGACGTGATCTTGTTGGAGAGCGTCGATGGTCGGCCGCATCTGGAGCAAGCCAGGCCGGTCTTCGCGGCGGGGAAACGAGTGTTTATTGATAAGCCGGTCGCGGGGTCGCTGGCGGATGCGATCGCAATTTTTGAGCTGGCGGAGAAGTCGGGGACGCCCTGCTTCACCAGTTCCTCCTTACGATACAGTCCGTCGATCATGAATCTGCGGAGCGATCCGAAAGTGGGCGACGTGCTCGGCTGCAACGCATTCGGGCCGTGCCCGCTCGAAGAGCACCATCCCGACCTGTTCTGGTACGGTATTCACGGAGTCGAATCGCTGTTCACCGTGATGGGAACTGGGTGCGAGAGCGTCTCGCGGGTCAGCACCGCTGGGACAGATCTGGTGACGGGCGTGTGGGCCGATGGGCGAATTGGCACCTTCCGGGGTATTCGAGAAGGCAACGCGGACTACGGAGCTACGGCATTCGGTTCCAAAGGGATTGTCCACGGACAGGGCTATGGCGGTTACGAACCACTTCTGGTGGAAATCTGCAAGTTTTTCCGTACGGGGACGCCGCCGGTATCGGCATCCGAGTCGATCGAGATCTTCGCTTTCATGGAAGCGGCTGACGAGAGCAAGCGGCAGGGTGGTGCCTCGGTTCGGCTGGATACCGTCATCAAGAATGCACGCAAGCAAGCCGGCGAGGGAGCAAAGTGAGGACCGCTCCCAGCTTTCTTGAGTTTCTGTGAAGGATTGGGCAACTCGGAACGTCTGTCAGGAATTGTCGAGATGTTGCGCGAAGCGACATCCAAGACTCAGGAATGGGCGACGAAAAGCTTAATTTCAGGACGACTTGGGGAAACGCTCAAAATTTTGACCCGGTTCCCCAAGCTTTCGTGCCTAATGCCCTGGACGATTGTCGGAGAGTAGTGCCCGAGTGATCTGTCGGGCGAGGCTTTCCTGGACGTCGGCGTGAACTTGGAGCCGTAAGATGAGACGAGGGTGTGAGTCGGCCCAACGAAGCGGCGTAGGATTGGCAGCCTCGTTGGTCGGAGGCGAGGATAGCCGTTTGGTGGAGGCATTGGAGAGTTATCTGGCCGCGATCGAGCAGGGAACGCCGCCCAATCGTCGCGAGTTTCTGGCACGACACGCTGAAGTGGCGAGCCGACTCGAGCAATGTTTGGACGGATTCGAGCTTGTGCGTTCGGCCGCGGTGGGGTTTGCCACCGAGACGTTGCCGAGGCGTGCCTTGCAGACATCGATGGCTCTGCCCGCGAATGGCTTGCTCGGGGATTATCAAGTTGTGGGTGAGGTGGGACGCGGCGGTATGGGTGTGGTCTATGAGGCGGTTCAGGTCTCCCTGGGTCGTCGGGTAGCACTCAAGGTCTTGCCGGCTTTGCTCGCCGCCGATCCTCGCCTGCTGGAACGCTTTCGTGTGGAGGCGCAAGCGGCGGCGCAACTCCATCACTCGAATATCGTGCCCATCTTCTCAGTAGGCTGTGACGAGGGGATTCACTACTACGCGATGCAGTTCATTGATGGGCCGACCCTCGCGGATGTGATCACGGAATTGCGTGATGAGCAGTGCCAGGACGTGGAAGAGAAAGCCGGCGAGGAGAAGCCGATCGAGAAGAGCGGCGAGCGGTCGGGTGTCAGTAGCATGCGGTTGGAGACGGCGATCGACGCGCTCACCGATTTAAGAAAGTGCAATGCGCGGACTGTGGCACGGTTTGGGGTTCAGGCAGCCCGCGCTCTGGAGCATGCGCATAGCTTAGGCGTCGTTCATCGCGACATCAAACCCGCGAACTTGATGTTGGACGGACGTGGGCACCTATGGGTGACGGATTTTGGGCTGGCGCGGATTCAAGAGGATAACGGGCTGACGTTGACCGGCGACTTGCTGGGAACACTGAGATATATGAGTCCGGAGCAGGCATCGGGGCGTCGAGCGATGGTCGACCACCGGGCTGACCTTTACGCACTGGGAACGACGCTTTACGAGCTTCTCACATTACGAGCGGCGGTTTCGGGGCGGGATCGGCATGACTTGATTCGTCAGATCGCCAATGATGAGCCGGAACGGCCGAGGCGGATTGATCAATCTATCCCGCGCGAGCTGGAGACGGTGATCCTGAAGGCGATGGCCAAGGAGCCTTCGGATCGATACGGGACGGCGGGCGAGATGGCCGACGATTTGCAGAGGTTTCTCGACGACAAGCCGATCCTGGCGCGGCCTCCGACGATCATCGACCATGCAACCAAGTGGGCAAGGCGGCACCGGTCACTGGTCGTGACGGGGACGGTGCTGCTCCTCATCACGTCGATCGTACTGGGGATTAGCACGTTGCAGATCGCCAAGGAACGCGATCGGGTAGCGCAGCGTTGGAAGCGATCGGATGAGCGATACCGGCTGGCGCGACAGGTGATCGATGATGTCTACTGGGCGATGGTGGAAAAGTGGCTCGCAGTTGAGCCAGAGAAGGCGGCCTTGCAGCAGGAATTTCTGGGCAAGGCGCTGGCTTATTACCGTCAGTTCGCAAACGAGCTGGATGGGACGGGACGTGGCCAGCTTGATTCCGCGTTGGCCCACCGACGTATCGGCGACATCCAGTATCGCCTGGGGCGACTGGACGAGGCAGAGAACGCATATGGTGAGGGGCTGACGATTCTCAAGGGGTTACGGGGCCATGAAGACTCGATGGCGTTGGGAATTTCACACGAACTGGCGTTGCAGTGCCGGAAGCTGGGTCATTTGCTCCAGGCGACAATTCGTGACAAGGAGGCCGAGGCATATTTCCGAGCAGCGGTTGCTTATCAGCTTGAGGCATCGCCTGAATTCGTGGACCGCGGCACGCAGAAAATGTTGGCGGGCCTGAATCTGGATCTGGGTTTGTTGATGGCGCGGGAAGGTCGGGTGGCGGAAGCGGTTGAGGCGATGGGTGAGTCGAAGCGGTATGCTCAAGTGGTAGCCGAGTCATCAACGCTGGACTCGCTAAGCCGACGACAGGCACTGGCGTTCGTGCAGTCGATCGAGAGCCATATCGCGGAGGCGGAGGGTCGGATCGGCGATGCGGCCGAGAAGGCGCGGCTGGCGGTGGCTGGCTATCGCGAGGTGATCGAAGCCGATGCGGAGCGCCTCGAAGCGAGACATGGTCTCAGCCAGACGCTCTTCCGACTGGCGTGGCTCATCGGGACGACCGAGGACAAGGCGGTTCGCGATCCCGAAGCAGCGATCCAATTGGCACGCGAGGCTAGTGATTCGGATCCAAACAATGCGCTCTATCACCACCGACTCGGCGCTCTGCTGATGGCGACATTGGACAACGACGCCGCGGAAAAGGAGTTTCGCATCGCGCTCGAACTCATACCCGACAGCCCCAATGCACTGAACAGTCTGGCGTGGATCTTGGTCACCGGCGAGGAAACCCAGGCCGAAGCGGCCAAGGAGGCTGTCGCGCTGGCTCGCAGGGCGGTCAGCGAGTCGCCGGATACGGGAATTTTCTGGAACACGCTCGGGGTCTCGCTTTACCAGGACGGGAAGTACTCCGAGGCGATCGAGGCGCTCCAACACTCGATGTCGTTGCGGTCGGGTGGTGATAGCTTCGACTGGTTCTTCCTGGCGATGGCGGAATGGCAGCGAGGCAACGAAATCAAGGCTCAGCACTGGTTGATGCGGGCCGAAGCGTGGCGTGAGCAGAATCGTCCCGCGGATGAGGAGTTGACGAAATTCCAAAGACTGGCGCGGTGCTTGTTTGAGTCCGAGCCACGAGTGATCGCCGGAAGTGACGGACAGAAGGACATCGCGGCACGCAAGGCGGCAGGGCAAACCTGGCCCCGCGTTGGTCAGATCGGTCAGGCAAGCGGATCCGGTTGGCCCGGACTTTCGACGGCGGCAGGTGCGGCCGTGTTTGCGATGGGGTTAGTTTCGCGGCGCGGCGGACAACCAGTCGAGCCGCCGACAAACGCAGACGACCTGATTACCGCGAAACCTCAGCCGGTGTCTGTCCCAAGTCGCGTCGTGCAGCCGCGTCCCGAAATTCCGCGGCAACGAATGGATACACCCAGATCTGTGAGGTCTCGCGTACTTCCGATCCAAGCGGTACAGCCCGACTAAGCTTCGGACGCTATGCAGCTTACCATTGTGCGAATAACCGTTCGAGCGCGTGTGCCGCTTCTTCGAGGCGGTGGTGATCCTCGGCGTAGAGGTCGCCGATTTCCATGGGCATGCGGCGCACTGCGTCGGCGATCTGGTCACGAGCGCCGTTCATTTGGATGAGCAATCGCTCGGCGGCGGCGCGGTCAGGCTTGGCTGGGAGTTCGTGTCGCGCTCGCTCGATTCGATCGTCCCAGGACCGCAGAGTGGCTTCGAGCGCGGGTCGTTGCGACAGGTTGACGCGCTGGGGGTAGGTAGGGCTGCGACGCGGGTCGGATGCGTTCGGCGTGCTCTGGGCCACGGTTGACAGGCTCCGGTTGCGCTTGGGGCTGTGCGGTTAAGTTTCCGTATTATCGTAGGGGATTGTGCAGGGGACGGAAAGCGAGACGAAGACCCAATCAGGCCGGTGGTATTAGGCCAGGAAGGTCTTCGTGAAGGTGCCGAAGGGGGCGATTGGTGACATTGCCGAGGGGATCGCGTTCCATGAGTACCCAGCCGGGAAGGCTTTCATCGTGTTCCGGGTCGTACCCTTCGTCGAGGGTGTGGACGACACTGAAAACGGTTTCGTAAGCGACGAATCGGGCGAGGCGTGCAACGTCGTCGGGATCGGCACCGGCATCGATCAAACGTTCGATGGCTCGCGCTGCGTCGGCGGCGGGGGCATCGCCCTGCGCGTGGGTGTCGGTGCGCAGGTTCTCGATCCAGAGAACGGAATCACGCCACGCGTCGATCGACTCGGACCAGAGGTGGCGAAGGAGCGTATATCGGGCTTGCTGGGGCCAGCCCTCGCGGTGCTCGTGGCGGGCCCAGTGCTCGGGGTCGGGGCAGCCGAGCGTTCGCAGGGCGGCGATCCTTTCCTCGGCCGAGGAGCGTTCGTCGGCGTCGAGCGAATCGAGCCAGGAGCGCGACATGGAGAGCCTCTCTGTCTTGCGCAAACGATACTGAGGGCCACGGTTCACGAATTGGTGATCCGTGAGCCGTTTCGTTCGGTTAGCGAATGAGACTTGATTGTAATGCCTGGGCCAACGGTGTCCCAGGGTAGAGGGTGCCGACGACGCACTCGAAGACGTCGACCCGGCCACCTCGGTCGCCGTGGTGGGGTAGGTCAATGCGTGTTGAGTCGATGAGTGTCATGGCGGGTGAGACGGAATCGAGTAGCTGGTCGGGATTGGGCTGATCGATGCCGGGAGCGTAGTAAAGGACGATACGCAAGCGGTCGGTCGCCTGAGCCGAAGCTCGGGGTGTGTAGAGGACGCGATTGACGAGATAGAGGGCGACGTCGGGGTTGCTGGAGTCGGTGGGGAGTAGCCCAAGATCGTGGCGGAGACACAGCACGCGGGCATCGCGACTGGCAGTGGGCCAGAAATCACGGGCGAACTCACGAGCGGCTTGGTCGCGCTCGGTGCGGTATGGGTGGGCGAAGTCGCGAAGCAAGGGGACACCGCCGATCATCAGGATCGCGACGACCGCGATGAGGCGAAGTCGGCGCGGGTTGACCAGGGGTCGAATGGCCGTCAGGGTGGCATCGAGTCCAAATCCCATCGCGACGGCCATGACGGGAGGAAGGTGCTGGCTAATCCGGGGATGCCCACCGAGCGGGTACAGACGTAACAAGGCGGCTGCAAAACTGGCGAGGATTGGTCCAAGGATCAGGACGAACGTGGTGCGTTGCCGGCGAGCGAGTATGACCAGGCCGAACAGCATGAGCACGAGGCCAAGGACGGATGGCAGGCCGGCATCGCCAAACGGAAACGCGAGCAAGCGGCCTGCGGCGACGGAGGCAATCCAACGGCCGACATCGAGCGGGTGCCAGGAGGCGGGAAAACCGTCGCGGAGGTATTCATTGAGCGGGTCGTTCGCGGCGACCCGCGACTGGCCGGATGCGGAGAGTTTGACGACAAACAGAGCGCTCAGCAGGATGGTCAGTAACCAGAATACCCAGGCAGCACGGGTGCGAAGGTCTCGTGTTTTCCAGACGGGCAGCGCGAGGGCAGCGGCCGTGCCCGACAGCACAAGCGCCGACGGATAGGAACTGAACATCAGCAGCGGCGAAAGCACTGCAAGTGCGATCATCGGAGCGGGTCGAGCACGATCGGCGGACCACAACATCGCGAGAGTGAGGATGATGGTGGCGGACAATAGATCGAATGAGTAAGGCTTGAGCTCGGCACCCAGTTGAATGGGGTGGTAGGCAATGGCCAGGAGTGCGAGGGCGATCAGTCCAGCCCGGGCAGGAGCAAGCATTCGGGTAGCCTTCGCCATGAAGGCCAGCGCGGCCAGGCTCGCGAGCAAGGGGAGAAATCGAAGCGACCATTCCGAGGGTCCGATCAGTTGAACCACGGCCTTCTCGATCCAGAGGAAGCCGATCGGGCAGACCTGTCGGTAGTCGAGTGGCCGGAGCAGTCCGAGATAGCCGCGGTCGAACAGGTTGACGGCGACAAACGCCTCGTTCCACCAAATCGGCCAGTTCTGCGAGTACCGGAAAAGGCGGAACGCGACTCCAACAATCAAAAGGAGGAGCCAGGCCGGGGGCGTGTTGCCTCGTTGGCGCTCACGCATGGGAAGCTGCTCCGGTTCGTGCATTCCAGCGCTCAACGAAGCGTTGATAGTCGTCCGGGGTGTCGATGCCGACGGATCGATCCTCGACGATCCCGACAGCGATCGAATGGCCGGCTTCAAGCACGCGGAGTTGTTCGAGTCGTTCCGTCGACTCAAGAGGTGAGGGCGGGAGGCTGGCGAGGCTGAGGAGGAAATCGCGTCTGTAGGCGTACAGGCCAAGATGGAGCAGTCCAAACGGAGCATTCCGCGAGTGGCCGTCACGGTGCAGGGGGATCGGGGCACGCGAGAAGTAGAGGGCGCGTTGGCGGGAGTCGATGACCACCTTGACGCAGGCGGGGTCGCGGAAGATGGCCTCGTCGAGGATGGGCGTGGCGAGAGTGGACATCGGCACGTCGGGATGATCAAGGAGCATGGATATCGAGCGGTCGATGGCTTCGCCGGAGAGTTCCGGCTCGTCGCCCTGGATATTGACGACGATACGGGCCTGGGGAATTGCGCGGGCGACCTCGGCAACGCGGTCGGTGCCGGTGGGGTGATCGGCGCGGGTCAGGAGGGCAGTTCCGCCGAAGGCCTCGACGGCGGCGGCGATACGTGGGTCGTCCGTAGCGACGACGATGTGGTCGAGACGACGGGCGTGGCGAGCGGCCTCGACGACATGCTGGATGAGGGGCTTTCCCGTTTGGGATAGGAGGGGTTTACCAGGTAAACGGGTGGAAGCGTATCGCGCGGGGATGACGCCAAGGATTTCCATGATCGGGCCAACCTTCCGTGGGGATCCGGTCCGATAAAAGCGTTGCCGGACAGAGCGACGAGCGGTTACGGGATACTGGCCGCCTGGGAAGGCCGCACACTATACCGCAAACGATCGAAGCGGCAAGCCGATGCGGGGCAAGGCTCCGGTCGACTTGGGGATTGGTCTGGACGCGGGCCGCGAGGATCGAGGCCAGCGCGAGGCGAGACACCACACGTCGCCGAGCAGGATGCACTTCCAAAGACAGAGACCACGGGCAAGCCCGTGCGGTCATATTCCTTGTCCTCATTTTCGCCCCGGGGAGCTGAACTGAAAACGGTTCGGCGGACCACTCGCATTGCTGTGAGGCTCGATCGAGCCACACGAGGCGGCGCGAGCCATGGAAGGGGGGCTAGACACACTCTCGCAGCGGAGGCGATCCGGTGGGTCGGCGCGGGCAGGGAAGCCCGTAGAGCCGAGCGAGCGCCGGGCCGCCGCGGAGCCTGTTATGCCCCTGAGCCGATCCTTGTGCGCGAAGCCGGTATCTCGTCGACGACGACCGGCGATGGAAAGCCTGGAAACTCGTCAACTGCTGAGTGTGTCCACGGCTGAAAACCCGAGTTACGACGGCCTGATCCACGCGGCGGCGGTGCGAGGGCAGTATCAGGTGGATGGATCGGGGATGGCGGCGGCGGTGATCGATACGGGGATCGATTACAACCATCCGGCGCTGGGAGGCGGCTATGGGCCGGGGCGGCCCGTCGAGGCGGGCTACGACTTCGCAATGCGGGACAGTGACCCGCGCGCCGAGACATGGTCGCACGGAACGATGGTCTCGGGTCTGTTGGCTGGTCGAGACGCCAATTCGGGTGGCGTTGCGCCGGGGGTTGATCTGGTGGCGTTGCGGGTGTTCGGGAATGACAATCGCGGTGACTTTGATCTGATCGCCGATGCGCTGCAGTGGGTCGTCGATCACCACGACGAATACGACATCACGGCGGTGAATCTGTCGATCTCGGACAATCAGAATTACGCACGGGATTGGTGGTCGTTTGATGGTGGGATTGGGGAGCGAATCGCGGGACTTGTGGAGCGGCTCGCCCAGCTTCGGATTCCCGTGATCACGGCGGCGGGGAACAGCTACCGAGGGCAGGAGGGGATGGGCTTCGTGGCGATCTTGCCCGGGACGATCAGCGTGACCGGGACGGATGGCGACCGAATCTGGTCGAACGCCCAGCGGCTGGGTACAGAGCGGGGTGGGGCGGCGGCGACGGACCTGGCCGCGCCGGCAACGGGTTTGGAAACGACGGTGGAGAATGGCGGATTTGGTCGTGTGGAAGGGACGAGCTTCGCGGCACCGCTGGTAACGGGTGCGATCGTGCTATTGCAGCAGATTTATCGGGGGCGATTTGGGGTGTTGCCCAGCGTGGATGATGTCCTGGGATGGCTGAAGCGAGGGTCGGATACCATTCGCGATCCGTCGGGGATCTCCATCGGTAGGTTGAATGTCGAAAAAGCCGCGGCGTTGATCCCATCCGCGGCACCGAAACCGTCCGTTCCCGAGGCCACTCTCGGCGCTACGATGGTTACGACGCCTGGCTCCACGGCGACTGGGACCGTGGCGGTAATAGTGACGCCGAATGCCCAAGCGGGTACATCGAACGAGCCGGCGAATGTTGCACCGGTGAATGTGGCGCGACACATGCGGCGTCAGCGACTCTTGATCGGCGTCTCGCGACGGAAGGAGCCGAGAGGAACACGGGTTGGGCTTCCGGCGGTGCGAGCTGGCGGGGCTAACGATGGTGCGCAAGCAAACCGGCCTAAGGCGAACCTGACCGCGAGCAAGGGCGTTTCAACGCTCAAAACGAGGCGAACATTCGTCCTCCAGGCCGCGAAAGCGAGGGCCTGAATCGAGGGTGAGCGACCGAAAGACGGACCTTCTTGGCACCCATTGCCGCCGGTCGCGTAGGCTCGTAGGATTTGTGAGGGAGTGCAAAGCAAAGTTGCTTTCCGAGTCATCTTGTTTGGGGCAACAGTGGAGTTGGCCCGCATAAGGAACCATTGCGATGTTTCGATGCGTGATTTGTGATGCCTTAGTCCTGTTCGGTGGTGAGCAGGAAGGTGAGTTGCGTTTCTGCAGTGCGAAGTGTCGCGAAGCGGCTAACTACTTATCGCTTGCCGATCAAGTGCCGGCAGAGGTGATGGAAAAGTATCTTCGTGAAGTCCACGAGGGGCTCTGCCCGGTTTGTGGGGGTGAGGGGCCGGTCGACGTACACACCTCGTACTATGTCTGGTCAATTCTTGTGCTCACAACCTGGGGGAAATCGCCAAGGGTGAGCTGTCGCCGTTGTGGGTTCAAGGCAAAACTAGGGGCTCTGATAGGCAGCGGACTCGTGGGCTGGTGGGGAATCCCGTTCGGGCTGTTTATTACACCGGTGCAGCTCACCCGAAACCTCGTCGGACTCGTCAAGAATCCTGATCCCGACATCCCTTCGGAGGCGCTACGATTCGTGGTAAAGGCCTCAATCGCAAAAGATCTGGCAGAGCAAATAGAAATGAACGAGCGGGAGGTGGCAGAGTAAGCGTCGATTAATTGGAGCATGTTTATGCACTCTTGGCGGATATCTGGACGTCAGCTGTCCTAATGATAGAGCTTCAGACAGTCCGGTTCCGCTGAGGTCATCCCCGCAGAGGCGGGGATGACTTCGGGCAAACCCGGATCGCAACCGAACAAACTGAGGGTCAGTAGGAATGACGCGATCGACATACTTCACTTTCACAAACTCAACTGAGGATTCGAGGGAAGGCCGCTGCGTTGAGAGGACACGATGCAACACGCCTTGAGAACGGATAAAATGAAGTCATCGAATCGAATCCTCGAGGAACCTTTGGAGTCCTGATTGTGGACCTGACATTGCACAGCGCCCTGGTGACCGGGGCGGGCAGCGGCGTGGGGCGTGCGGTGGCGATCGCGATGGCAAACCTGGGGATGAGGGTCGCGCTCTTGGGACGTGAGCGGAGCAAGCTGGAGGAGACGGCGGCGCTACTGGAGGTTGAGCCGGCGCGGGTGCTGGTGGAGTCGGTGGATGTGAGCGACCGTGCTGCGGTGGACGTGGCGGTGAAGAAAGTGACGGCGGCTTTCGGGACGATCGACGTCCTGGTGTGCAACGCCGGCATGAATGTGCAGAAGCGGAGCCTGGCGGAACTGGACCCCGCGGACTGGGACCGGATGCTGGCGACCAACCTGACTGGGGCGTTCAATCTGGTGAAGGCTGTGGTGCCGGGTATGCGGAGCCGGAAGCGGGGACTGGTCGTTCAGATCTGCTCGGTCTCGGGCAAACGGGCAAGTGTGTTGGGGGGGATCGGCTATTCGGCGTCGAAGTTCGGTCAGGCGGCGCTGGGGATTTGTCTGGGTCGTGAGGAGCGACTACACGGCATCCGCTCGACGGTGATTTATCCAGGCGAGATCAATACGCCGATTCTGGACCGGCGACCTGTGCCGGTTCCCGCAGAGCGACGGCTGGCGATCTTGCAGCCTGAGGACGTCGCGGCGGCGGTGCGCTTTCTGGTCGAGCTAGATCCACGGGCGACGGTGCCGGAGTTGGTTTTGACGCCGACGGTGGATGACTGGTGCTGAGCGGTAGATTTCGAGGGGGGGGATCGCATGCAGTCCTCCCCGTCGCATCAAACCCTAGCCAAGTTGGCCGGCCTCGATTTCGCCTGAGGCGAACTGGTTGAACTCGACATACTGGATGTGACGGTAGAGCTTGCTCTGGGTGTGGATTTCGCGAGGGGGACCGGCGGCTTCGACCTTGCCGTTGTGGAGGACGACCACCTGGTCGCACTTGCGAATCGTGGAAAGTCGGTGAGGGAGGAAAATCAGAGTGCGGTTTTTGGCGAGGCGGTCGATGGAGTCGTCGATGAGGTGCTTGATATCGTCGTCGAGAGTGATGTTCGGTTCTTCGATGATGACGATGGAAGGGTCGTGGAGGAACGCGCGGGCGAGAGCGACTCGGTACTGTTCTTCTAATGAGAGCGTGTGGCCGAGTGGGCCGATGACGGTGTCGTAGCCCTGGGGAAGCTGTTGGATGAAGTGGTGGGCGTGGGCCGACTTGGCGGCGTCGATGATACGGGCGAGGCCGTAGCTGGGATCGCCGAGGCCGATGTTGTTGAGCACCGAGTCGCTGAAGACATAATCGGCCTGGAGCAACATGGCGACCTGGGCGCGGAGCGATTCGAGAGTGACTTCACGAAGGTCGGTGCCGTCGATGCGCACGCGACCACTCTTGGGGTCGATAAGTCGGGGGACGAGGCACGCCAGAGCGTGCTGCGCGTCTTCGTCGAGGCTGAGGATAGCGACGCGTGTGCGGGCAGGAATCTTGAACGACGCCCCGGCAAGGAGGGGACGGCCGCCTGGACCTTCGAGGTGTACGCGATCAATGGATATCTGCTCCCGGATGGGCGGCAGGAACTTGGCACCGACGTTCATTTGTAATTCGGGCCGGCGCTCCATGTAATCCTCGATGCCAGCGGCGGCTCGCGAGCCAGCCGAGAGTGCGGTGCGGCGTTCGAGCCAATCGCGGACAGGCCAGGCAAGAGCGGTCAGGACTCCGGCGAGGAGCAGAGCGCCATGAACGCTCACGCGGCCGGTGAGGACGCCGTAAGCGAGCATCCCCACGGAGAGCAGCAACGCCGCTCCGAGAGTGAGCCATAGAGAGGGGTGGACCTGACTCTCGGCATCGAGGCGGCGGCGGTCGGCGGCCTGGAAGAGTTCGAGATGCTCTTCGAAGCGTTTTTGGTCGACCGTTTCCATACCGAAGACGCGGACGGTACGGAGCATCGAGAGGTCTTCATGAAGTTGCAGGAGATGGATAGCGGAGCTGCGGGCGGCGGCGCTGGCTTCGTCGCGTCGGCTGCGGATGAGGGGGCCGGCGGCGAGCCAGACCAGTCCTCCGAGGGCCAGGATAAAAAGTGTCAGCGAAGGCGATATCGCCAATGCGATGAGCAGCAGGCCAACACCCAGGATCGGCGCATGTACGCGATGGAAGAGATCAGCGAGAAGGCCGTCGCGCAGCTCGTTCACGTCGCGGGTAAAGATGTTGAGAACGGAGCCGACGCCTTCGGCGGGGAGGTAGGATTGACCCAGGCGATACATCTGGCGGTGGATCTGGTTGCGAACGCTTTCCAGGGCGAGGGAAACCTCGCTGATGGCGAGGCGGCGGCGTAGCCTGGAGACGGCGTTCCAGGCGAGCAGCAGGAGCAGGCCGAGCATGACGAGGGACACGACGGCGCTGAGGTTGTCACGTAGCGGCCGGAAAATGCGAATGGCCAGATCGAGGACATCGGAAGCGAGGCGATGGAGGACGTTGGGGCTGGATTTTCCGGTGGGGACGAGTGGGTAAAGGCCAGTATCGGGCACGGTGACGATGAGGCCCGGCGGCGGGGCAAGTGGCTGACCCTGCGCGTCACGGGGTGGAGTGGGGAGTTGATCCTCAAGCCAGCCCGGGAGCCGAGCTTGGGCGGACTCCAGCTCGCGGCCCGTGAGTCGGGTGGTACCTCGCGTTGCGGCGAGAGCGATGAGCATCCCGACCGTGGCGATGAGAGCCAGCAGCAGGAAGGCCTGAAGAGCGGCCAGGAGGTGGAGCAACCAGACCGAGCCGGAGCGGGCCTGGATGGTCCGACGGGCGCGGCGCAGGGCATCGCGATTCATGTGCGAGACATCCCGCCCGGAGGGTGATCTGTCCGAGGAGCCAGTGACCCTACCGCCGAGGCCGCCAGAGGCCCACACTTCGAGCAAAACCGAGGATTTCAGGCGACGTCCCGATTCTCGAAGAGCAAGAAGGCGAATAGCAGGGCTGCTCCACTATACATCACGGCGTATCCCAGGGCAGGAAGGACGTAGGCGACCCAGGGAACAACGGCACCCGTAGAGATGGCCGGGCCTGCGTTGAAAAACTCGAGTGAGGGGAAGGCCCAGGAGAACAGGCGGGCCATGAAGGCGACCAATTCGTTGCGTTGCTGCCCGGCCTGACTGGTGGCCTCGACCAGGACCGGAGTGAAGTGGCCGATGAAGAAGATCGAGAGACAGACGACCAAGTTGGCGATCATCGGCATACGCGTCGAGATGGCGACGCTGACTGCGGAAAGTACCGCGACTTCAAAGAAAGCGAGCACCAGGCCTGGGAGCACCTGAAGGACGTGAGGCAGACTGCGCTGAAGCTCTTCGACCTGACCGCCGCCCTCGGCGAGGTCGTAACCGGCCTTGTAGTAGACACCGACGCAGAAGACAACGCCGAGCAGCAGAAAGAGGGCCAGGACGGCGATCAGAATGCCCAGGTACTTGCCGACAATGAATTGGCGTCGAGTGATCGGCTTGGAAAGCACGGTGACAGCGGTTTTCCCCTCGATTTCCTCGGCAACGGTCGAGCTGGCTGTAAGCAAGGCCAGGACGAGGCCGGCGAGCAGGATCGTCGCCAGGCCGGTGTCCTTGTACATCTTAATATCTTCGTTGAACGTAAAATACGGCAGAAAGATGGAGATGACGAGCCAGAGCGAGGCCAGGATGGCCAAGGCCCAGAACGCAGGCTGGCGGACGGCTTCCTTGGCGGTCGAAAATGCGATGACGAAGGTTTTCATGGTGTGAGGAAGCTGCCGAGTGAGAGTGGAGGTGATACGAGGGAAGCTACGCTCTGGATCTAATGGCGTATTTCGAAATCGGTGGGTAACGAGGCAGGATCGGGGCCTGGTTCCTCGATGATGTCGCGTATGTGGTCGCCAAAGACGGACTCGATGGATTCGCGAAAGGGGCGAAGTGATCCAGCGGGTGCGGCAGCCACAACTTCAACCGCGCCTGAGGGGAGATTCCTTACATAACCTCTCACGGTGTGATGCTTTGCTGCGAGCCCAAGAGTCGTGGCGCGAAAGCCGACTCCCTGGACGCGCCCGTAAAACAACCACCGCCGACACGCCTCGACCATGAGCCGTTTCGCCTCGGAGACGGAGAAACTTGGTCATTCAAAAAAATTACTGTAGCGGAGGCGGTCAGAATCGGACAAGGGTGACGGCGTGGAATGAGTTGTTCCGGTCGAACATACCTGTCGGCCTATACGCTGGTTCGGACACTTAGGTTCACAGTCCAAAGGGAAAAGACGGCGGGTGGCCGGAATCGACCACCCGTCATCTTGCTCGTTTCATTCGATCGAGTGGAGACGATGCCGTTCAAAGACCGCTCAGTTCGACCTTCTCGATAATTGCGATTGGGGCGGGGATCTGTGTCATCGCGGCGCGCCCGGGTCCGATCTCGATGCGGTCGACGGTGGTGACCGGGTCGCCTTCAGAGTTTCCGGTGCGAAGCACGACCGATCGGACAGTCATGGGCAGGCGGTTGACGATGCGGTAGTTGGTGAGGCCCGGCTGACGGCTCGCGGGCGTGGAGGAGACAAACGCACGAGCGAGGGCCTCATCCAAGGCACGAGCGAGGCGATCGGCCTGAATTGTGCCAGGAGCACCGTCCAGGGTGAGGCTGACGGTGTCCATCCGGGTCCAGCCGCCAAGGGCGCTGTTGTAGCGAACCAGAACGCGTGCCCGGGTCTGCGCTTCGCGGTCGCCGGGGGTCAGGTTGACGTCGAGAAGCAGGGAGGCAGGCAGCGAGTTATCCTCGGCGATTGCTCCGACTGACTGTACCGGCAGTCCGAGCAGGGATTTCCCGCTCAACTCGTCGTGCAGACGAGCGGCCTCGGCCTGGAGCGAGCGGTCGCCATTCACGCGGACGAGAATGCGACCCTGGCGGAAGTAATCGGGATCGACGAGGGTCTGATCGGGTGAGGCGTCCAGAGCCGACACGAAACGGGCGGCGACGCTGATCTCGGCGGGATTCAGGTATTTGTTCGCCTGCTTGGCGAGTTGGTTGAATTCCATCTGGTTAAAGACATTCCATACCACGGCCTGAGCGACCCCCTGGCTGGTGCCGAGGGTGGCGAGGCTGCGCAGGGCCTTGATGGCGCGGGCGTCGTTGGTGAACTCCGTGACATCCATCAGAACAAAGTGGTCGCGGGGCGTGGGGGTCGGGATGCCGAAGTTGAGGCAGACAGCAGGGAGTGAGAACTCAACGGTTTGGCCGGGGGCGACGGCGAGGGCCGGGGTGGCGGCCTCGACGGCGATGGAGCGGAAGCCGTTGCCCTGGGTTTCCGTGGCCGCGATGCCGCCGAAACGGCCGGGCTGGTCGGTGGGCAGTCCGAGGCCCATGCTCTGGAATCCCTGGCCGGTGCTGGCGGCGGCAACGAGGCCAGGCGGCAAGACGACCTGGAGACGATGCGGAGATCGGTTAGTCAGGGCGACGCGGACCTGGGTTTGGCCCTGGCCGCGGAGCGAGACGTTCAGTTGGCCGTCGCGCTGGGCGTCGAGA
>JBGSYY010000273.1:0-3625 GCA_041750675.1 Isosphaeraceae bacterium | reverse complement strand
CGCTGGGGTGTGCCGGTGCGCCCGATTGCGGCGGGGGAGTCGGTGGACCTGGGGCCGAACGTAACGGCGCGCGTGCTGCATCCGCCGCTAGGTTGGCGGGCGGGGGAGTCGGACAATGCGGGGAGCGTGGTGATCGAGGTTGGGATGAGCGGGCGTTCGTTGTTGTTGACGGGCGATCTGGATGGAGCTGGGATTGACGCATTGCTGGAGACCGAAGCGCCCGCGGTGGACGCGATGCTCGCGCCGCATCATGGAGGACGTTCGGCGAATCCGGCGCGGCTCTACGCATGGGCCGATCCGAAGGTGGTGCTGGTGAGCCAGAATCTGCCTGAGGGCGATCCGGTTCCGGAGCTGTCTGCGCTTGTGGAGGAAGGTCGCGACCTTCGGTTCACGGGCGGCGAGGGCGCGATCCGGTTGCGCTGGACGGAGGCGCGAATCCTCATGGATGGATACTCGGATCTCGCCAAGAAAGACGAGACGCCGCAGATCGTTCCCGCTGGGCTAGGGGTTTTCTCGCAGTGGGTGCTTGGGGTGCTGGCGCTGGGGGCGGGTTTGGGAGTGTGCGTGGGGATGGCGGTTGTGGAGTGGGGGGCTTGGGCGCTAGTGGCGCCGGGGCGGCGGAGTACGTCGGTGGAGGTCGAGTCGCCGCCCTGGGAAGTGATCTATGCGTTTGCACATGACGGGACGCTGCTCGTTGGGTCGCTATGGACGCAGTCGGCGGAGAATAGCCGACTGGCGTTGTTGTTGCACGGATATGCGGAGGATCGATCGGCGCTACTGGGGCGAGCGCGGGCGCTGGCGGATCGAGGCTGGAGCGTGGCGGTACTGGACTCGAGGGCACGGGGTCGGAGCGGCGGGCAGTTTTGCTCGTTTGGAGCTCGGGAGAGTCTTGATCTGCGCGAGTGGCTAAACCTGCGGTGTCTTGAGCCGCGAGGTGGGAAGCGGGTGGTCGTGTGGGGGCGGTCGATGGGGGCGGCGATCGCGCTCGGCGCGGCTGTGATGGATTCGCGCATCGGCGCGTTGGTGCTGGAGGCACCGTATGCCGAGTTGGCGCAGCCGGTGTCGGACGGTCTGCGTCGGACGCGGCTGCCGGCCTTCTTGACGGGCATGATGCTACGGCGAGCGTCGAGAATCGCGAGGGTTCCGCTCGATCGACCACGGCCGATTGAGCTGGCCCCGGCGGTGAGTGTTCCGGTATTGATCGTGCATGGCGAACTCGATCCGGTTGCACCGCCAAAGGAAGTTGAGCGGCTTGCGGCAGCGTTTGCGACGAAGCCGCTCAGGATCGAGGTGGCCGGAGCGAAGCATGTGGATGTGTTTGACGTGGGCGGCGAGGCACTTGCGGAACAAATCGCTGCGTTTCTCTCGGCTCAGGACGAGAGCGTGGAGGCGAGCCCTTGAAAGGCGCATCGGCGGTGATGCGTCTGTGACCTTGCCGCGATTCAGGCGGCGGCCTGGGCGTGCTTCGAGAGAAGTGCTTCGCCTGACGATGCGACGACGGGACGATACGCCGGCCAGGTCCAGTAGGCCAGGGCTTCGTGAGGATAGGCGCGGACGATTTGCTCGACTCGGGCGAGGAAGGCGGCCTGAGCGGCTTCGGGTCGCTTGGGGTCGACGTGACGAGGCGGGTCGAAGATGACTCGATATCGGCCGCCCGGTTGATGGATGGCGAACATGGGCACGACCGGCACGCCCGCGGCAATTGCCAAATCGAGCCAGGCGCTTTGCAGTGTGTAAGGATGGCCGCCGAGCCAGGAGACGGAGCGCCCGCCGGGCCAGGTGACATCGCCGAAGGTGGCGACCGCCAGGCCCGATCGAAGGGCCGCTCGTGCATTCAAGAGGGCCCTGGCCGCATCGGCGGGAGGCATGCGCCGCTTCAAGAGAAGTTCGGCCTGAGGCTGAGGCCCGACGCGATCATCGAGGCGATCGCGGAGGAATGCGGAGACGTGTTGAGGGCGCTGGAGCTGGACTCGCAGAGGAAGCCCGCGGCGATAGAGAGCGTGGAGGGCGGTCAGATAGGCTCCAAAGTGTGCGCCGACGAGCAAGACGCCGCGGCCGTCGTCCATCGCGGATTCGACGTGATGCCAGCCGTCGAAATCGACGCGTGCGAGAGCGCCCGAGTCGTCGAGTGATTCGAGCAGGACGTCACGGGCGAGGAATCGCGGCGCATTGGCGGCGAGCGCGTGGCGGAACTGGCGACGGGAGCGAGAGTCGTTGAGCAAGCCCAGGCACGCGGCGGCGCGATCGACGGCGTGGTCAATCGCCTGATGGCGGGGCCAGTAGAGGGCGTCGAGACCCCGGCCGATCGCCGCCAGGGCGTGGTCGGCTCGTTGCGGATCGAGCCGGGCCAGGCGAGGCAGGGTGAGCTGATAAAACCAGCTTTTCCAGGTGAGCAGGTCGCGGGCGGTCATCACGAGCCGGCCGCCTCCGTGTCCAGTCGCTTGAGTGACTGGTAATCGACCTTGTCGGTTGACGTTGTGGGCATCTGGCCGAGAAAGCGGATACGGTCGGGAATCATATAATGGGGTAAATAGGTGGTGCAGTGTTTCTTCATGGCGATGATCGACGCCTTGCGCTCGGGCTTGACGGCGATGAAGGCGTCGATGGTGACACCCTCGTCGTCCGTGGAGGCGACAACGGCGGCGCGTGCGACGTCGTCGTGCCGGTAGAGCGCGCTTTCGATTTCGCCCAGCTCGATACGGTAGCCGCGTTTTTTGACCATGCGGTCGCGGCGTCCGTGGTAGAGAAAGCAGCCGATGCCGTCGTCGATGACGAGGTCGCCGGTGCGATACCAGAGGGAGCCTTCCTCGGCATCGTTGAAGAATCCCTTGGCGTCCAGGTCGGGGCGGCCGAAGTAGCCGCGCATCACTCCGGGGCCGGAGATGACCAGTTCCCCCTCGGCGCCGGGCGGTACGTCGACGCCTTGCTCATTGACCACGCGTGCGCGCAACGGCGGGCAAACGCGGCCGATGGGAAACGGGCCGGTCTGCGTGTCGGGAATGGTGGCCGGTATCGGGTGCGCGGTGCAGACGTTGGTTTCCGTGGGGCCGTAGAGGTTCCAGAGTGAGGCGCTGGGCCAGAGCGCTCGTAATCGCCGCAGGGGCGCGATCGGGAAGACTTCGCCGGCGAAGAGGACGACGCGGGGGATGTGCGCGTTGGGTCGATCGAAGCCGCCGTGCTCGGTCATCAGGGCGAGGATCGAGGGAGCCGAGTACCAGACGTCGATTCGCTTGTCTTGGAGATACGCGCCGAGGCGGTGGGGGTCCTTGGCCAGGGTTTCGCCGATCAGGATCAACGCGCCGGCGTGGCGGCAGGCGGCGTAGAGGTCGAACACCGAGAGGTCAAAATGGAAGGGGGCGTGCGCGCTGAAGCGTTCACCGTCGCGGAGGTCGAGGGCCGACTCGCACCAATCGAGGAAGCAGAAGGCGTTGGCGTGGGTGAGCATGACACCCTTGGGCACGCCGGTGGAGCCGGAGGTGTAGAGGATGTAGGCGAGGTCGTCGGCGCAGCGGGGGGGAGGGAGAGGGCTGGGCGCGGTGTCGAGCTGAACGTCGGACCATCGGGCATCACCGGCGCTCAGGGCGGAGTCGTCGCCGACGACGATGAGCCGGGGTCTGGGGCGATC
>JBGSYY010000272.1:0-7399 GCA_041750675.1 Isosphaeraceae bacterium | reverse complement strand
GGCCGTCTGGCCGAAGCGGGCCGCGCCCACGTGCTCGACCGGTTCGACCTGGCGACCTGCCTGGAGCCGTTGCTGGCGCGCTATCGAAGGGCCTTGGGCGAGCGAGGACAGGGGCCAGGTGTCGGCGAAGATCAGAACACAACTCAGCACTCGGAACTCAGCACCCAACACTCATCATGATCATTTCCTGTACTCCGTATCGCGTCAGCTTCGCCGGTGGTGGCACCGATTTGCCCGCGTTTTATCAGCATGAGCCAGGCGCGGTGCTCAGTGTCGCGATCAAGAAGCACATGTATGTGACGGTGAGCTACCGGTTCGAGAAATCGGTTCGCGTCGGCTACACGAAGACCGAGATCGCCGAATCGGTGGACGAGGTCGAGCATACGATTGTGCGCGAGGCGCTGCGGATGACCGGCCTGGGCGAGTTTATGGAGATCACCACCATCGGCGACCTGCCGGCAGGCACCGGGATGGGGTCGTCCAGCTCGTTGACGTGCGGCTTGCTCAAGGCGCTTTATGCCTTCAAGGGGCAGATCGTCAGTCCCGCGCGGGTGGCCGAGGAGGCGTGCCAGATCGAGATCGACATCCTGGGCAAGCCGATCGGGCGGCAGGATCAATACGCGGCGGCCTTCGGCGGCCTGAATTACATCCGGTTCCACTCGGACCACACGGTCGACGTCGAGCCGGTTCCGTGCCATGCGGAGGTCGTCGACGAGCTGGAGAAACGCGCGATGCTGCTTTACACGGGGCAGACGCGTTCCGCCGACACGATCTTGAAGCAGCAGAGCGAAGGCACGGTCGACAAGATGCCGGTGCTGAGGCGGATGCGCGACCTGGCCGACGAGATGCGGCAGGTGATCGCGGGGTCCGGCAACCTGGACGAGTTCGCCGCCTTGCTTCACGAGGGCTGGGAGCTGAAGCGGTCGCTGGGCTTCGGCATCAGCCAGCAGACGATCGACGACTGGTACACGGCGGCCCGCAAGGCCGGAGCCCAGGGCGGCAAGCTGCTGGGCGCGGGCGGCGGCGGGTTTCTGTTTCTGCTCGCGCCGGCGGAGCGGCAGGAGGCGATCCGCGAGGCGCTGGGGCGTCCGCGCGAGATCACCTTTGATGTGGACCGGTTCGGCTCGCGACTGATTTTTATTAGTGATCAGGCGAAATTGTGAACATAGAGGACAGGGTACCGACTCTGAAGGCGAGACATCCATGAACTTTCCACGGATCACTCACAACCCGGCAGTGATGGGCGGGAAGCCCTGCATACGGGGCCTTCGCGTGACCGTGGGAACGGTCGTCGGGCTGCTCGCCTCGGGCGAGTCACGCGAGCGCATTCTGCAAGCGTATCCCTATCTCGAACCGGCCGACCTCGACGAGGCTCTGGCGTACGCGGCCTGGCGTCTGCAAGAGCGAGAGGAGGAGCTGGTAATCGCATGAGTTTGCGGATCGTCGTCGATATGAACCTGTCTGTCGAATGGGTCCCTTTCCTTGAGCAGGCGGGTTGGCCTACTCTGCATTGGTCCTCAGTCGGTGGTCCAAGAGCCGATGACGCGATGATCATGGCATGGGCTTTGGCACAGGGGAGGATGGTTTTCACGCATGACCTCGACTTCGGAACAGCTCTGGCGCTGACACACGCGAATGGACCAAGTGTTTTTCAAGTACGAACACAACGTGTGTTGCCGGAGCACATCGGAGTCTTGGTGGTCGCGACAATCAAGCAATTCGCGACGGATTTATCGGCGGGGGCCTTGGTGGTTTTTGACGAGGCGAGGAGTCGAGTGCGCATTTTTACCGCTGTGAAACGATGACTTCGTGCGATGACCTGATAGCCATCGAGAATGGAACCTATGTCATGACGAATCTCGAACTCGAGACTTATGTCGGAGAGTTGAATCGCTCGCTTGATCTGCCCGTTTACGATGCGTTCGATCGCGCATGGATCGCCGTCGTCAAGATCGCAAACACGCTTCCGGGCTCCAAAGAGCATGACCGTATGCTCGGACTACTCGAACTGCTGTCCGATGACGCTGTTCGCGAAGTCCTACATAGTCCGGCGGTTCACACGCTTCTCGGATTGGACCCGCCCTTGGAATCGGTACTCACATTTCCGCATGAGCGTCTGGACCGTGATCGAACAGCCGTACTACTGCAAGATGTCCGAAAACACCATGCAGGAGATCCTAAACTCGCCCTGCAGAGACTTGCCGAGGTGCTCAAGCGGATTCGCAACCGGAGAGCACACGGGTTCAAAACGCCCGAAGGGCCGCGGGATAACGAGATTCTTGGGGCGGCCCTCGCAAGACTTCGACTTATTGGACTGTCAGCCGCCGAGGTATTGAAAGCCGCAACGTAGGTGTGGCCGCTCAATGCGGATCAACTAACTACCAATCACCTCTCCGATGGGTCGCAGGGTGCGACCCACATCACCTAGGCACCAGGATCAATCCCAATGGCCGGAACCATCGTCTCCAACGCTCATTCCTACCTCGTCGAAATGGCCGAACTGCTCGGCACGCTCGACCCCGTTCCGATGGACGCGTTTGTTGAGGCCGTTTATCAGGCCTGGCGCGACGGCCGCCGGGTCTATATCTTCGGCAACGGCGGCAGTGCCTACAACTCAAGCCACATGGTGACGGACTTCGTCAAGACGGCCGCCGTCGACGGGCAGAAGCGGCTCGCCGCGTTCAGCCTGGTCGACAACACGGGCCTGACCACCGCGATCGGCAACGACGTTAGTTACGACGAGACCTTCTCCTACCCTCTGGAGAGCTTCGCCAAGGCCGGCGATATCGCCGTGGCGATCAGTTGCTCGGGCAACTCACCGAACGTGCTGCGCGCCTGCGAATGGGCGCGTGAGAACGGCCTGACGGTCGTCGCCCTTACCGGCTTCGCCGGCGGCAAGGTCAAGGCGCTCGCGGATATTCACATCAACATCCCCAGCGAAAATTACGGGATCATGGAAGATGTGCATATGTCGGTCGGGCACATCGTGGCGCAGTCGTTGAAGTCGCGGATTCTGGCCGAGGTGGAGACGTCATGCGCGTCCTGATCACTGGCGGTGCGGGGTTCATCGGCTCGCACACGGCTGACGCCTTGCTGGCGCGGGGGCACGAGGTCCGCGCCCTCGACAGCCTCGAAGCGCCCGTCCATCCCAAGCGGGAGCGGCCGGCGTATCTCGATGAGCGCGTTGAGCTGATTAACGGCGACGTGCGCGACGAGCGCACGATGATCGACGCCCTGCGCGGCTGCGACGCCGTCTACCACCTGGCGGCGTTCCAGGATTATCTGCCGACGTTCAGCCGGTTTTTTGACGTCAACGTGACCTCGACGGCGCTGATTTATGAGCTGATCGTGCGCGAGAAGCTGCCGATTCAGAAGGTGATCGTCGCCAGCAGCCAGGCGGCGCTGGGCGAGGGGCTGTATCACGACGCCGACGGCAGGGCTGTTTTGCCAGACATCCGGACGGACGCGCAGCTTCGCGCGGGGGTCTGGGAATGTCAGCCGCCGGCGGGGCATCGCGGGCCGTTGCGGTGGCGGCCGACCGATGAGACGGTCGCCAATCCGCAGAACCAGTACGGGATCTCGAAGATCGCCGAGGAGAAGGTGGCGCTGCACCTGGGTAAGCGGTACGAGATTCCGTCGGTGGCGATGCGGTATTCGATCGTCCAGGGGCCTCGGCAGAGCTTTTACAATGCGTACTCGGGGGCGTGCCGGGTCTTCTGTCTGAGCTTCCACCAGGGGGGCGAGCCGGATATTTACGAGGACGGCCAGCAGGTGCGCGACTTCGTGAACATTCACGACGTCGTTGACGCCAATCTGGCGGTGCTGGACGACCCGCGCGCCGATTACGAGATGTTCAACGTGGGCGGCGATCAGGCGATCACGGTCGGCGAGTTCGCCGGCGTCGTCGCGGCGATTTATGGACGCACGGATTACGAGCCGAAGGGCTGCGGCAAGTACCGGTTCGGCGACACGCGGCACATTTATTCCGACGTCTCCAAGCTCCGCGCCCTGGGCTGGAAACCGACCCGCACCGCGCAAGACAGCGTGACCGCCTACAAGGCCTGGCTCGACCGGGCGGATGACCTCGGAGAGATTTTGGCCTACGCCCGCAAGCAGATGGCGGCCTTGAACGTGGTGCGGGCGGTGGGAATTGACGAGATGCGGTAACCACGAGCCGTCCATCCCGACAGACCCGGTCAGCGTGTTGCGGTCTTGGGGCCTGCTGGGGGCGTCTTGGGTGAATAGCGTACGACGGGAATGCGAAGCGGGGGCAACTTGTCCGCGGTGGTGGCGACTTCGATCATTCCGTTGATGGTTCCGGATGCCTCTTCGTCGAGCGCGACAACGATCTCGTGTGGCGAACGAATCGTGGCATGGGTGCCTGCGGGTGAGCTCAGGATATCGGTCAACTCGACGGTCGTGTCAGGGCACCGCAAAAAGACGCGCACCGGACGCTTGCCTAGCACCACACGATCAGGCATGGAGGAGAGAAAGGGGACACGCTTCCAGGTCATGGGAACTTCGGCCAGGCGATCACCATCTTGATTCCGCAACATGATCGCTCCCGCATGGAGGCCGATCTCGCGATCCTTCATGATAATTCGATAGGTTGTGTCGGTGAATATATACTCAGGGGACCCAGCGACACGACCGCTATAGGAACGTACTTCTTCCTTCTCCGCCCTGGGGGGGTACAACCAAATCGACCGATGGCGGGCATTCGCCAGTACGGTAGATGGCGCGATGTGTCAGCTCAAAATCACCCTCCTCGTCTTCGACCAGGCCATTCACGGTGATTGATCCTGGCGTGAGATAATGGTCCGGGACAGCTTGCAAGGTGACCGGAGGTCCAAGGACTCCATGGTCGGTTTCAATTTGGAAGCTATAATTCTGTGGCTGGTGCATCGCGGTGCTCTGAAACTGGACGGGCACGAGGAATTCCTCGATCGGCGCGATGACGGCTGGAAGCTTCGATTTATCAACCTTCCGGCATGCGCAGCCACCGTCGACGTCAAACACTTTGATAGGGATGGTACCTTCGTTCTTGACGGCGAGAGTTAGCGGCAACTGCTGATTTCTACAGTCGTAGATCAAGCGATCCGGCCGCATCCACGGCGGAAGATCACCCATGTGCCGGCAGCGAAGAAACCGGCGATGGCTACGAAGTAGGGCCAGCCCACATGTTCTCCGGCATGCTTATGATCGTGAAGCTCCTCGGCATCAATCTTCGGAAGGATCGGTTCCGAAAGAGAGAGAAGCTTCGAACCGACAAGGGCCTTGACCTGGTCGAGCGTCAGGGACTTGGGCCGGCCCGACAAGTCGATAATCTGGCCGCGGGCAGATATCGACGTGACGGAATCCAAGTGGTCCAAGACAGGAGCATCTGTTCGATCCTTGAAGTCGGTGATTCGGTAATGTGAGATTGCCACACTGCTCGATGGTTCTAGGCTCATACCAGCATCATATGAAGGGTTTTTGTTCTTGAAGTTCTGTACTTGGTATGACGCGTGAACCCACTCCGTCGGCACGAATCCACCTGCCGAACAAGCTCTCGCGTCGAGAAGGTGGAGTTCCTTCACGACCGCCAAGGAGTTTCCAGAATCGTCCTGATGGACACCCAGCAATCGAGTGAATCTTGGCAGATAGCCTACGCTGGGATCGTAATGAACCTCCGCCTGATAGAGGCGTTCGGGCTTGTCGTTCTTGTAGACTTCCACCTCCAACGGTCGACCGTCACGGTCGATTGTCACAACATCGGGTTTGACTCCGGCAAAATCTTTGAGAAGGTAATCGGGAAAAGGCGCCAGACCCGCCCAGTGGAATGGTCCGTGTCCAACCTTGGGTACTTGCCGCGTGGTGGCGACATTGAGTCTTCCATCTTCCGAATCCAAGGTGTGCCACGCGGCGGTCTCGCCGTCGAATAGCACTTCAACCATCGGTCGTTCGGATGTAAGTCCACCGGCTTGTTGACCTTGTTTCTGCGCTGTCCACAGTTGGGCAGTGTCCGGAGGATTGCCATAGACGAAATGCTCGATGGCGCCGTCGCACTCCCATCGGCCCGCGACCTTCCACATGGGATTCGGCATGAAACCACGTTCGGCCGCCAGGTCGATCCGGCCCTTAAGAGACCCGGGATCGACCTTCCCGGTTTCTTGCACAAATTCGACGTCAGCGCGAATATCCGCTCGATTCGCGCGGAATGCCTCTAGAGGACCGATTGGCGTCTGCCCAATGAGAACCATCACTAAAAGCGTTCGCATTAGGGAATCCTTTTGTGCGGAGCAGGTCAGCGGGATGCGCAGGAGACTCACACCGTGAACGGATTCATCTGCACGATAGTCGGTGTCTAGGAGGGTAAAGTCCCTCCTCTATGTAGGGGAGCAGCGTCTGGTCGCACGTCGGTCTCACACGCAGGCCAGAATGAACAGGATGCCGAACCGGAAGAAGCGGGCGCGCATCGAGATAGCCATCTTGATCCCCTCCACCTTGGAACGAATCTCGCTCAGAATCGGCGTATCACGCGATACACCAGATCAATCAATCCCCCCCGGAGAACGTCCCGAGGGCATGCCACACATCAATCGCGATCGAATCGGAGACGAATTTCACGTGTCCGTCGCCGAAGAGAACGTCCACCCCTCCCGGATGGTGAGATCGTGGTCCGCTCAAACCGCCGGCAAGCATCTTGCCGTGGGCCGAGACGTAACCGCATGATGGCCGCCGATCGTTTGGGAGGGCGTTGTGGTTGTAGTTGGCGGTGCTGAACCCGCCGATCATCCAGTAGCGGCCCGAGTTGACACACCATTGGTCCCACGGGCCCAATGCGCATAAAGTTATGATTTGTTCATCCGAGCTGATGAGCGATTCCGCGGCCAATCCTTGAATGTCGCGTTCATGGTGCGATGAATTCCGGGAGAAGCTGCCGCCCAGACGTTCGCTGGCGAACGCGGTGTTTGTGAGTCCGTCGGTGATCGACGCGGAGGTTGGCAAAACGGCGATGCTGAATGGGCCGTCGTAGACGCGGCCCGAGCCCGGAACATTGAATCGGCCGCGATTGAACCGATAAGAGTTCAGGTGATCGGCTCCGCCATCGCTGGGACAGAGGAAAAGAGCGAGTCGCGTGTTGCGGGCGGTCCGGTTTTCCCTGGTGGGCCGGTCGACGTCCTCTGAATAATCCAGCGCGACGTCGACGTTGATGGCGGAATACAGTGCCTGCTGTTCCAGATCGGGGAGCAGGAACGTTAGCTCGGACAGCATGTTAGAGGCTATCCGGTAACTATTCCCTGTAATTCTCGGTACTTGAACGGCACTGGTTCCTTCGATAGATCGGGTTTCAAAAGCCTGAGCATACGATGAATCGAACTTACCTTGATCATCGCCTCGCTCGACTCCGGGAACC
>JBGSYY010000271.1:0-2695 GCA_041750675.1 Isosphaeraceae bacterium | reverse complement strand
ACGATGCCGCCGCCGGTGGCGAGGATGCAGCCTGGGTGATCGGCGACGACGCGAGTGAGTGTGGCAGCCTCCTGGTCACGGAATCCCGGCTCGCCGTCGAGGGCGAAGATCTGGGCGATCGAGCGACCTGCCGCGTGCTCGATTTCGAGATCGAGATCGAGGAAAGGACGACCGAGCCGATTTGCCAGGAGCCGGCCGACGGTGGATTTGCCCGCGCCTCGGTAGCCGATCAGGACGATGCCGCGCGGGGGAGGGTGCGGAGAGTTTTCGGATCCACCGACGTCGGGCATCGAGAGCTAACCGTCTCTTTCCGTGCGTGAGGAGGGCGAGCGGAGTGCTGAGGGCGGATGCGGAATGAGGGGGTTATTCGGCGGCGGGGTTGAGGCGATTTTTCACGACTTCGTACATGAGGTCCTCCGGGGCCTGAACGCCGGAGTAGTACTGGAACTGGAGGGCAGCCTGGTGGATGAACATATCAACGCCGGTGAGGGTCGCGCATTCGTGGTCGCGTGCGAGCTTGAGAAGCAGGGTGTTTTCGGGGTGGTAGACGGTGTCGAAGACGAGCATGCCGGGGCGGAAGGCGGCGGCGGGGACAGGGCTGCTGTTGAGGTCGGGGTGCATGCCGACGGGGGTGCAGTTGATGAGGATGTCGCAAAGGGTGCCTGCGCGTGCGGACCAGGGCACGGAGCGGCAGCCGAGATGTTCAGCGAGTTTGGTGGTTTTTTCCTCGTTGCGGCCGCAGACAGTGACGCCCGAGCCGCGGCGGATGCAGCCGAGGGCGACGGTTCGAGCGACGCCGCCGGAGCCGAGGACGAGGACCTGTTTGTCCATGAGGGGACTGATATCGGTGCCGATGGTGCCGCCGAGGACTTCTTCGAGGCAGTCGAGGGCGGCCTTGTAGTCGGTGTTGTAGCCGGTCCAGCCTGAGGCTGTTTTGACGACGGTGTTGCAGGCGCCGATATTCTCGACGGATTTATCCATGGTTTGGAGGAGCGGTATCATGGCTTCCTTGTGGGGCAGGGTGATGCTGAAGCCCTGGAGGTCGAGCCAGTTGAGGGCATCGAGCGACTCGGCGAGGGTTCCGGCTGGGATGCGGAAGGGCACGAGTCGCTTGTTGAGGCCGAGGGCGTGGAAGGCGGAGTTATGAACGGCGGGGCTGAGGCTGTGGCCGATGGGGTCGCCGATCACGCCGTAGATTTCGGTTTCGGCGTTGATGTCGTCGTAGAAGTAGTCGCGTTTGAGCTGTTGCATGCGGAGCATGCCGGGGGCGAAGGTGCGATCGGGATTGAAACCGGCGTAGGTGAACGGAGCGCCGAACTTGCCACCGAGGATACGCGTGAAAACGCCGAGGTCGCCCATGGCGATGCCGATGGTGGGAGAAGTCTTGTTGGAGCTGGCGACGAATTCGAGCATGGTGGAGGCGTCGGCGACGGACTTCGCGGGAGCGGCGATTTTGATGATGTCGGGGTCGAGGGCGCGCATTTTTTCGGCGAGGCCCTCGATGTCGTCGGGCATGGCTTTGAAATCGTGATGACTGATGATGCGTTTGGTCGCGCCGAACTTGGGTCGGGGAATTCGCGCGGCGACGTCCATTTCGAGATCGACGTAGTCGACGCCGAGGACGATGGCCTCGCGGAGGAGGCGTTCGCGGAGGGCTTCCTCGCCGCGCCAAAGGCCGCCGTCGCTGCCACGGCGAATGGTGAACAGGACGGGTGTGGGTCGGTTGGTGAGGAGGCGTTTGAGGTCCGGCTCGCGGCGCAGGCAATCGATGCGCAATTCGACGAGCGCTGCACCGGCCTCGGCGGCGGCTTGCCACTCATCGGTGAGCGACTTGTGTCGGCCGCGTCCGAGGATCACGCAGATCATGTCAGAACTCCCGATTTCGTGTTGCACGAGGCTCCGTCGCGCGGAACCCGATCTTGTTGTCTGGGTTGGAGAAGGGAATGTCAACCCGGCGCTCGTCGGAGCTAGCAGTTGAGCTGGGCCTCATTTTCAAATCCGGCCGAATTGCCGCTCCAATTCCGACTTGGTAAAGACCAGGGCGGCGGGGCGGCCGTGGGGGCAGTGGTGAGTGTTGGCGGCCAGGTGGCGGCGTTCGAGAAGAGCGTCGATCTCCTCGGGGTTGAGTCGGTCGCCGGCCTTGACGGCGGCCTTGCAGGCGACGGTGCTGAGGACGGAGTCGAGGAGGGCCTCGGGGGTTGGGGGCAGGGTTTTGCTGCGGAAGTGGTCGGCGAGGTCGCGGACCAGGCGTTCGACGGGCAGGTGAGCGAGCAGGACGGGCTGGCTGGTGACGACGACGGTGGTGCCGCTGAATGGCTCGATTTCGAGGCCGAGGCGGGCGAGTACGTCCTTGTGCTCGAGGACGGCGGCGGCTTCGGGTGCCGAGAGTTCGACCGGCTCGGGGACGAGTCGGCGTTGGGCTTCGATGCCGCCGCGGTTGAGGCGGTCGCGTAGTTCCTCGTAGAGGATGCGTTCGTGGAGGGCGTGCTGGTCGATGACGACCATGCCCTCGGCGGTTTCGGCGATGAGGTAGCTGTCGTGGACCTGGATGGCCCGGGAGACGCCGTTGTTGTGGCGACGCGTTGGATTGGCGGGGGTTTGGGGTGGCTCGGTTGACGCGGAATCCCGGGGATCACGAGGGGGCGTTGGGGTGGTTGGTTCCGAGGTTGGCGCGGCGAATTCGTCGAAGGGGAGG
>JBGSYY010000270.1:0-7509 GCA_041750675.1 Isosphaeraceae bacterium | reverse complement strand
AACGGCGCCTGGCAGATCACCACACTCGCCTTCGCCCACTCCGGCCTCGTCTTGATCGCGGTCCTCTGCGCGGTCGCGCTCTCAGCCCGTCATCCCCGCGCGGCTGTCACCGTGCTGCTCGCCACGCTCACGCTCGACCTCGCGCTCGCCAATCGCTCTCAAATCATCACCGTTCCTCAATCCGTCTTCGACAAGCCGCCCGCCATGCTTGCGCGCATCGAGGCCGCGGAACGTGAACAGCCCACCCCCGGCGGGATGTACCGGGTCCACCGCACACCCGTCTGGAGCCCCCAGGGCTGGGGCAAACGCTCCAGCACCGATCGACACCGCGAATTCACCGAGTGGGAACGTTATACCCTCCAGCCCAAGTACGCCATTCCCTACGGCATGGAGTATGTGCTGACCGAAGGTGTCGCGGAACTCTATGATTATGTCTACTTCTTCGCACCCTTTGACGGCGTCTACCGCGACCCCAACGCCGCCCGTATGTTCCTCGGTCAGGATATCGATAAGAAGCTCGTCGCCTTCCCCCGCCGCGGCTACGACCTCTGGAACACCCGCTATTTCCTCCTCCCCTACCTCCCCGGCAACGACGAGCATCGCGGCTTCGCCTCGTTCCTCCCCAACACCGACCGACTCGCGCCCCTCATCGACCAGCACCTTCCCGACCGCGACGCTCAAATCAACGACTGGGCCTTCGAACAGGATTGGCAGCTCCTCAGAAACCACGACGTCTACCCCCGCGCCTGGGTCGTTCACGACGCCGTGCGCCGCCCACCCATCCAGGGACTTCGCCGCAAGGATCGCGAAGAGTTGATGTATGAACTCCTTTATCAAAACGACCCGCTCTGGACCTCGACCGATCGACCCATCTACGACCCCCGCCGTCAGGCCTGGATCGAAACGGACGACCCCGACGATATCGTCCCCTTCATCTCCCGCATGAGCGTCCAGCCCTCGGAAGCCCCGCGCATCGTCCACTACGACCCCCAGCGTGTCGAGCTGGAAGTCGATCTCCAAAGCCCCGGTTTCGTCATCCTGGCCGACATCTTCTACCCCGGTTGGACCCTCACCATCGACGGCCGGCCCGCCCCGGTCCTCCGCGCCAATCGCATGATGCGCGGAGCCGGCGTTCCCTCGGGCAAGCACCGACTCGTCTATCGTTATCAGCCCCAGAGCTTCCGCTGGGGCCAGGTTGCCAGCACGCTCGGCCTCGTCCTACTCAGCCTCGTCTTGATCTTCGCGCGACGATTCCAACCCAAACCTGCGGAGTCACCTTGATGCGTTTCACTCCCAAACTCACGGCCCAGTTGCTCCTCATCCTCGGGATCGTCACGCCCCCCGCATCGGCCTTCCAGCAACCCAAGGTCCAGCCCGGACCCGGCGAGCCGGACTGGCTCGTCATTCTCGACCGCTACTACCACACCAACATGCTCGCCGACCTTGCCAATCCCGTCACCGACAACGCCACCGCGGTGCCCGGCCTGTTCCGCAAAGCCGGCCCCGGCCCCGTCCGCTTCGTCCCCGAGATAGCCCTCGGGCTCGAAGTCGAGATTGTGGGTGGCTTCTATTTCGCCGCTCTGCCCGACGCGATCGACAACCAAAAGCTCTAGTCCTACCAGCACAAAAACTCCGCTCGCGAGCTTGACGACGGCTCGATCTCCCCGCCGCCCTTGGCGGAAGGCTCGAAAACAGCGTTCGACCCCGGCGACCAGCCCTTCGGCCTCTTCATCGGCAACGCCCAGTTCGCCGATAGCGTCTTCACCCAGCCCGCCGCCGTCGCCGCCTTGAATCCACGACTCGCCGCCCAGCCCTACAAGGTCATGATCTATCCCTACCGCGATCCCAAATCGGGCATGTTGATACCCAATTCCTACCTGCTCGGCTGGGAATACTCCACGAACGACGACTTTCAGGACGTCGTCTGCCGCATCGAAAACGTCCGCCTGGTCAACCAGTAATCCGACCCGGCGGACGCCCTCTCGCTCAGCTCGCCGGTGGCGCGGCCGGCTCTTCGGTGGGCGCGGCCGCAGGCGTTGTCGGTACCTCCGGCGTTCCCGCCTCCGTGGTCGAGGCCGCCGGCACGGTTTCCCCCAGCCGCTCCAGATAATATGCCAGCAAACCCCGAATCGGATGGTCGGGGTTGATCTCCAAGGCGCGACGCAAATGGCTCGAAGCGCCACGCTGCATCACATTTCCATTCTCATCGAGAACATCGCGCGGCACTCCAGCCTCCAGCAGGGCAAGCCCAAGCTCGGACTCCCACTGCGCCTCGTTCGCCAGATACCCGGACGTGCCCGGCACACCCGTGATCTCCAGCACCTTCTGGGTCGCCGAGATCGGCTCGCCCCGCAGCACGCCCAGCGCCGCCGCCATCGCCTCGCTCGCCGCCGACTGCTGCAAGGGCGGTAACGCATAGTTTGACCAGTAATTCGCCGCATAGGTGTGATAACCCAGCAGCAAGTTGACCAGCCCCTGTCGGTACGCCCCGGTCCCCGGCCCGGTGTTCAGCGAAGGATCACCGATCCCCGTCGTTTCCAGCAGGTCATACGCCTTGTCCGGCTGACCCGTCAGGCAATACAGATCGACAAGGCTCCACCGCACCGTCGCTGGACTCACCCCCGCGTTTTCCGAAGCCAGCAGCTCCTCAATCGCCAGTCCCGGAAAACCCGCCTGCACCGCAAAATCGGCACGCTGAATCGGGTTGATCTGCCCTTGCGCCGCCATGTCGTCGAGTTGCGTGCGGAACTGCTCAAGCTGTTCCTCAATCTGAGCGATCCGATCCAGTTGCGGTGCGGGCAACGACCCCGGAGGAGCAATCTTCCGGGCTTCCACCAGATAATCCCGAGCCAGGTCATACGCACGATTCGTGTCATACATCGTTGCCAGTTCCAGCAAGAACGAGGTCCGCGCCTCGCGCTCTTCCATGCTTCGCGGTGGCGGAGCCGTCTGCAAGGCGAACCGCAGTTCCGCCAGACGCTGACGATACCGGAAGGTCAGATACTCGATCGGCTCCTCCTTCATTGGGCTCGTCTCGTACGACTCACCCAGAATCGCCGCCTCCGCCCGCATCAGAGCCAGATACGCACCCTGCAAGAATTGATGCGCGCGATAGTCGTCAGGATCTTTCCTGAGCGCCTCACGCGCCTCGCGCACCGCCATCAAGGCCAGGGCCGGATCAGGTGTGGCCGACGACGACGCGGCCTCCAACCAGCGCCCGGCCGTGTAAACATTCGGCTGCGGTCGCTTCATCGCCCGATAGCGCAATACACTGTCCATCCACGATCCGCTCGTCGGCGGCCGATCGGGTGCCTGGATCGGATCGTACTTCTCGTAAACCAGCCGACTCGCGTCGAGCCGCTCATTCTTGATCAGCTCAAGATCCCGGTTCGACGCGTCCGCGCGACCAAACACCACGGCGTTGCCGCCGTCATGCAGCCGAACCCACGACGAGCTGGCCAGCATCGCGTTGTACGTCGTGGGATTGATCTCCGGATTCACGATCACCGCCGTAATCCCGGGGCCATCACCGGCGTATTCCTTCAACAGCGGCTCCCAGCGCGTCGGATCGTCTTCCGTCAGACCCCGTCGAATCTCTTCCAGGTCCCTGCGCACCTTCTCGGGATACAACCCCTTCCGTGTGTCAATAAACGGCTTCCGCGAAGGTGCCGCCCAGATCAGCGAGTCTCCCTGCGACACCGAAAGATTCAAAACCTGCCCTTCCAGCGGCAGATCGCGCAAGAACTCCGCTGTGCCGAATGCCAGATTCGTGTCGTTCACACCCAGGCCGAAGCCGGAGTCTCCCGGCTTGCTGAAATAGCCCGTGATCCCCAGAAAACACAAGCCGAATAGGGCAAGGATCGTCACCGCGCGGCCCCCGTCCGACCACAGTTTCCAACCCGTCCCGACTCGCCCCTTGACGCCGTATCGCTCCAAATACCACTCCTGACCGTTCAACGACAGCACTCCCGCCAGAACCAGACCGAAGAACGGCGCGAGATCAATCCGACCCGCCCACAACACCGCCGCCGCAACGTAGGCAAAAAATCGCGGCCACGACCACCGACGCCGATTCACCACGAACGACACCAGCCCCATCCATACCACCACCCCAAAGAAGATCATCCGAACCAGCGACGCGTCCTCGCCCAGACGCCGATTGAACACCCGTGTGCTCATCGGCCCGAAATATCCCAGTTGATCTTCCGTCAGCACATCATTCGTCAGCATGAACATCCGCTGGAACGACCCCACGTACGGGAGTACCGTCTCACCGAAAATTCGATACGTCGACGGATTGATCAGACACGCCACCACGCACGCCCCCGCGATCGCCAACCGCGACCAGGGCGGCTTGCGATCGACGCTCCGGTCGTCGTTGAGCCATGCGACAACACAGCCCAGCGCCCAGGCCAGCAGCACGATCAGCCCGAACCCAACGCTGTCGTCCACGTTTGCCCACAGCGCAAACACCGCAGGCAACGCCCAAAGTGCTTTCTCCCGGCCCAGATTACGCCCCCAGTGCAGCAGCAGGATCGCCAGAGCCAGCAGTACCAAACCCCACGTATCCGGAGAAACCGCATCCAGCCCATACGCGAGGCCGCCCGGAGCCAGTTCCATTTCACGCGCCGCCCGAGCCGACGGAATCAAGAACCCGCCCATCGCGACCAAAGCGCACAGGGCCGCCCACCACAACCCCGGCCCCGGTCGCCGCACCGACATGATCAACCACGCCGCCAAAGCCAGAAGCGTCGCATGCAGCAATATCAGGGCCGAGGCCGCCGCCCACGTGCCGCGATCCGGCTCGGTCACACTGCGAAACGCCCCCTCGACCAGGCGATAAAGCTGCGAATTCGCCACCTCGAACACCCAGGGCACGTTCACCCAGGTCTGACCCGCCCGCGTGTACGAGAACGAGTCGACCGTGATCGGCTGCCCCTTCACGATTGACTCGCCAGCACGCAGCAGCGGCCAGATCGACGAATTGCTGATCGGCTTCAACGCCGTCAAAAACACCAAAATCAGCAAACCACCCGCAACATAGCGGTCCAAATAGCGATTCCATCCCTCCACCCGCTCCGGCGTCCACGGAGCCTCCGCCTCCTTCGATCGCGATTGAGTCTCGTCGACTCGCTCAGGCTCCTGCGCTACAGGAATCGGAGTGCCCGTCAAACCCGAGGCTTCCGGGTCTTTCTTGCGTGGAGAAGTCATGGTTGGCGTCGACCGTCGCAGCGGTGTGGCGAGGAGCGGCGGAATGACTCCGCCGAACGTATAACAATGGATTTATGTTATTCCCCGCTCGCGGGATGCGTCAAGGGGTGGGTGGTCTCTCGCGGGGCGGATGACGCTCGTTGACTTGCGCTCCATCCCCTCTAAAATAGCCCCATCGAAATCACCCCGCCTGTCGCATCCCCCTTGGCTCTTGGTCGCTCTCTGGGATCGTCGGCTGAGGACTCCGCTTCTCTCGGACCCCGCCCCACCATGCGAATCCTCACCGCCATACCCGTCTACAACGAAGCCGCCCACCTCGAACCGGTAATCGCCGCCGTCAAACTCCACGCCCGCAATATCCTGGTCGTGGACGACGGATCCTCCGACTCAACCCCCGACCTTCTTGCCTCCATCTCCGGCATCAAGGTCATCCGTCACCCCCAGAATCGTGGCTACGGCGCCGCCCTTCGGACCGCCTTTCAGGCCACCATCGACGGCGGTTACGACGGCCTCGTCACTCTCGACTGCGACGGCCAGCACGAGCCTTCCCTCATCCCCGAAATCGCCGCTCCGCTCGCCCACTTCGACATCGTCTCCGGCAGCCGCTATCTCCAGATCTTCGACCCCAGCCAACGCCCGCCCGAACAGCGCCGGCTGATCAACGTCGAGGTCACCCGCTGGCTCAACGAATGTCTCCAGTTCGACCTCACCGATGCCTTCTGCGGTTTCAAGGCGTATCGCACTTCCGCCCTCCGCCGCCTGGAAACCGTTGACGACGGCTACGCCATGCCCCTGGAACTCTGGGTTCACGCTGCCGCCCTTGGCCTCACCGTCACCGAGGTCGCCGTCCCGCTCATCTATCTCGACGAAAAACGAGCCTTCGGCGGCTCGCTCGACGATCCCCAGGTGCGCCTCGCCCACTATCGCGACATCTTCAGGCGCGCCATCGCTCGCCACGGTTTCCAGCCCGCCGGGAGCGGTTGTGCATGAGTCCGCGACGGCTCCGCGCCCCGGCCGTCGACGGCGAGCTTCTGGCCGACCCGTCCCTCGACCAGGCTCCCTCATTGCTCCGGGTCAATGCAGCCCGGCTCCACGCCTGGGACACTATGATCCAGGGCGTCCCCGCCTGCGAACTCCGCCGCCAGGCCCGGGCCGCCGTACTCGCCGCTGCCGGCCTGGCCGACCAATCCGCCCTCGGCTCCGACCAAACCCCCTGGGTCGTCACCGGTCACCAGCCCGAGCTATTCCACCCCGGCGTCTGGGTCAAAAATTTCGCGGTCGGCTCCATCGCCCGCCGCGCCGGCGGATTCGGCCTCCATATCATCGTCGATAACGACCTGCCCAAGGCCGCTGCCCTTCGCGTCCCCAGTCTCAGCCCCGACGGCCGCCTCCAACTCCTGTCCGTCCCCTTCGATCGCGCCCTTCCCGAAACCCCCTATGAAGACTGGACCATCGCCGACCAGGCCCTGTTCCGCAACTTTGATTCCAGGGTCCTGAAAACCCTCGGCGGTCTCGTCGCTCAGCCGATCATCGGCTCGTTCTGGCCCCGTGTCCTCAACCAGGTTTCCGCCCCATTCCGTCCCGGCCGACGCTTCTCGGCCGCCCGCCACGAACTGGAACAATCCTGGGGCCTGAATCTCGCCCAGGTTTTCCTGTCCGATCTGTGCGAAACCCCACCCTTTCTCCGCTTCGCCACCCACCTTCTCGCCCACGCCGATCCATTTCGCCGCATCCATAACGCCGCCCTCGACCATCACCGCCGCGCCAACCACATCCGCAGCCGGAACCACCCCGTTCCCGACCTCGCCACTCAGGACGGCTGGATCGAAACCCCATTCTGGACCTGGACCGCCGCGAACCCCCGCCGTCGACCCCTCTTCGTCCGACCCGAAGGCTCCAAGCTACACCTCCAGGCCTCCGCCCAACCGCCTTTCGCCACCCTCGACCTCCATCCCGATTCCAACGCCACCCAGGCCATCGCCCAGCTCACCGACCTCGCCCAATCCGGCCGCCGCATCCGTACTCGCGCACTCACCACCACCATGTTCGCTCGCCTCTTTCTCGGCGACCTGTTCATCCACGGCATCGGCGGCGCGAAGTACGACGAACTGGGCGATGTCATCATCGCCGAGTTTTTCGAGCTTCCCCCTCCCGCCTTCCTCGTCCTCTCCCAAACCCTCTGGCTCGGCCTCGACGACTTTCCCGGCGCCGACTCCGCACTCGCCAAAATCCAGGCCGAGCTTCGCGACCTCACCTTCAACCCCGATCGCCACATCCCCCACGGCGTCGACCCGAATG
>JBGSYY010000269.1:0-3395 GCA_041750675.1 Isosphaeraceae bacterium | reverse complement strand
GCCCATGGACGCCTGGGTGATCGGGGCCGGCCAGGTAGCGGACGCGATTTTCCGGGGCATGGCACCCGGTTCGTCGCGGGGCGGGTTCCGAATCGACATGGGTGGCCGGGGTGGCGGTGGATCGGGAATGGGTCGGATTGGTGGAGGGACGCCGTCGTCAGGATCGTCAGGATCGAGCCAAAGCTCCTGGGGTGGCGGCGATGGGGGTGACACCGGGTCGTCGCAGTCGAGCTGGTGACCAAAATGATACAAAGATATTAAGATGCTTTAATGAGAATTCCAGGTAACGATTGCAGGCCGATCGCAGGGGCTCCCCAAACAAGTCCTCCCCGCGCAGGCGGGGATCCAGGACGCGCCGCGTCGCGCTTCAACCCATTCCTCGAACAAATCCTGGGGACTGTATAACGTCTTAAATTCGAAAAAAGGGCATACCCTCTCAATGCGAGAGGGTATGCCCTGACATCATGGACGCTTGCTTTTTAGAGGTTGAGCTTGGTCTTGGGAGCGGACTCGGAGAGGACACCGAGGATCTGCATGGCGCTGTAGGCTGAGACCTCGCAAATCAGCTCGGTGACGGCGGCATGCTGTTCGTCGTTGAGCATCTTATCGACATTCTTGAGGTGCTCGGTGACCCGCTTTTCCTGGTGGGCAAGCTCCTTGGAGTCGATCTTGCCATCGGCGATGGCGTCGATGAAGTGGCCGAGCTTCTTGGCGTAGTCGTCGATCAGCGGCGAGCCGTCCTTGTCGTCGAGCCAGTCGATGCGGCCGTCGCCGTCCTTGTCGTGCTTATCTTTCTTGCTCATCTGTCGATTCCTGATGAAGTGGAGATGATGGTCGATGTTGGAGACGGATGTCGCGATGGGAGAATCAGCCCGGGAGGGCGTTGTAGCTGGAGGGAGCGCCCAGCTTATTCTCACGCTCGAACTGCTCGAGGGCGTCCTCGGCCAGGACTTTCTCCATGGCCATCTCTTTCTGGACGTTTTCGAGGCCCTCGCCGGAGAGATCGGCAGCAACGCGAGCGCGACCGCGGTTGAGGGCTATCTTATCCTGAATGATCTTTTCGACCTGGCCGAAGTCGGTGGTGACGTCGAAGTGGAACGTTTTGGCGAGTTCGCCCATCTCGGCCTCGGCCTTACTCATCTTCAGCTCGGCATCGTACTTATGGATCTTTTCCTGAAGGTCAGCGAGCTTCTTGGCGGCGTGCTTGATCTTGGTGAGGTGGTTGGTGTACGCGGTTTCGTGAAGCTGAAGCTGCTGTTCGTTCTCCTTGAGCTGCGCCTTGGCCTTCTGGAGGTCGAGGGCGTAGCGGCCGGCAGCGTCGCGGTCGTTGGCCTTGAGGTAGGCGCGAATCTTGGCCTCGATCACGGCGACGTTGTTTTGATTCTGTTCGACCTGGTTAGTGACCCGCTCGACCAGGGCGCGGTACTGGGCGAGGCCCTCCCGGCCCTCGCGAAGCTGATCGACGGAGCGGTCGTATTCGTACTGGAGCTGGGCGACGGGGTCTTTCCCGGCAAACCAGTTCGCCAGCTTGTTAAGCTGGGATTTGAGAGATCGCCAAATCTTGCCGATGATCATGGATTCACACCTTTCTTGGAGGGAAAGAGAGTTGAGAGACGGCTCCGCCACAGGCATTCGCGTCGAGGCAGGAAGAGACATCCGAGGCCGGAGCCGGTGATCGAGACCGAGGAAAATCGACGCGTCGTCGCGATCCTTGGGGTGCCAAGGCCCATAGTTGGTCAGCGTATCTCTGAGAGGGAGGTACGGCAAGATGCCAGGGGTCGCCTGGGGACGAAGATCAACGAACCGTTAACAAAACGGCTTGAGGGCGCGGCGCATCTCGGTCGCGTTGGGGTAGCGATCTTCGGGTTCGCGGCGCAGGCATTTTTCGATCACGACGGCCAGTCCGGTGGGGACGTCGTGGCGGCGGTGCTGGATCGGGACCGGCGTGGCCTCGAGGAGCAGGCGAATGGGGTCGGCTTCGATGTCCTCGTCGTAAAGGAAGTGGCCAGTGATGAGGAAGTAGAGGGTGGCGGCGGTGGAATAGAGGTCGGCAGAGGGGGTGACGGTGCGGAAGTCGCGCATTTGCTCGGGTGGCATGAAGGGGATGGTCCCGCGCATTTCGCCGGAGAAGGTCAGGCCGGAGAAACCGTGCGACTGGTAACTTTTGGCCAGACCAAAGTCGGAAACCTTGGCGATCAGGCCTTTGGGGCCCTGGCCGATCAGAATGTTTTCGGGCTTGATGTCGCGGTGCACGAATCCGAGGCCGTGGGCGTGCTCGAGTCCCTTCAGAACGTGGCAGGCCATGCGGCAGGCCTGGTTGACGGGGTAGCGACCGGGGTTCTCGTGGGCGAACCATTCGAGGTTGCAGCCGTCGACATATTCCATGGCGAACCAAAAGCGTCCGCGCTCGGTGCCTTGTTCGTAAAGCTCGATGATATTCGGATGTTTGAGTCGAGCGAGGACGGCGGTCTCGCGGAGGAAGCGCTCGACGGCGGAACGCGCGGCGGCGGTTTCGGGGGCGATCAGTTTGAGGGCGACCTTGCGGCCGTTGCGGTTGTCGCGGGCGAGGTAGACGACGCCCATCGCACCCCGGCCCAGCTCACGCAGAGTGGTGTGGTAGGGGATGAACTGGGGAAGGAGGTCGGCTTCGTCGCGGCAGTCGTCACAAAGCCACTGGATCGAGCCAGTGAGGTCGGAATCGTCGTTGCTGGCGATATCGACGTCGATCGGCGCGGGCTTCCCGCATGCGGCACAGACAATGACAAGGCCGGCGATCGACTCGGATTCGGCGGTTTCGAGGCCAGGCGCCGAGGTGGGCTTGGCCGCTGCCTGGGCGGGAAGATCGATGGGGGAGATGATGACACTCGAATCGCGAGCGCGAGGAACTCCTTCGAAGCGGACCCTAAAGACGCTCTGGCCGGCGCTGATGCAATCACCGGAACTGAGCCGCGCCTGCTGGATTTTCCGGGAGTTGACGAAGGTGTGGTTGAGGCTGTCCAGATCACGGATCACGCAGCGAGGAGGATTGAATTCAATGATGAAATGTTCACGTGAAAGAGCTTCATCCTCGGGGATCGGACAGGGGACGAACCGAGAGCGTCCGACGATGAACATGTCGTGAGTATTGAAGACAAACGCGCGTCCCTTGCGGGGACCTTCAAGGACATCGAGATGAACACGCATGATAGAGCAAGCGAGGGCCGGAAATGTCGGAAGTGGGACTGTACTCGTAGTATACGGTGATCGGACAAAAATCGGACGATGACGCATCGCTTTTCCGCGTCTATGATTGCGTGGATTCTTGAGTGGTTGGAGGCGAATCATGGCTGGGGCTGAGGGGGTTGGCGTGGCGGTCAGTGAGTTCGTCGAGGCGGCGCTGGCGGAGGGACGCGGCG